>DGUD01000081.1:0-476 GCA_002393865.1 Treponema sp. UBA4319
CCCGCTGCCTCCTTTTGAATACTTCGCTTGTACAAGGAATGCTGGATCCCGGCTTCTTTTGAGAGAGGAAAAATCTCTCAGTTAAGAATTATTCCTCTAAACACGTTATTTTAAGACAAAATGAATGTTATACTGAAACCCTGGTCACGCTTCCGCGGAAATCAGCTTTGCAAATGGCGGAAGAGACTGGAAGCCCGCTTCCGCGCATGTTTTTTCATAAGGTGGATATGTGCCCCGCAGGGGCTGCTGCCTTAGAAAGACTGCGGCACCTGCGGGTTTCAGGACGCGCTCAGTCGAACGCGTGGCCTGCGGAGCCGAGGACGTCCGTGCACTTGTGCATGTACATCTTCTTGAGCTCCTCGCGGGCCGGCCCAAGGTATTCGCGCGGGTCGAACTTGTCGGGGTGCTCCGCGAAGAACTTGCGGATTGCCGCCGTCATGGCGAGGCGTCCGTCGGAATCGATGTTGATCTTGCAG
>DGUD01000081.1:526-15993 GCA_002393865.1 Treponema sp. UBA4319
TGTTGATCTTGCAGACGGCGAGCTTTGATGCCTTGCGCAGCTGCTCTTCGGGGATGCCCACTGAGTCCGGGATTTTTCCGCCGTACTGCTCGATGATTTTCACGTATTCGTGCGGGACTGATGATGAGCCGTGGAGGACGATCGGGAATCCCGGAATCTTCTGCTCCACGCCCTCAAGCACGTTGAATGCCAGTGGCGGCGGCACGAGCACGCCGTCAGCGGTGCGCGTGCACTGCTCCGGCTTGAACTTGCAGCGGCCATGTGAGGTGCCGATGGAGATTGCGAGGGAGTCTACGCCCGTCTTTGACACGAAGTCCTGCACTTCCTCCGGCTTGGTGTATTTTGACTCCTCTGCTGAGACGTCGTCCTCGACGCCACCGAGCACGCCCAGCTCGCCTTCGACGGTCACGTAGTCCTTCTGGCTGTGCGCGTAGTCGCAGACCTTCTTTGTCAGCGCCACGTTCTCGTCGTAGGGGAGCGCGGAGCCGTCGATCATGACGGAGGAGAAGCCGTTGTCGATGCAGTCCTTCGCCACCTCGAAATTCGGGCCGTGGTCAAGGTGCAGGACAATCGGAATCTCGGCGCCGAGCTCTTTTGCGTACTCGACCGCGCCGCGTGCCATGTTGCGGAGAATGTACTTGTCCGCGTAGGCGCGGGCGCCCTTTGATACCTGGAGGATGACGGGGGACTTCACCTCGACGCATGCCTGGATGATGGCCTGCATCTGCTCCATGTTGTTGAAGTTGAACGCCGGGATTGCGTAGTGCCCGGCCATCGCTTTCTTGAACATGTCCTGTGTGTTCACAAGACCGAGTTCTTTGTAGCTGAACATAAAGTGCTCCTGTATTATAGAAATCAATCGGAAACCGATATCGTCCCCAGCATACGCCTTTTTGTGGTAAATTGCAAGAGCGGCGGGCGGTGTCAGGGCTTCTGCATGGGGACAAAAATGCCTGGAACCCCGCTTCCGCGCATTTTTTTTCATGAGGAATCCCTGTGCCTTTTGACATAGGAAAAGCGGACGGTGCCGCCAGCTTTTCCTCCGGGAGCGCGTTTTTTGTGTGCGCTTTCCCCTCTGTACCCGGACGAGGGGAAAAAATGAAGCTTATTGTTCCAAACCATTTGACAAAGTGCGGATATGGAAATATAATGAAGCAATGGATTCCTGTCCCGCGGGCGTTTTTTTGCAAGGGAGAAACGCTGTTGGGATGAAGGATTCATGACGATAAGTAAAACAAGGTGTTTTCCGGTCGGTAAAAACGGGGAAACAGTTATTCAAGGAGTTTTGAATGAAAAAGGGCGTAGTCATTTTGGGGAGCCTCATTCTTGCGCTTGCATTCTGCCTTCCAGCAGTTGCACAGCCAAGTGCCAAGGCTGTGGAGACGATTGTTATCGATAGTTTCGATACACCGGATAGTATGGATTGGACGTGGGATGTTCAGGCCAGCCGCTTTGTGACCAAGGGCTATCCTGTCGCAAAGACTTTTGAGGGGATTCCCCTCCCGCTGAAGCCGTATCACGACGCGAACACCCCCACGCAGGTGCTGGGCGTTAAGGTCGCGTTCGACCGCAAGGGCGACAACTGGTTCGAGGTGTATCCGAAGGACAAGGATGGAAACGCGTATGAAATCCCGTTCCGTGGGACTGTCTCCCAGATTGATTTCTGGGTGTGGGGCGCCAATTATAACTACAGCCTTGAGCTTCTGGTTCGCGATGCCAACGGCGTTGTCCGCAAGATTGATGCAGGTAACCTGGGCTTCGAGGGCTGGCGGAATATCGTCCTGAACGTGCCTGGCTGGATTCCCCAGCACTCACGTTTCCGCAATGGCCGCAAGGTTCTGACTTTTGTCGGTTTCCGTATCCGTTCAGCGCCTACCGAGGCTGTTGACAATTTTGCGATTTACTTTGATCAGCTGAAGTTCACCTCTAACACTGTTGCCGGTATCTATGATGGCTACGAGCTCAGTGAAGCGGATTTCGGTGAGAGTTCTAACTAAGGCGGTATAACAGATGAAAAAGATTTATTTAGCTTTCTTTGCTGCTGCAATCATTACTGGCGGGTCTGTCTTTGCCCAGTCCAGCGCAAACGGAAATACCAGCATCTCTGATCCGGATGCATCTTTTATTGGGAACGACAGCTCCCGTGAGGCACTCCGCGAGGTAAGCGTTGACCGCTTTGAGCGTGAGGGCTTCTGGAATGTCCATGCTTCTCCTGACTACGGTGTCATCTCCGGGCGTCTGTTCGACGGCTCTCCGGCCGGCAAGGAAGCTCTGAATGACAACGTGAACAAGGAGCTTGAGGATTCAAAGGTTCTCGGCGTAAAGATTGAGTTCTTCCGCCGCGGCGTGAATTCCTTCTATGTGACCGCTGCCCGCCCGATTCCGATTGAGGGTGTGACCAAGACCGTGTCCGTGTGGCTCTGCGGCCGCAACATGGGACATCAGATTTGGCTGCTGGTGCAGGATTACAATGGCCACAGCTTTGAAATCTGGCTCGGCTCACTTGAGTTCAGCGGATGGAAGAAGCTGACTGCTGCTATCCCGCCGTCTCCTGATGGAGAGCACGGCATCGTGCAGCAGAGCGCGTACCATGGCAACCGCCCTGGTCTGCGCATCGTTGGTTTCCGCGTGGACTGCAACCCGATGGAAGCCCGCGGCTCATACTATATGTATATGGATGACCTCCGCGCCGTCACTGACCTCTATGATATCGAGAACAAGGACGAGGACGACATGGATGACAGCTGGTGATAAGCTGAGCTGTTAGCCAAAAAGCCCGCAGAGTCAGGACTCTGCGGGCTTTTTTTATGCTTTTTTATCCCCTTTGCGTAGCCTGCTAGCTCCGGCGCGGATTTGGAGCTCCGGCGCAGATTTTTTTTCCTTTTTTTTTCAGTGTTTTCTTGCATAGCGCTTTGCCCGCCCGGCGCTGTCCGTGTGCTCCAGCAGCCCCGCGCGGACGAACACCCATACCATGAGCCGCGCGTTGTCCTGCGTGAGCCTGATGCCCTGCGATACAAGGGCGTCGTAGAGCTCCCGCGCGGAAAACGGCTCCTGCAGTGCGCGCGGCAGCAGGTCCAGATAGGGCTTCCGCGCGTGGAAACGGTGCCGGTTGCCAATCTCGTCAAGGCGCTTGCCGTCCTTGAGCCAGGCTTTTCTGAATCTCCGCCGCGCGTTTTTTGACTGTACGGGCTCCTTTGTCGTATGCCGCTCCTCCGTTACCGTGCATTCGAGCACTTCCAGCGTAAAGCTGCTGTCGCAGAGTATGGGGGCAAGCGCCGTCAGCTCCCGGAACATGGAGTATACGCTCTGGTGGCGGGGGCTCTTGCGCCTTGTCGTCTTTCCTGTCTGCGTGCTGTACGTCTCTATGTATGTGGTCGCGGCGAGCGGGTAGACGACCGTCACCCTGCGCCCCTGCCCGATGAAGCTTTTGATCTTCGGGAGCAGGTGGCCAAGGCTACCGGTCTGTATTTCTATTATATTTCCTTGCAGGGTAACGATATCTGCAATGTAGTCCCCGACTTTCTCCTCTGTCCTGCTGCCTTCCTCGTTCATGGCGTACAGGTTCTTTATTGTCCGGTGCAGGTGCGTTTCGTTCAGCGTGTTTATCATGGTTCTGCGGGAACTATACATTGTTAAAGCAAAAAAATCAAATATTTTGCCGAAAAAGGCATTATCGGAATTTTTTTCATTGACATAACAAAAAAAAACGGTAAAATGGTAACTAAGTGGGAAATAGTGGGAAAAAGTGGTGAGTAGTGGAATGGAAATGCTTATCGGTCAGTACCGCAACACGCTTGATGAGAAAGGTCGCATCCTTTTTCCGGCGAAGCTGCGCTCCATCCTCCAGCAGGATGAGCTGATTGTGACGCAGGGTCTTGACCGCTGTCTCATGCTTTTTACAACCGAAGAGTGGGTCAGCCTCAATGAGAAAATCATGGGGGCTGCCTCTCTTTTTAATGATCAAAAACGTCTGGTGATGCGCCGCTTTATCGCGCCTGCGCAGAAACTTGAATTTGACCGTTCCGGCCGCCTTTCTATTCCTCAGAATTTACGGGAATACGCCTCCTTGAAGGGCGAATGCATAATCCAGGGATTGAACAAATACATGGAATTATGGGATTCGGCCTCGTACGCGGACTATCTGGAAAAGAGCGAGGGCTCCTTCCAGGACGCCGTGGCAAGCATGGATGGCATCCTGTTCTAAAAAAGGACAAGCAGTCCTCGTTCTGGTGCTTCTGCGGCGGGTCTGTGCCTGCCGTTTTGCATAGGGATGCGTGCTGCGGGATGAAGAAACGTGGAGATTGTCCATACGCCGGTGCTGCTGCATGAATGCCTCGAATACCTGTCCCCTGAGGGGGAGCCGTATGCGCAGGATGCGTTCATGATAGATTCTACGCTCGGCGAGGGAGGGCATTCCTTCCACTTTCTGCAGAGGTATCCCGCCCTGCACATCCTGGGCGTTGACGCTGACGCACTGATACAAGGCCGTGCGCGCGAACGTCTGGCTCCTTTTGGTTCCCGGATGGAGTTCTACAACGGGTGGTTCAATGATTTCTATCATGCCTACCCGGAGGAACGGCGGAAGCCCGACCTCATACTCTTTGACCTGGGAATCAGTGTTTTTCATTATGAGCGAAGCGGGAGGGGATTCTCATTTCGCCATGATGAAAAACTTGACATGAGACTGAACCCCGGCGCGGGAAGAAGTGCCGGAGATATCGTGAATACTATGGAGGAGTCGCAGCTTGCGGACATGATATATCTGTATTCCGACGAGAAATATTCCCGGCGGATTGCTGCGGCGATTGTTGCTGCCCGGAAAAGCGGGCGCATCGACTCCACCCTGGCGCTTGCCGGGATTATCGCGGGGGCGGTTCCGGCAAAGTACCGCTACGGTTCCATCCATCCTGCGACGAGGACGTTCCAGGCGCTGCGCATCTGCGTGAACGGTGAGCTGGGGCGCCTGCCGCAGGCTTTGCACGATGCGTTCAACGTGCTTGCGGCCGGGGGAAAGATGGGGGTCATCACCTTCCATTCCCTTGAGGATCGGATTGTTAAGAATTATTTCAGGAATTTGGGAAGGCAGTGTGTGTGCCCTCCCGAAGTTCCTGTCTGTGCCTGTGGGGGGACGCCGTGCGCGGAAGTCCTGACCCGCAAGCCCGTGGAGCCGTCGGCGGAGGAGGTCGCGGCGAATTCCCCGTCGCGGAGCGCGAAGCTCCGGGTGATACGGAAAATACGTGATGCTGATGCGATGCGGCTGAGAGGAGTGGATGCATTATGAGGAAGAATATTGCGGGGGTTCTCAGGGCGGCAGCTATGTGCCTGCTCGCGCTGCTCATCCCTGTGCTGCTTGTTATAGATGGTATTCAGGCCCGCAAATACGCGGATCTGGAGAGTCAGGTGCTGGAGCTGGAGAAAAAGCAGCGCGACCTTGTGGAGCAGAACAGGCAGCTTATCACCGACATAAGCGTGCTCGCAGGCTCTGACCGCATCGAGCGGATTGCGGAGGATCAGCTGGGGCTGCGGCAGGCGGAGACCGACGAGATTGTCCGTATCGAGATGAAGGACGGCAAGAAATGAGCGGGAGCAGCTTGCTGGGAAGGGACGAGCTTGTCCGTGCGGTCGGCGGTACCGTCGTTCTGGGAAGCGGGGAATTCCGCTTTTGCTCCGTGCAGACGGACAGCCGTGCCGTGGAGAAAGAGAGCCTCTTTGTGCCGCTCATCGGCGAGCGGCAGGACGGGCATGCGTATATCCCGCAGGCGCTGGAGCGCGGGGCATCTGTAGTCCTCGTTGCCCGCGCGAATTATGCGGCGGATCCGGCGTTTTTCTCCGCGCTCTCGCAGGAGCACCCTGCGGTCTTTTTTATCGCCGTGGACAACACGCTTGCCGCGCTGCAGGCGGCCGCTGCCTGCTATGTGCGGCACTTCCCGTCCCTGATACGCATCGGCGTCACCGGCTCCAGCGGTAAGACGACCAGCAAGGAGATTGCCGCCGCCATACTTTCCCGCAAGTACCGCGTTATCAGCAACAAGGGCAACCTGAACAGCGAGACCGGCCTGCCGCTCTCCGTGTTTGCGATACGCGCTGAGCATCAGCTGGGAATCTTTGAGATGGGCATGAACCGCAAGGGCGAGATGAAGGAGATTGCCTCCGTGCTGCGGCCGCAGTTCGCGCTGGTCACCAATATCGGTACAGCCCACATCGGAATGCTCGGCAGCCGGCAGGGTATCGCCGAGGAAAAAGCGCATATATTCGATTATATCGACGGGGACGGCACCGCCGTCATTCCCGCGGACGATGATTTTTCTGCCTACCTTGCCTCCCGCGTGCGGGGAAAGCTCGTGTACTACGGTGACGGGAAGCCTGAGCATGTCCGTCTGGTGGCGGACAGGGGGCTCGACGGGACGGAGATTTCCGTGGAAGGTGTGAGCGCCGTGCTGCCGCTTCCCGGCGCCTATAATGCCAGGAATGCCTTGGGCGCCATTGCCCTCGCGCGGGAGCTGGGGCTTTCCCCCGCCCAGATTGCGGAAGGAATCGCCTCTCTCCGGCCCTTGTCCGGCCGCAGCGAGGTGCGGCGCGGTACCTACACTATCATTCAGGACTGCTATAACGCGAACCCTGATTCCATGGAAAAGGCGCTGTCTTTCGCGGCCTCCGTGGACGGGGATTTCCGCCGCATTTATGTGCTGGGCGACATGCTGGAGCTGGGGGCCGGTTCCTCCGCTGCCCATGCCGCCGCCGGAAGGCTCGCCGTGCATTCCCGTGCGGATGCCGTGGTCTTTGTCGGCAGCGAGATGGAGGCCGGCTACGAGGCCGCGCTCGCCGAGCATACGGACGTGACCCTGCGGTATGTCGCCGGGCATGACGATGCCGCGATCGCCGCCGCCGCCGCCGCCGTACAAAAGACAGCCCGCCCCGGCGACCTTGTGCTGCTGAAGGGCTCGCGGGGAATGGCGCTGGAGCGCCTGTGCGCCGTGCTGGAAGGAGGCTCGCGATGAGTTCCTTCGTATTCCATGCCGACCGCCCCGTGGAGAAGTACCACCGGAGCGATATTCTCTTTATGATGATGGTGCTGCTCCTGTGGGGGCTGGGGCTTTTTACGCTCTTTGTCTGCACGCCGGAAAAAGGCGAGCGCCTCTTCAACAACCGCTACTATTTTGTCATACGCCAGCTCATCTGGTCCGCGGTCGGCTTTACGGGGCTCGTGGTTCTTGCGCTTATACCGATGCGGGTGCTGCGGAAGCTGCTTCCGTTCATCGTGCTCGGCTCGCTTGTGCTGTGCATCGCCGTCATCATCCCCAGCCTGGGCAGCGCCCGCAAGGGAGCCAACCGCTGGTTCTCGGTCTCCCGTTACTGGACGGTGCAGCCGTCGGAATTCGCCAAGTTTGCCGTCATCCTCTTTTTGTCCAACCTTTTTGACAAGCAGGCGCGGGAGGACGGCGCTTCCCAGAAGGAATTCTACTACCCGCTCATCGGTCTCTTTGTATTTGTCATAACGATTTTTCTGCAGAAGGATTTCTCCACCGGGGTCTTTGTCTTTGCCGTCGGCTGTCTGATGTTCTTTGTCTCCGGCGCGCGCATGTCGTGGTTCGGGCCGCTGGTGCTGCTGGCCATTCCCACCGTCGTCTTTATGATTGCGATGGAGCCCTACCGCCTGATGCGCGTCATATCCTTCCTGAACCCGGACGAATACGCGCTTTCCACGAACTACCAGATTCTTGCCTCTCAGCGGGCGATTACCGCGGGCGGCTTCTGGGGGAACGGGCTCGGCTCCGAGTTCAACGATGTCTTTAAAATCCCTGAAGTTCAGACTGATTATATCTTTGCGGGCTGGGCGGATTCCATGGGGCTGGTCGGTGTGGCCGCCTACTTCTGCGCGCTGCTCTTCTTTGCATGGCGCGGCTACCGCACGGCTTTTTTGTGCCGCGACCGTTTTGCCGCCTACGCGTCCTTCGGCTGCATCAGCATGATATTCCTGCAGTCTCTGATGAACTGCGCGGTTGTCTGCGGCGCGATACCGACCACCGGCATTACCTTGCCCTTCTTTTCTTCGGGGGGCTCCTCGCTGGTCGTGACGCTCTGCATGTGCGGTTTTGTCATAAACGCGTCCCGCTGCGACAGCGATGAAGATGCGGATACCAGCGCTGCCGGAGCGGCGGCTCGGGATACATATAACGGAAAGAGGTCTGATTATGAGTGACAGTGTGGCAAAGACAGTGAACCACGGCACGGCGCGGGGCGCCTATACCCTTTACGCCGGGGAAAGCAAGGCTTCCGGCGGGGGGCGGCAGAAGGATGTGCGCATCACTATCATGAAAATCATCGTCCTCATCCTCTGCGTGCTGCTGCTGCTGGAAGGTATTGTCTATACATTTGTAATGCCATGCCTTGCGCCGGTCAAGGTTGAATTCTCCGGCCTTCAGAATGTCTCCTCCCAGCTGCTCATGGACCGCATCTCCCGTGTGGGCGGCGCCACGTGGATTCAGTTCGACTCCGCCAAAGTGGTCTCCGCCCTGAGCGGTATATCGGGCATAGACACCGTCTCCGTTGACAAGGAATTTCCGGACAAGGTGCTTATCCGCGTAAAGGAGCGCAGCTGTGTCGCAAAGACGATAATCTCCGTAAACGGCAGCTCAATCCCTGTTCAAATCGATGAAAATGGTGTATTATTCACTACAAGCACCGCTGACGTGGTGAAGGACAGCAACATTCCGCTCGTTTCCGGGCTTCCCGTGGAGAACATGCAGGTGGGGATGCGCTTTCCGGCGCGTTACCGCCCGCTCATGGAGCAGATTGCGGCCATCCAGCAGCTGCCGCAGAAGTATTTTGCGGCGATTTCCGAGATTCAGGTTGTCAGCAAGGACTACGGCAGTTACGAGCTGGTTCTCTACCCCGTGCAGTCGCAGGTACGCATCCTTGCCGACCGGACGCTGGACGAGGATGTCCTCAAACGCATGGTGGTGGTGCTTGATGTGGTGAATTCCACGAGGCCTGACGTTCAGGAAATCGATCTCCGCTACGGGGCGATTTCCTTCAGGAGGCGCTGATTTGTTTTGGGGGATTTTTTGAGCGGCATTATCGTCGGACTGGATGTCGGTACCAGCATCATCAAGACCGTCATAGGGGAGCTGGATACTGACAATACAATAAAGATAATCGGTTTCGCAAAGCGTCCTTCACCGGAAGGCATGCTCCGCAACGGCGTGGTCGTCAATATCGATGCCGCCGTGTCCGCCATCAAGGACTGCATTGAGGCGGCAGAGCAGATGGCGGGGCATGAGGTGACGGAAGTCTATACGGCTGTAGGCGGTTCCCTTGTGGAAGGACAGAATTCCGAGGGCGAGGTCGTTGTGGACGAATCCCGCCAGAAGCGTGCGCTGGAAATCCGCGACGACACCGTGAACCGTGCCCGCGAGGCTGGGGAGGCCGTCATGATTCCGCTTGACCGGACAATCCTGCACAGCGTCCCCCAGACATACATCGTGGACAATGTTCCCACAAAACATCCCGTGGGCGTGATGGGTATGCGCCTCAAGGTAAAAATCCATATCATCACCGCCTCCAAGACCATCTGCCGCAACATGCAGGAGTGTATCGAGCGCGCCCACTATGTGTGCGACGCAATCTGGGCCAAGACCATGGCGTTGTCGCTGGCGACTATCCATGACGACGAGATGTCGCTCGGCTCCATACTTATCGATTTGGGCGCGGGCACGACCGATGTGATGGTCGTGAACAACGGTGCCCCCGTCTACATGACGTCCATCGAGGCAGGCGGGAACGCGGTGACGAACGATATCGCGCAGGTCTACGGCATTCCCTTTGCCGACGCAGAGAAAGTGAAGCTGGAGAAGGGGACCTGCTTTATGCAGCCCGACGACCCGGACGACGAGGTGCTGCTGCCGCCCATCGGGGGGCTGCCGCCGGTACAGTCCTCGCAGTCCGAGCTCTGCGCGATTATCCAGCCGCGGATGATAGAGCTGTTCCGGCTCGCAAAACGGGCGGTCGCGCAGCATTCCGGGCTCAAAAAGCTGAACGGCAGCATTGTCCTGACCGGCGGCGGGGCTATGATGCCCGGTGTCGTGCAGCTTGCCCAGCAGCTGTGGGGCACGGCTTCCGTCCGTATCGGGGAAGTGTCCGACTTTGGCGGCATCGACAAGTCCTACCGGGACTCCGTTTATTCCACTGCGGTGGGGCTGCTGCTGGCGCGGCGCTCTGACGAGATTGTCTTTGCGCAGAAATTCAGCCGGAAAAAGGCCGCGCCGCGCGACGACTCCGCGAATAAGTTGTTCGAGGCGGTCGGAAATGTATTTAAAAAGTTTTTCTGATATGCTATAATAGGTTTGCTCGGACACCTATAGGGTTCCTCTTTTCAGCCTGCGCTCCGGAAGCGGGAGTTTCCGGGCAGCGCTCATGGAAGGACACCCCGGAAGTTCCGGACGGGCTTTTTGATTGGGTCCGCCGGAACAGGATGCGGGGCCGGAAAGCGTGCTTTTCCGGCTGTGCTGGGATGCCGGGCTCTGCAGGCTGCTGCTGCTACGCGCTGCTTGCAAAACGATATCGGCGTATAGCGGAAAAACAAGGGGCTGCCCTAGCTAAGGGGACTTCGGTAGCCCCTCGCAGATTGATTTTGAAGCGTGCGCTTACATTTTAGGTTTGGGGATACTGCCTGAATGTAAAAAAAGCGGGTTGGGAGGATAGTATGATTGAGCTGTCAGTAGTGAATGACGGAAGTTCCGACATTGGGGTCGCGAACCCAACCGTCATCAAGATTATCGGCTGCGGCGGCGGCGGCTCTAATGCGGTGAACTGTATGGTCTCGTCCGGTGTGAAGGACGTGGAATTTGTCGCGCTCAATACTGATTTGCAGGCGCTGAACGTCTCCAAGGCGCAGAAGCGGATTGTCATCGGTCGCAAGATAACGGACGGTCTTGGTGCCGGCGGGAACCCTGAGGTCGGCGAGAACGCCGCCAAGGAAGACACGGAGTCCATCACGAACATCGTGCAGGGCACGGATATGGTCATCATCACCGCCGGTATGGGCGGCGGCACGGGCACTGGTTCCGCGCCCGTCGTGGCGGACATCGCGCGCAAAAGCGGCGCGCTCACGATTGCCGTTGTCACCACGCCCTTTGATTTTGAGGGGCCGGTGCGCATGAAGAACGCGCAGGAAGGGCTCAAGAAGCTGCGTGAGAATGTGGACAGCCTGATTATCGTGCCGAACCAGCAGATAATGAAAATCTCCAACAAAAAGCTCAATTTCCGGCAGGCCTTCCGCATGGCGGATGACGTGCTCTGCCAGGGAGTGCAGGGCATCTCCGAGCTGATTACGACGTCCGGCGTGGTGAACCTTGACTTTGCCGACGTGAAATCCGTTATGAAGGGGCAGGGCAATGCCATTCTCGGCGTGGGCGTGGGCGAGGGCGAGACCCGTGCCGCCGATGCCGCGCAGGGCGCAATCTCGAACCCCATGCTGGAGAACTGCCAGATTGACGGCGCCTCCAATATATTGGTGAACATCACCTGCGACAACGATTCCATCAGCATGGACGAGGTGCAGGAGATTGTCAACACAATCAAAGCCTCCGCCGCAAAGAACGTGAACGTTATCTTCGGCGTCGTCGACCGCCCCGATATGGGGGATAAAATCTCCGTGACGGTTATTGCGACCGGCTTTGAGCAGTCCCAGCAGGACGATGACGACGACGATGATGACAGGGAGCGCCGCGGGGACGAGAACAGCATCTCCTGGGGCGACTTTGAGAATGTCGTGAACGGCAAGCTTGCGTCCGCTGCGGATAAGCCTGCGCCGGAGCCGGTGCAGAAGGTGAGCATTCCTGGGCTCGGCGGCAGAGCGCTGGTACGGGACAGTGTGCCTGAGCGCAAGGATGCCCCGGAGCAGAAGGCGGCCGCTGCCCCGCTGTCCGCCGCTGCGATGGACTCCGCCGCAGCGCTGCCCCGCAACCGGGGAATCCGCCCGCCGGAAGGCTTTGTCCGCCGCAAAGATGACCTGTCGCAGCCTGCTGTCTGGCGCAACCCGGAGACGCTGCCGCGGAGCATAAGCCTTTCTGATGACAAATAAGCCTGCCGCCTCGCTGGCGGAGGAATTCTATGCCGACCTGCTGCTTGTCGGGCGCCGCGCCGAGCTGACTGCCGGTGCCTACGAGGAGGCTGCCGGGGAGCTGCTCCGCTGGGCTGCGGAGAGCGGCACCGATGTGCCTTCCCTGACGGTGCGCGATTTGCTGTACTACATTGCCTTCCGCCGGACGCAGGGGCTTTCCGAGCTGACCGTGGCAAAGGATATCTCTGCCCTGCGCGCCTTCGGGGCCTTTCTGGTGCGCAAGGGCATCTGGGCGGAGAATCTTGCCCTTGAGCTTGATCGCCCCAAGGCCTCCCGCGCGCTGCCTGAAGTGCTGAGCGTGGAGCAGGTCGATGCCCTGCTTGCCGCCATCGACACAAACAGCCCGCTCGGTGTGCGCGACCGCGCGCTCTATGAGCTCATCTACAGCTGCGGGCTGCGTATCAGCGAGGCTTCCGGCCTGCTGCTTGCCCATATTCATTTTAAGGACAAACTGCTGATTGTGCTGGGAAAGGGCAACAAGGAGCGTATCGTGCCGTTCGGGGATATCGCGCGGCAGTGGCTGGAGCGCTGGGTCTACGAGGCCCGCCCTGCCGTCCTTGGCCAGCGCCAGGTGGCGGAGGTTTTTGTCAATGCCAGGGGGCAGCCCCTGTCGCGCAAAGGCATCTGGAAGAATTTTCAGGCGCTGGAGGCAAAGAGCGGCGTCCAGTCAAAAGTGCACACGCTGCGCCATTCCTTTGCGACGCACCTGCTTGCGGGCGGCGCCGACCTGCGTTCCGTACAGGAGCTTCTGGGGCATGCGGATCTTTCCACCACGCAGATTTACACGCACGTCGATGACAGCCGCCTGCGGGAATGCCACGGGGATTTTTTCCCCGGCCACAAGGATGGCGCCGGACAGTCCTGAGCCGCCCGCAGCCTTTCTGCGTTTTGCTTTGGTAAGGACTGCGGGGAAAATTCCGATGATAGAGAAGGGCGGACATCTGGTCTGCGCCGATGGTATGTAAGGAGAATCTTTATGAAATTCAGTGAAAAATGCGCTGCTGCGGCGCTCTCTGCCATGCTTTCTGCCTCCGTGCTTTCCTGCGGGGCGTCATATAATTCCATCAAGCGCATGCAGCGTCTGGAGGAAGGCGTCTCCAGCCCCACGACCAAGGAGGAGCTTGCCGAGGCCATCAAGAAATATGATGCCCGCGCCATGGACTTGGTCTCCACGCAGGCGCAGGAGGGCACCTGGTACAAGATACTGGGCATGCGCTACCTTGACGAGGCCATGTACGGCGAGGCCTACGAATGCTTCCAGAAGGCGCTGCACTTTTATCCGGACAACCACAATCTCTACTATTATGTGGGGCTCTGCGCCGCCTACATCGCGAATTCCGAGATGGACTTTGACGGCGTTGGCGGGCTGGAAGGAGCTGCCCGGCGCATGAACTACCTGAAGGTCTCCGAGGAGAGCTTCCAGCGCTCGCTCCAGATAGAGCCGAAGTACTACCGCTCCATGTATGCGCTGGGGGCGCTCTACGTGTTCCAGCTGGAGCAGTACGACAAGGCGGTGCCGCTCCTTGAGCAGTACCTTGAGGTGCAGAAGCACGAGGTCAAGGGCATGTTCATACTGGCGAACGCCTACTTCCACCAGTATGAATTCGACAAGGCGGTGGAGCTCTACGACGAGATTATACGGCTGAACCCCAGCGCCGACAAAGTCGCCGACGCGCAGCGGAACAAGAAGCTCGTGCTTGACTACCAGTATTCGGAAAACTGAGCGGTGGCGGCAGATACGCTTGACATAGCCCTGGCATCAATCCCTTTCCTCACCGCGCGGGAAAAGATTCTTTTGAAAAAGAACCTTGACAGCATGGAGGAACTTGCTGTACTGTCTATAGAAGCAATTTCGCAGGCAGTGGGCAGGGCAATCCGCCGTGCCGTGTGGAATCCGGCCGCTGTGATAGCGCAGGCGGAGCGGGCGGCGCTGCTGATGGGGCGGCAGCGCATCGGGATGGTGCTGCTGGCTGATGCCGCATTCCCGGCGCTGCTCAGGGAGATTCCTGACCCGCCCTATGCACTCTTCTACCGGGGGCAGCTGGAGGCTTTGCACCGCCAGTGCGTCTCGGTGGTGGGCACAAGGCGTGTCTGCGGGGAATGCGCCGCCGCCGCGCAGGATTTTGCGCGGGAAGCCGTGCTCGGAGGCCTTACCGTCGTGAGCGGCAATGCCGAGGGCATCGATTCCTTTGCCCACCGGGGGGCGCTGCTCGGCGCGGAGGGGGCATCCGCTGGCTGCGGCACGACCGCGGCGGTCTTGCCCTGCGGTATAGACACCATTGTCCCGCAGGCGCACAAGAGCCTTGCCGCCCGCATCATCCGGACTGGCGGCGTTATCGTGGCGGAGTATATCCCCGGCTGCCCTGCCGAGCCCTGGCGCTTTGTGCAGCGCAACAGGATTATCGCCGCGCTGTCGCCCGCAACGCTGGTGGTGCAGGCTCCGCCGGGCAGCGGTGCGCTCATTACGGCGGAATTCGCCTTGGGATACGGGCGGGACGTGCTCTTCCACAAGAGCTGCTTCTGCGCTCAGGCTGCCCGCTCTGCGGAGGCGGCAAAAAAGCGGCTGCAGGCAAAGGCCGCCTCATCCCGCCCCGGCTCCGCGGAGGCAAAGCTGCGCAATACGGCGGAGCGCTATGTCGCGGACGGCGCGCCGCTTATCGGCACGTATGCCGAATACCGGGCGGCGATTGCGGCGGCTCCGGGCACATCCCCCGCTGCTGGCGGGGAGCAAGGATTGCTTTTTTGAGTTCAGGGAGCCCCTGATTTTGAGGCTCCGCAAGGTAGTAGAGGATATGGCTGAAAAGACGACAACAACGGCAAAAAAGACCGGTTCGGTAAAAAAGGCTGCGGGGGTGCGGAAAACCGCCGTGGTGCGGAAGGCTTCGTCCAAAAAGCGGACGCTCGTCATCGTGGAGTCCCCGGCAAAAGCAAAGACCATCGAGCACTATCTGGGCAGCGGCTACACGGTCAAGGCCTCCATGGGGCACCTGATAGACCTTCCCAAGAGCCGTCTCGCCATAGATGTGGAGCACGATTTCCGCCCGGAATACATCACGGTGCGCGGCAGGGCCAAGCTGCTCAAGGAGCTGCAGAAGGACGCGAAGAATTCCGACGAGGTGCTGCTCGCCTCTGATAACGACCGCGAGGGGGAAGCCATCTCCTGGCACCTGCACAACGCGCTCCGCGACAAGACGAGCGCGCCCATCGAGCGCATCACATTCAACGAGATTACGCCCGTCGCCATCAAGGAGGCCATAAAGCATCCCCGCGAGATAGACGAGGCCAAAGTTGACGCGCAGAAGGCGCGCCGCGTGCTTGACCGGCTCGTCGGCTACAATCTGAGCCC
>DGUD01000081.1:16156-19601 GCA_002393865.1 Treponema sp. UBA4319
TTATCCCGGAGGAATACTGGACGCTTGCCGCCGATTTTGTCAAGGGCAAGGCAAAGTTCAGCGCCCAGCTGGTGGAATACCGGGGCTCCAAGCCTGAGCTCAAGAACGAGCAGTCCGTCACCGCCATCATCAGCGAGATTCAGAACAGCGACTGTATCGTCACCGACATAAAAGAAAGCGAGAAGACCGTCCGCCCCAAGCCGCCGTTCACCACGTCCAAGCTGCAGCAGGCTTCCGCGAACCGCCTCGGCTATACCTCCCGCAAGACCATGCAGATTGCCCAGCAGCTGTACGAGGGCGTGCAGATAGGCTCCACTCGCGTCGGCCTCATCACCTACATGCGTACGGACTCCGTGCGTATCTCCCAGACCGCAATCGATGAGGTGCGCGGCTGGATAGGGAAGCATTTTCCCGACGATTTGCCGCCGGAGCAGATTGAATACTCCGTGGGCAAGGGCGCGCAGGACGCGCATGAGGGTATCCGCCCTACGTATGTAGAGTATACACCTGACGCGGTGAAGGACTATCTTTCCCGCGACCAGCTGCGCCTGTACAGCATCATCTGGGAGCGCTTTGTCTCAAGCCAGATGAACAACGCCCGCAGCAAGACGACGAGCGTCGATATCCGGGCGGGGGAGGCGCTGTTCCGCGTGAGCGCGAGCAAGCTTTCCTACAAGGGCTTTTACAATGTCATCAAGACGCTCTCCTCCAAGGACGACGTGACCGGCTCCCTTCCGGCGCTGAAGACCGGCGAGCAGCTTGCGAGCGGCACCTTCTACCCGGAGCAGCATTTTACGCAGGGGCCGGCGCGATACACCGACGCTTCCATCGTCAAGACGCTGGAGGAGAAGGGCATCGGACGCCCTTCCACCTACGCGCCCATCATATCGGTGCTGCTGGATCGCTACTACGTGACGCGCAGCAACAAGCAGCTGGTGCCCACCCCGCTGGGTAAAATCATCTGCCGCATCCTGGTGGAATCCTTCCCGGATGTCATCAACGAGAAATTCACCTCCGAGGTCGAGGACGACCTTGACAAAGTGGAGCGCAGCGAGCTTGTCTGGACGGGCATGATAGGGCGCTTCTACACGCCGTTCAAGACGCAGGTCGACAACGTGAACAACACGCAGGAAAGCCTGAAGGGCTCACTTGACGAGACGACCGACCAGCTCTGCGAGAAGTGCGGGCGGCCGATGGTCAAGAAGCTGGGACGATTCGGCTATTTCCTTGCATGCTCAGGATTTCCCGAATGCCACAATACCAAGAGCATCCCGCTCGCAAAGTGCCCGCGCCCCGGCTGCGGCGGCTATATCGTCGCCCGCAAGACCAAGGGGAAGGGCAAGGAATTCTACGGCTGCACGAACTACCCCACCTGCGACTTCATCACGCACTTCAAGCCCATCAACGCGCTCTGCCCTAAGTGCGGCTGGTTCCTCGTGGAGAAATACGACAAAAAGAACGGCTCGTACAAGAGCTGCATAAATCCCGGCTGCGATTACCTGCATTCCCCTGAGGAGGCGGTGAACGCGGAGGCTGCGGGCGAATTTGCCAAGGCGAACGAGGCCGACCAGAAGGCAGCCGAGGCTGCCCGCAAGCTGGCGGCGCTTGCCCAGGACGGGGACGAGGAATGAGCGTCCCTGCCTCCCCGCAGGAGGCTCCCGTCCCGCAAAGCCCTGTGCCGGGAAACCCGGTGACGGTGCGCGAGTGCACGGAGGAATACCTGCTGTACCTCTCGTCCGTGCGGGGGCTTTCGGACAACACGGTGACCGGCTACCGCAAGGATCTGGAGCACCTTGCGCTGACCGTCGGCGCGGATAGCGAGATTGCCTCGCTGACGGCCGAGGATCTCCGCGGCTGCATCGCCGCGCTGAGCCGCCGCAAGTACGCCGTCACATCCATCAACCGCTTTGTGGCTGCCGTCAGGGGCTTGTTTGCCTATTGCCGGAAATTTCAGTATATTCAGAGCAACGCCGCGCTTGAGCTGAAGACGCTCCGCGCCCCCAGCCGCCTGCCGGTCTTTATGACGCAGCAGGAGGTGGACAAGCTGTGCTCGCAGCCCGCGCGTCAGGAGCTGCTGTGGGCTGCCCGGGATCGCGCCATTTTTGAGCTTTTGTACTCAAGTGGCTGCCGCGTGGGGGAGCTTGCCTCCTTAAAGCTGCAGGATTCTTCCGACGGCTGGCAGAGCGCCGTGGTGCGCGGCAAGGGGCGCAAGGACAGGCGCGTCTATTTTGCGGCCGATGCCAGGGAGGCGCTTTCCGCATATCTGGCGGAGCGGCGCGAGCGCTTTCCTGCCGGTATGCCGGGCGGCGCCCGCCCCGTGCACTCGCTCTTCGTGAGCCAGAAGGGGCTGCCGCTGAGCGCCCACGGCATCTGGTACATCGTGAGCCGTTACAGCGGGCCGGAGGGAACGCGGCGGCCGGTGAGCCCGCACGCATTCCGCCATACCTTTGCGACGGCCATGCTGAACGGCGGGGCGGACATTCGCGTGGTGCAGGAGCTGCTCGGTCATTCGAGCATCAGCACCACGCAGCGCTACACGCATATCACCACGGAGCGGCTGAAGGAAGTCTATAACCAGTCCTTCCCCCATTCAGGAAAGAAGGACGAGCGCTGAAGATACTGAACCTGAGCGGCAACGGAGTTTCCGGGCAGGTCTATTTTTTATTGAGGAATTGAGGAGTTTTTATGGCAGAGGAGACAAGGATCCGCAGCACGACCGTCATCGCGGTCAGGCGTGACGGGAAAGTTGCCATGGCTGGCGACGGGCAGGTGACGGCGGGGAACACCGTCGTCAAGGGCAATGCCCGCAAAGTCCGCCGGATATATGACGGGAAGGTGCTGACCGGTTTTGCCGGTTCCGTGGCGGATGCCTTTACGCTCTTCGATAAGTTTGAAGAAAAACTTAAAACGTATAACGGCGACCTTACGCGCTCCGCAGTGGAGCTGGCAAAGCTGTGGCGCACGGAGCGCTCCATGAGCAAGCTGGAGGCCATGCTGCTCGTGGCGGACTCCTCAAAGATTCTGCTCATCTCCGGGGACGGCAATGTGATTGAGCCGGAGAACGATGTCATCGCCATCGGCTCCGGCGGCAATTATGCCTATGCGGCGGCGCTGGCCTACATGGACTCCAGCACGCTGTCCGCGAAGGAGATTGCCGGGCGTTCCCTCAAGATAGCGGGGCAAATCTGCATCTATACGAATGACCATATCACCGTGGAGGAACTGTAATCGTGGAAGATACTGGAATGACGGAAAACGCCGCAGCGGGAATCCCCGACGGGCTGACACCTGCCCAGATAGTCGGCAGGCTTGACAACTACATCATCGGGCAGAACAAGGCGAAGCGCTTTGTCGCCGTCGCGCTACGCAACCGCCAGCGCCGCATCAAGCTCCCGGAGGATATCCGCGAGGAGGTCGCCCCGAAGAATATCCTGATGATCGGCCC
>DGUD01000165.1 GCA_002393865.1 Treponema sp. UBA4319
CCTGCCCCTGCGGAGGAAGATGCCGCTGCATTCGCTGTGGCGGAAAGGCCTGCCCCTTCCGTGGAGCCGCTGCAAGAGGACGGGGAGGGCATCCGCGTTCCGGGACTTAAGAAGCAGATTATCCTGCGCTACCTCTGCCGCGAGCTGCTTCTCTATTTTGCCGTCTGCTTCTCGTTCTTCTTTGTCGTCTTTTTTGTGAACCAGATACTCCTGCTTGCCCAGACCATCTTGGAGCAGCGCGTGTCGCTGCACAAGACGGTGCTGCTGATTGTCTACTGCCTGCCGGGAATCGTCGCCCAGTCGGCGCCCTTTGCCACGCTGGTGGGATTCCTTATGTGCCTTGGCCGCATGGGTACAGACAACGAGATTCTTATCCTGCGGGCAAGCGGACTGCATTATTCCGCCATCCTGCGTCCCGTTCTCTGCATCGGCCTGCTCATATCGGTGTTCAGCTTTGTGATGAACGACTATTTTCTTCCGCTGGGGCTCCAGAACTACAGCCGCTTGTGGCGGCAGATACGAGAGAGCGACCCTGAGGTGACGCTGGAGGCTGATTCCGTCAGGAAGATGGGCAATACGGCGCTCGTTATCGGCGCTGTTGACGGCAATCATGTGGACGGCCTCGTCCTCTTTGACAGGGACAGCAGCGAGCAGGACAGGATTATCGTTGCGCGGGGCTGCGATGTGCGGGAATCCTCGGCGCCCGGCGTCATGATGCAGTTCGATATGGGCGGCGCCACCGTCTTTACGCTCGACCGGGACGAGCGGGTCGATTTTGATGTGATGGAGGCGCAGCGCGTTCAGATGAACATCTTCGATTCGATGTTCATGGACGAGCAGGGCGAGCTTGAGCCCAACAGCATGACCTCGTATGATTTGTGGGAAAAAATCACGCAGATGAAGCAGGATTTGTCGGTAAGCGATCTCCGCATGAACGCGTACAAGCTTGAATTCAACAAAAAATTCTCCATTCCCTTCGGCTCCATTTTCTTTGCGCTCCTTGCCTTCCCGCTCTCGCTGATTTTTGGCCGGCGCGACGGGCAGACGCTGGGTTTTATCTTTGGTATCATCATATCCGTCCTCTACTGGGCGGCGACCATATTAGGGCAGATATTCGGCGTCGGCAGCGGTTTGAACGGCTTCTGGATGATGTGGGGGCCGAACCTGCTCCTTGGCCTGGCCGGTATCTTCTTATATCTGAAGCTGAGGAAACGCTAGGACATGAAGCTTGTTTCGTATCTGCTGGGAAAATTTGCCAAGGTCTTTGCCGGCGCCCTGATTCTTACGGTGCTGGCGCTCTCGCTGACCGACCTGCTGCTGAATATCTGGGGCTATATCTCCAAGGACGTTGCCTTCCGCGTAGTGCTGCGCATCATGGGCTACTACCTGCCCAAAGCCGTCTGGTACGCGGTGCCCTGTGCGGTCTTGTTCGCCACCGTGTACGTGCTCAGCGATTTGTACGCGCGGAACGAGCTGCTTGCGGTCTTTGCGTCGGGCGTGTCTTTGCTCCGCTTTACGATGCCGCTTCTGATAACAGGCGTGCTTCTGAGCGCCGCTCTCTTTTTCTTTGAGGACAAGCTGGTTGTGGGGACATACGCAAAGAAGATGCAGCTGCAGAACAGCGTGCTCCAGCGGGAGCGCTCGCAGGACAACACGAATCTTGTCGTCATGGGGGAAGGCGGCAGAATCCTGTACCATGCGGAAGTCTATGAGAGCGCGGCGAAACGCCTGCTGAACGTGCAGGTGCTCTACCGCAGCCCGGGCTATGCCTTTGAGGCGCTGGTGGCGGCTGATTCCGCCACGTGGAGATTTGACCATTGGGAGCTGGACAATCCTGTTGCCTACCAGAAGACGGCGGATGGCTACACCATGCAGGATGCCGACTACGACCTGTTGTTCCGCCTTGTGGAGCCGCCAGAGATGTTCCGGAGCGGGGAGATTTCGGTGGAGGAGGTGAGCGTGGAGGAAGCCCGCCGCTATATTGCCCGCCGTGAAAAGGCGGGGCTTCCGGTTTCCGGGGCAAAGGCTGACTATTACAAGAAATTCGCCTTTCCGTTTGTGGTGCTGGTGGTCGTCATTCTTGCCATCGGCCTGTGCGGCAAGACTCGCAAGAACGTGCTTTTGGTAAGTCTTGCATTAAGTATCGCAGCCGTTGTATTATTCTATGTCATGCAGATGATGACCATGCTGATGGCGCAGTTCGGCGCTATCCCGCCTGTGTTCGGAGAATGGTTCCCCGTGTTTTTCTTTATCTGCGTGAGCTCCGTGCTCCTGCGCTTTGCGCACACCTGAGCGCGGCACTTTATATGAAAACAGTGAAGGCGGTTCCGATAGTCCTGATGAACTTTTGGGCTGTGACCGAGGATGTGTATGATAGACAGTATTTTTGACGTGAAGCATGAGGACGGGGGCTCCATGGCCCGCACCGGCGTACTCCATCTGCCGCACGGCGACGTGCAGACCCCGGTCTTTATGCCGGTCGGCACAAAGGGAACCGTCAAGGCGGTCTCCAAAGATTCGCTGGAGGAGATAGGCTTTGAGATTATTCTTGCCAACACCTACCACCTTTACCTGCGTCCCGGCGAGGATGTCGTGCAGGAGGCTGGCGGGCTGCACGGCTTTACCCGCTGGGAACGCAATTTCCTTACCGATTCCGGCGGTTTCCAGGTCTTTTCCCTGTCCCAGCTGCGCAAGGTGGAGAGCGGAGGCGTAAGCTTCCGCAGCGATATAGATGGCAGCAAGCATTTCTTTACGCCGGAAAGCGTTGTCCGCACGCAGGCAAAGCTCAACAGCGATATCCAGATGCAGCTCGATGTCTGCACGGGCTACGGCGTGGAGCGCAAGGAGGCTGAGCGCGCCCTACGCATCACTTCCGCGTGGGCAGAGCGGGCAATCCGGGAATGGAACGTGCAGCGCGGGCAGGGCTATAAGGGCGTGCTGTTCCCGATTGTACAGGGTAATTTCTTTGAGGATCTCCGCGCGGAGAGCGCCGCCTTTGTTGCTGCCCTGGATACGCCCGGCATTGCCATCGGCGGGCTGAGCGTGGGGGAGCCGCCCGACATCTTTGCCTCGATGCTCCGGCACACCGTGCAGTTCCTTCCGGGCGAAAAGCCTCGCTACGTTATGGGCATCGGCACGCCGGAATATATCTTTGAGGCAGTCGCCGACGGCATCGATATGTTCGACTGCGTGCAGCCCACCAGAGTTGCGCGGCACGGGCTCTACCTGACGCATCGCGGCATGCTGTCCATCAAGCAGAAGCGTTTTGAGAAGGATTATGCCCCTGTTGACCCGGACTGCGGCTGCCGTGTCTGCCGCACGTATTCCCGCGCCTATCTGCGCCATATCTTCCGCGAGCAGGAAATATTGTCCTCCATGCTCGCGAGCTACCACAACCTCTATTTCCTGCATGCGATGATGCTGGAGATACGCAAATCAATAGAAGAAAACCGCTTTCCGGCCTTCCGGGAAGAATTTTTGAAACAATTCGCCTCAAATACTGTTTAAGTTTTTGAGGTGAAGGGCGGTAGTCTTGGAGCCGTGAGCTTCCGGGCTGCCGCTATGAGAGCTGTCCGTTGTCTGGCAGCGGAGCATGCGCTGGGTGCCGCATTGTGCGGCATCAGAGTCCTGAGGGGAATGAGATGAAGAAGATTGTGCTTTTCTGTGTGGCGGCGCTGTGTGCGGGCGCCTGTATATATGCGCAGGATGACAGTGCTGAGCTGGATCCCGCCGTGCGCCAGTATCTTGCGTCGCAGCAGGACGGTGAGGAGGAGCCTGAGTCCGCCTATGTCAAGAAGGAGAAGACAGTTCCTGCCGCAAAGCGCCCGCAGGCTGCTGCCCCGGACAAGGTGCAGGCTGTCGCCGATGCGAACATCGAGCATGCCTCGGAAAAATATATAAACGAATGCACCGACACCTTCCTGTACGGTATAGAGGATCAGATTTCCGATATGCTTGAGACGCTCACAAAGGAGGAAGACCCGCGTTTTATGGACGAGGCATACGACCTGTTCCAGAAGACGAAGAGCCCGGTCGTCCGTCAGAAAATCCTTGCATATTTCACCAAGCTGAAGGATCCCTGTCTGGAGGATTACGCCGTGAGCGTCATAAATGATCCCTACGATGAGAAGCGCGACACGGTTACCGCCTGCTTTGCCTACGTCTCTGCCGTAAAGACTGCCGATGCCATCGCAGGTGCCGTCGATCTGGTGGACAAGGACGACGATCAGTACTTTGACGCCGCGCTGAACTGCCTTGGGGAAATCGGCACGGATGACGAGGCGGTGTTCCTGTCCGAGTATATCGACCGCGATGACCTGACGAAGGCGCAGAAGCAGTCGCTGGTGCGTGTGCTGGGCAAGCTGAAGGCTGTCTCTACGTATGAGAAGGTTGCGGAGCTTGCAGAGGACGAGAATCAGGATTCCTTTGTGCGCATGTATGCGGCGGAGGCAATCGGCGCGATGGGGGTGCCCGATGCCGAGGAGCTTCTGGTGGAGCTCTTTGAGAGCCGCGACGCGAACCTCCGTGCCTCTGTCGTGAAGGGGATAAAGCATTTTGAGGATCAGACTGCCGTGCAGCTGCTGATAGAGGCGCTCCGGGATTCTCAGTATAAAGTCCGCCTGGAGGCGGTGGGCGCTGTGGACGAGCTGGATATCAAGGATTCCGTTCCCTACCTTGTGTACCGCTGCAAAGACCGCAGCGAGCAGCAGCAGGTGAAGGACAAGTGCTATGATGTGATAGCGAAGCTGAATACTGACGAAGGAAACGAATATCTGGTGGGGCTCATCAAGGATAAAAAGACGGGTGACACGACGAAAGGAAAGGTCGCCGCCGCCTTGCTCAAGTACAATTATGCCGGCGCGCAGGAGATTGTCTCGCTTGCCTCCGAGACGCTCAAGAACGATATACAGAAAAAACTGCGCTATGCGCTCGGCAAGGAATTTGCCAAGTACGGGCGCCCCGAATATGCGTCGGTCTGCGCGGAATTCATCGCGAGCAAGGACGTCATGACGCAGGGAACCGGGCTGGATATCTACGCCAAGGGGCGCTATGCGGAGGTAACGGCGGCGGTGCAGGCGCTTGCTGACAGCGGCTCGGACCCCAAGAAAGCAAAGAATGTGAACGTACGCAAGGCCCAGCGGATTCTGGGCATAGACCCTGACGCCCAGGAGCCTGAATCCTGAGCGCAGGAGCCGGTTTCAGAGCTCGCCTGCGTTTGAAGCTGGCCTGCCGGAAAGCCCCGCTCAAAGCGGGGCTTTTTTAGTCCCCGTGCCCGCTCCTGCTGCCTGTGCAGCTTGCGCCGCGCTCAGCGGTAAATCGAGTCGAGCATGCGGTAGACGATGTTTATTTTTTCCTTGAGGGCTTTGTTGAGCGCCGCATCCTTCGTATCGTCTATAAGCTTCTCAAGCGAGGAGAGGCTTTCGTTCAGCGCGGTGGGGAAGCCCCGCGATACTTTGAACCAGTATGTCCCTTTGCCGTCCGTGAACAGCGTGATGAAGCCCAGCTCCTTTGATGCGCTTTTTGCCTCCGTTACCCGCATGACCGTGTCCAACGCGTCCGCAAGTTTGTCAAGGCTTCCTTCCTCTGCTATGTTCAGGTTCATCTTGCGCTGCCATCTGCCTTCCGCCAGCGGCTCAAGGTTCAGCGCCTTTGCCGCCTTGAGGATAAGCTCCAGTTTTTCTCCGGCAAGCAGCGTCCACTTGCCCATGACGATGGTGCCTTTCATGCCGCCGACTTGTGCAAGGAGCCCTTCGTTATGCTCGGCGGCAATCGCGCTGCGGAATTCCTGCCACGGCAGCCTGACGGTCTTTTTGCCCTTGACTTTTTCCACGCTGAATTCTTTGCCGCCGATGACGACGAAATCCTTGTCCTTCTTTCTGCTTTCTTCCGCGGCGGCACCTTTTTTCTTTCCTTCGCGCCCCTGCTCCGTGGCGGTTCGCTCCTTGCTGCCGCGCAGGTGCACGAGCTCCGCCTCAAGACCCGGCTCTATTTTTGCCAGCTGGTTTTTGGTGAGCGGCGAGACGCTCATGGCGAACATGCGGCTCGTCCTGACGATTTCCCCTGCGACGATGTAGAGCGGATTCGTGCGGAACATCGATGAGCCGGGGTGAATGGTGATGTGGTCGGCGGTAAGGCTGCGGTAGCTCTCCCTGCCTTCGCGGATGCACACGAACTGTATCATGCCCGCCGCGATGCAGCAGAGGTAGTTGTCCATGCTGCCGCCGCTGGTGATGGGCATCTGCAGGCGGGTGGATACGATTTCTTCGAGCTGCGTCTTTATGTTCAGGATTTCCGCCATGACTTTGTCGTCAAGGTAATTGTTCTTGCAGAATTTCTCGCGGTTGCTTGCCGCAAGGTAGGTGCGGAACAGCTTTACGTAGCTGACGAAGTCGCCCTGGATGTCGTTGAAGCCGTGGTGGGCTTTGCGGGCATCCATCTCCTCGCCGACGGGAAGCACGAACGGCGACTGCGCGCTCAGGAACGATGCCGCGATGAGCACCTCCTCAAGCACCTCCGGGAACTGCATGATGCTTTCCACGATGATGCGGCTGACGCGCGGCTCCAGCGGGAATTCCACCATGAGCTTGCCGATGCTGCTGAGGGAGCCGTCCGCGTCGAGCGCCTTGAGCCTGTTGAGCGTCTGCACCGCGCCCAGCAGCCCCTCGTGCGACGGGGGCGAGATAAAGTCGAAGCTCTCAAAGTCCGTGATACCGAGCTCTGCCATGCGCAGCACGACCTCGCTCAGATCGGTGCGGTAGATTTCCTCCGTGGTATATTCCTGCCTCGTGTCAAAATCCTTCCGCGGATACAGGCGGTAGCAGGTGCCGGGGCGGGTACGCCCGGCGCGGCCGCGGCGCTGGTTGCAGCTAGCCCGGCTTACCGGCGTCTCCACCAGGCTGGAGGTGAAGGTGCGCGGGCTGTAGAAGTTGAGCTTGGCGAGACCGGAGTCAATGACCGTCGTGATGCCGTCTATGGTGACGGATGTCTCCGCGATATTCGTGGAGAGGACGATTTTCTTTTTGCCGAAGGGCGCGTTGTTGAAGACCTTCTCCTGCTCTTCTTTGGGGAGGCGCCCGTAGAGCGGGACGATGTGGATTTTTGAGTGGAAGGGCGCCGTCAGCAGGCGCTGCATGCAGTCCTTGATGATTTTCTCACCCGGCAGGAAGGTAAGGATGTCGCCGTCCTCGTGGTTGTCGAGCACGCGGTCTATGGTCTGCTCTATTTTTGCGATGAGCGCCTCCGTGGCGGATTCGTTCACGGTGCTTGCCGGAATTGCCGGGGGGTCGTAGACCATGGTGACGGGGAATACCTGCGTGTCGATAGTGACGATTGGGCAACCGCCAAAGTAGGTGCTGAAGGCCTCTGCGTTCATGGTCGCCGAGCTTACGATGACCTTGAAATCCGGGCGGGCGGCGAGTACCCGCTTGAGCAGGCCGAGCACAAAGTCTATGTTCAGGCTGCGCTCATGGGCTTCATCCACCATGATGACCGAATACTTGTGCATCCACGGGTCGAGCTTCATTTCCTGCAGCAGTATGCCGTCCGTCATGATTTTTATCTTTGTGGTCTCGTCCGTCTTGTCCTCAAAGCGCATCTTGTAGCCGACGAGCCCCGGAAAATGCGTCTTGAGCTGCTTCGCGATGAATTCGCTCACGCTGAGCGCCGCGATACGCCTCGGCTGCGTGACGGCGATGATGCCGTTCTGCGCGAAGCCTGCCTCGTAGAGGATGACGGGGAGCTGCGTTGTCTTGCCGCTTCCCGTCGGGCTTTGCACCACGATGACCTGGTTCTCCGCGAGGGATTCCAGTATTTTCTGCTTCTGCGCGTAGACCGGCAGGCTTTTGTAGTCTATTGCCATAATGTCTTTCCTTCGATTTTTTCCATAAGTTTTTTCCTCTCCTCCAGATATGTCGCCCAGTCCCGGCGCTGCTCCTCCGTAAGCTCCTCGATAAAGGCGTCGTCGAGCCGCCTGATGACAAAGAGCGCGTCGGTGGTGATATAGGTCGTAATGAGCACGGGGTTCACCCACGTGATGCGTACGCCGCCCTCCCGCTTTTTCTGGAAGCGTACCTGCGCGATATAGCCGTCGCCGGTGTATTCGTGCGTGTCCGAGGGATCCTTGAACGCTGGCTTGTAGCGCTGGGCGCTGATGGTGTTGCCCATGGCGTAGAATATGATTTTGGAAGCCTCGTTGTCCTGATCGGTGATGACTTCCCATTCCTTTGATACGTGCGGATGGTTGGCCCAGAGGACATCCACCCCCGCGTCAAGGAGCTTCCGGTAGAATTCCCGCTGGCTCTTCTTTACGCTGAGCACGTATTCAGGCTCGTTGCAGTGGACGCTCAGCACAAAAAGGTCGCAGGGGTTCTCCTCCCGCAGCTTTCTTACGCTGTCGATAAAGGCATTGCGGGACGCCTCGTCGCTTTTGACGTAGTTTATGTAGCCGGAATAGCTTCCTTGGTTCAGAATCTCCGTGACGGCAAGGAAGAGCACCGTCCAGCTGTGGTCGGTGATGACGCGGTACGAGAAGGGGCTCTGCGGGCTGTCTTTGAGCCCGCTGGCATATACGGGGCGGGAGCTCCATTTTGTCTTCTCCTCTTTTTCCGCAAAGTATTTTTGCGTTGCCCGTATGCCGGACAGCCCCTGGTCGTTCGTGTGGTTGTTCGCGAGGCTGAATACGTTGAAGCCCGCCGCAATCGCCGCGTCCGCGTAGGTATGGTGCACGTTGAACTGCGGGTAGCTGGAGAACGGCTTGTCGTCGTCCACCGGCGTCTCCATGTTCGCAAAGCTGAGCCTGCTCTGCCTGATGAGCGGCTCTATGTCCTCGTAGATTTTGTCGTAGTGGCCGCGGGCGGTGTTGGGCGTATGCGCCATGATGTCACCGGCAAAGCTCAGCAGTATGCTGTCTCCGCCGCTGCCCGCCGTCCGGGATGTGACGACGGGACTTCCGTCCGCAAATGTTTTTTCTGCTTTCTCATCGTTTGCGCTTTCCTCTGCTCCAGCGCTTTCCTCCTGCGAAACGGGCTGCTCCTGCTCCGGCGCAGGGACCGTGCCGGTGGAGACACAGGAATTCAGCAGGCACGCAATGGCGCCGGGAAGCAGTATCCGGAGGAATCTCTGTCTGAAGTGAAGCTGTGCCATTGTCCCCTTTCCCTTGGTGAAGCGATGATACGAAAAGCCCGGCTGCCGCATCTGCTGTTTTTAGGCTGCCGGACGGGTTCCGGGCTTCCTCGTGGAACCCGTCCGCCGCCGGCTGTGTGCCTTAGTCTTTTTTGCCTGCCTGTACGAGCGTGATTGCCGACGTGACGACAATCTCATCGACGGAGCAGCCGCGGCTCAGGTCGGAGATGGGCTTTGCGAAGCCCTGCAGCACGGGACCGTATGCGTCAGCCCCCGCAAAGCGCTGCACCAGCTTGTAGCCGATGTTGCCAGCCTCAAGGCTGGGGAAGATGAGGGTGTTCACCTTGCCGGTGACGGGGCTGCCCGGAGCCTTGCGCGCGGTGACTTCCGGCACAAGCGCCGCATCTGCCTGCAGCTCGCCGTCGAGCAGCAGGGAGGGCTCCCGCTCGTGCACCATCTTGACGGCTTCCTGCACCTTGAGCACGTCCTCAAGCTTGCCGCCGCTGCCCTTGGATGAGAATGAGAGCATTGCCACCGCGGGCTCCGTATCCAGCAGGCTGCGGCAGGACTTTGCCGCCGCGATGGCTATGTCCGCGAGCTGCTCGCCCGTGGGGCGGGGGACAACCGCGCAGTCGGAGAATACCATGAGGCCGTCTTTGCCCCATTTGCTGTTGTGCGTGTCCATGATAAAGCATGAGGAGGCAGTCTTGGAGCCTTTTTCCGTGCCGATGACCTTGAGGCCGGCGCGCAGCAGGTCTGCGGTGGCGGAGAGCGCCCCGGAGACCATGGCGTCTGCCTTGCCGGTGCGCACCATCATGGCGCCGAAGCTCAGCGGGTCTTTTACCATATATGCCTTGCCAGCCGCCTCGTCGGGGACTTCCGGCTCATTTGTCTTCTTGTTGATTTTGCCCTTGCGGAGCTGGAAGTATTCGCGGCCGAATTCGTCGAGCCACGCGGATTTTTCAGGATTGATGACGTCAATGCCGTCCAGCGAGATTCCGAGCGAGGCCGCGACTTTTTCGACCTCCTCTTTTTTGCCCAGCAACGTGACTGACTTGGCGAGCTTTTCCTGCACGATTTTTGCCGCTGCCTGTACCGTCCGCTCTTCTGTTCCTTCGGGGAGCACAAGGCTGTTCTGGAATTCCTTTGCCTTCTTCTTCATTTCCTCAACGAAATTCATATAAACCTCTGAAAAAGTGTAGATTGCGGGGGCAGTCCCAAAAGTCGCCCATAATTTTGCGCTCCACATCGAACACCGTCACCCGTAGGCTTCCAGTGTACTATTAATGGAAGTTTTTTACAAGGGCGTGCCCTTCAGGGCTTCAGCATGAGATGTA
>DGUD01000180.1 GCA_002393865.1 Treponema sp. UBA4319
ATGCGATGTTGGCAGTTTATGCAAACTGTTTTTAAATGATTTCTTTTTCTATGCTACAGAAGTCAAGGATGCAGCATAAAAAATGCGCGGAAGCGGAAAAATGCGCGGACTGCCATTTGCAAAGCGAAGCGTGCAAGCGGCAGTCCGGTTGTTTTTCCGCTGGGAGCGCATTTTTGTTTTCATGCTGAAGCCCTGGGATTCCGCTGCTGCCCTCTTGACAAAATATAACACTGTTATATATTATGCAGTTAGTTTACTAAAACTAACTGGAGTATCTATGTCTACTAAAAGTAACTCACCTGCAAAAAAGAGCCTGCTCGGCTGGATTGCCGAATTTACGGGCGAAAAGAAGGGAGCGTACATCCTCAGCATCTGCTTCGCCCTGCTGAGCGTGGCATGCTGCATCGCTCCGTATCTTATGATTGCCAGAATCGTGCGACAGCTGATGGATGGCGTCCGGGACTGGAACCTGTACCTTCAGGAATGCGGCATCGTCGCGCTCTTCTGGCTGGGCAACGTGCTTTTCCATGCGATTTCCACAACCATGAGCCATGTGGCGACATTCAACCTGCTGGGCAACATCCGCACCAGAATGTGCGCAAAACTCGCGCGCCTTCCGCTCGGCACCGTGCTCGACATGCCGTCCGGCTCCCTCAAGAGCATCATGGTAGACCGCATCGACAGCATGGAGACCGCGCTCGCGCATATCGTGCCGGAATACACATCGAACATAATACTCTCCGTCATCCTCATCGCCTATCTTTTCATACTGAACTGGAAGCTGGGGCTGTGCTGCATGGTGACGCTCCCTGCCGGCATCATCGCCATGTGCCTCATGTACAAGGATTCCCCCCGCTTCTTCCAGAATGCGATTGACAAGACAAAGATTCTGAACGACACCGCCGTCGAATACATCAACGGCATCGAAGTCATCAAAGCATTCGGAAAGACAAAATCATCCTACGAGCGATTCGTGAAAGCGGCAAAAGACAGCTCTGACAGCTACGTCGAATGGATGCGCAAGTCCATCTGGCCGTTCACAGTAGCGCTCGTCATCATGCCTGCCTCGCTGCTGGGACTGCTCCCCATCGGCGGCTACCTGTTCATGAAGGGCACGGTAGACGCCGCCACGTTCATAACGATGATTGTCATGGCGCTCAGCTCCATCCAGCCGCTCATCACGGCCTTCTCCTACAACGACGACATCGCAAAGGCAGAGGTTATCTTTAACGAGGTAGGCGCCGTCATGAACCTGCCCGAACTAAGCCGCCCGGTGCAGGACGAGCGCAAGCCCGCGGACAACTCGATTGTCCTGAAGCACGTCCGATTCTCCTACCACAAGAACAGCGCGGGCGAGGAAAAGAAAGAAATCCTGCACGGCATCAGCATGAGCCTTCCGCAGGGAAGCTACACCGCGCTCGTTGGTCCCAGCGGCAGCGGCAAGTCAACCATCGCGCGCCTTATCGCCTCGCTCTGGGATGTCGATTCCGGCAGCGTGGAAATCGGCGGCGTGGACATCAGAAAGCTTTCCCTTGAGGAATACAACCGGCGCGTGGCCTATGTCAGCCAGGACAACTTTCTGTTTGACATGAGCGTGCGTGAGAATATCCGGCTGGGGCGTCCCGGCGCAAGCGATTCCGAGGTGGAAGAAGCTGCGCGGCAGAGCGGCTGCTACGATTTTATCATGGGGCTGGAGAACGGCTTTGACACGATTGTCGGCGGCAGCGGGGCACATCTGAGCGGCGGCGAGCGGCAGCGGATTGCCATCGCCCGCGCCATGATGAAAGACGCCCCCATCGTGATTCTTGACGAGGCGACCGCATACACAGACCCGGAGAACGAGGCGATTATCCAGAAATCAGTCGCCAGGCTCGTGCAGGGAAAAACGCTCATCGTCATCGCGCACCGGCTCTCCACCGTCGCCGACGCGGACACGCTCTACGTCATCAAGGGCGGACAGATTGATTCCTACGGGACGCACGAGGAGCTTCTGGCAAAAAGCGCTCTGTACAAGTCCATGTGGGAAGCGCATATAAGCTCAAAAGACGAATGACGGGACTGCCAGTTTTTCACCAGAAGGAGCATAGAAATGTTTGAGACTTTAGGAAATTTTTTCAGATTCTGCGACAAAGAGAACCGCGGCAAATTCTACGGCTCGATTGTCGTGGGCATAGTGACCTCGTTTTTTATGGCGCTGAGAATCGCCGCGGTCGCAGTCATGCTGCGCGGAGTCATCGGTACAGCGCTTGACGGCGCTGCATTCGAGACAAGCACAATCTGGCTCTCGCTCGCCATCATGTGCGTAAGCCTCATCGGGACAATCGTCACAAAAAAAATCACCAACATGTGGCAGTGCGAGGGCGGCTACCGCACCTGCGCAAACAAGCGCATCGAGATTGCGGAACACCTGCGCTACCTGCCGATGGGCTACTTCAACGCGAACAGCCTCGGAGACATCACATCGGTCACGACGAACACGATGGAGGCCGTGGGCGATGTCGCGACCCGCGCGATAATGCTGGTGCTGCAGGGCATTCTGGACACCGTGCTCATCATCGTGATGATAGCCTTTTTTGACTGGCGGATTGCGCTGGTGGCGCTCGGCGGATTCGCGCTTTTTGAGCTTGTGAACCTGTTTATGCGTGTAGCAGTGCGCTCTGTCTCCGCCCAGAAAATCAAGGACGACACCGAGGAAATCGGCAAGGTGCTCGAATTCATACAGGGAATCGCCGAGGTCAAGGCTTACAATCTTGCGGGACGCCGCCAGAGCGAGCTCAACCAGGTGATAGCGCATCGCATCAAGACGCTCATCAAGATGGAGATGCACTGCATCCCGGTCGCAAACCTTCAGTCGCTTGTCGCAAAGCTGAGCGGGGTCGCAATCATGCTCACCTCCATCTATCTTTTCCTGAACGGCTCCATGCTGCTCGCAGACTGCGCGGTGATGCTGGTGTGTTCATTCATGCTCTTCAACGCGCTGGAGGCCGGGGGCAACTATTCTGCGCTGCTGCGCACCATTGACCTTGGCGTACACAAAGCCAGCGCGATTCTTGCGCTCCCCACGATGGATATAGATGGCGCCGACATGCAGCCAGCAAGCTGCGACATCGAGGCAAAGTCCGTCTCATTCGCCTATGACAAAAAGAAAATCATCGACGGCGTATCGCTCAAGATTCCCGCAAAGACGACCACCGCGATAGTGGGTCCCAGCGGAGGCGGAAAAACGACGTTCTGCCACCTGCTTGCGCGCTTCTGGGACGTTGATAGCGGAACGGTAACGTTAGGAGGAAAGAATGTCCAGGAATACAGCATGGACAGCCTGATGCAGAACTACAGCTTTGTGTTCCAGAACGTCTACCTCTTCCACGATACCATCGCGAACAACATCCGCTTTGGCAATCCGGACGCTTCCATGGAAAAAGTGATTGCGGCCGCAAAAAAAGCCTGCTGCCACAACTTTATCTCCGCGCTGCCCAACGGCTACGAGACAGTCATCGGAGAAGGCGGCGCCAACCTGAGCGGCGGCGAGCGGCAGCGAATATCCATCGCCCGCGCCATCATGAAGGATTCGCCCGTCATCATCCTTGACGAAGCGACCGCAAACGTCGATCCGGAAAACGAGCGCGACCTCATGAACGCCGTCGCCGAGCTGACCCGCGAGAAGACCGTCATCATGATTGCCCACCGACTCAAGACCGTGCGCAACGCCGACCAGATTATCGTGATAGACAAGGGCCATATCGCGGAACAGGGCAAGCACGAGGAACTTGTCGCACAGGGCGGCATTTACGCCCGCTTCATCGACAGCAGAAAAGAGGCTGTCTCCTGGAAGCTGTAGCGGCACCAAAGCCGGGCGCAGAAGCGGATTCCTGCTGAGCCCCGGCGCCCTGCAAGGCGGGCTAGCGCCCGCCAAAACCTGCGTCAAGGCTGCAGCCGAGCACGCTGTAGCGCAGGTCGTAGCCCTCAAAGCCGAAGGTCTGCTCGGCGATGACAATCGCAAGCCTGTCCTCAAAGGGGCTTTTTATGCAGCCGCACGCATAGACGTTCTCTACGGCGACCGACTGTTTTGAGGTGATGGTCTTTTCCTGCCCGCTGCCATCCACCGCGATGCAGTCGTAATCAATGATGCGGAACATCTCGTGCAGGAGCTTGCCCGTGTCCGTGATGCGGACACGCAGCTCAAGGCGTTTTGAGCCGCCCGCATAGGGCAAGGGCAGGAAGTCGCACGCATCGGGACGGATGCCAAAGCGCTCCAGCGCGGCGTCTATATCCGCCCCCCGCCTCTCGGCGAGCAGGGCTGCGCTCATATCATCCGCAGTATAGTCAGGCTCCTCAACGCTGCACACAATCTCATCCGTCACAAGATCCTGAATATAAAAGCCCGCCTGCACAAAGCCGGTTCCCTCAAGCTCAAGCTCCTTCAGAAAGGCAAGTTTTCCGTCCTCAGAGAAACCAAGGAAGAAGAGCCGCGAATGGTCATAGATAGCATGCGCGCTATCCAGATTGTGCTCCCCGGCAATATAGCGCGACGGCACAAGACTGCGGGAAGCAAAATCGAAATCTCCGATACGGAACGGAGCAGGCGGCGGATTCGCTTGGGGAACCGCCTGCACGGCAGGCAGCACGGCAGACGCAGGCTCTGCATCCGCGCCGGAAAGGGCAGCGGGAGCATGATTCTGCGGCTCAGAGGGAACCTGATTCTGCGCGCCGTCTGCCGGCTCCTGCGCGCCCTGCCGTCCGGAACGCCCGCTGCAGCAGCAGAGCAGCGCAGGGAGCGCCAGCAGGAACAAAAGCTTTTTCATCGCAGCCACCTTACTGCGCAGTGCCACCCGCAGCCCCGATGGATGCAAGGACTTTCTTCTCGTTAAAGCACAGCATGAGCAGCCCGCCCAGAGCACAGCAGCCTGCGGCAACCGCGGCGACCACACGGTAACCGGTTCCGTCGGCAGCGCCGATGGTGGCAAGGGATGTGAACAAGAGCATCGCCGCGCTCTGCCCGAATTTCATGGCAAAGGTGCGGGCCGCATAGAACATGCCGCTGCGGTTCTCGCCGGTCTCCGCCTCATCGCTCTGCGCGATATCCGCGACAATAGCCTGAGGGCAGATTCCGAAGATTGCCATGGGGAAGGCGCCCAGCAGCACGATGAGCACCGCCTGCACGGGAACCTGCAGCCCCAGCCGGGGACCGCAGAGCGCGGTAAAGCCGAAAGTCAGGAAAAAGCCCGCGAACGCGATGACGACAAGCTTCTTCTTGCCGATGACATGCGCCAGCTTTGTGATGAAAGGATAGAAGAGCAGCGAGCAGGCGGTGAGCCCCACGAACATGACGGTAGACATCTGCTCCCCAAAGCACAGCAGGCTGGTCACAAAGAACGGAAGCCCCGTCTGGAACATGGTGAGGCCGAGGAAGTAGATGATGTCCTGCGCCACAAATATGCGGAAATTCCTGTTGCGGAACGTCTTCATCAGGGAAGTGGTGACGGAGCTGTTGCCCGGCACGCAGTCGCAGTAGTCCTTTTCCTTGATGGTGAATACAGGAACAAGCATGCAGACTGTCGCCAGCGCGGCAAGCAGCGCAAAGGTAATCCGCATTGCCGGTATGCGGGAAATTCCCATGCCCATAAAGGCGCCCCAGATAACAGGCGCCGCATAGCCGACGGCAGTGCCCACGATGAAGGTCAGCGAGATACAGGTGGACAGCTGGAGCTTCTCGTCCTGGCTGTGCGTCAATTCTGCCAGCAGGGAAGTATACGGCGTGCAGTAACAGGTGATGGCAAAATAGTACGCCGCGACAAAGACGAAGAGCCATGCGGTGTTCAGCGCGGAGATGCGGTTCACCGGCGCGCAGAACACGAGCACAAAGACAATTCCCAGCGGAATCGCGCTATACTTCATGAAAGGAATGCGCCTGCCAAGGGGATGCCGGCACTTGTCAGACCAGTTCCCCACGAGAGGGTCGGTTATGGCATCAAAAATTCTGCCGCCTGCGGTTATCAGTCCGATAATCGTCAGGATGCCGAATATGACACGTCCTTCCGGTATGAGCGGAATCATACCGTCTGCTTTTGCGGCCGTATCGGGCTGGTAAAAATAAACCAGCCAGGAACCGACCAGCCCGCTGATGATTGACCAGCCGAGCTGCCCGATTGCATAGCACCACATTTTTCCTTTCGTCAAAGATTTCATCGCTATTCCTCCTGTCTTCTCCCGTGTATAACGGAAGGCTGCATTTCCATTGTACGTGCTGCCGGCGGCTCAGGAGCCCGCAGGGCTCCGGGAATAGTCCCCGATGGCCTTGAGCAGCAGCTCCGCAAGCAGCGAGAGCTCCCTGCCGCCGTCAGCCTGCATGCCGTCCCCCAGCATTGTGCCGTTCAGGCTCAGCTTCTGCGCGGTGCAGAAAAACGGATGCATAATCGCAAAATACAAATCGTCCGCATTCCATGTGCCGCGGATGCTCCCGTCCGCAATGCCCCGGCTGATTGCCGCCGTCACAATCTGCTGCACCGACGTTATCATCTGCGCGTAATCGGCAAGCCGCGCGCTGTCTATCCCCGAACGCACCGCATAGGAATCAAAGAAACTGATGAATCGCAGGAAATCGGGATGCTGCTCGTACAGCTCCACAAATTTCCGCAGCATCAGCTGCAGCTGCCCCCTGCCATCAGACTCCGCATAACCGGCAGCGTCCATTTCCGGCAGGATATGCACCTTCTGCTCTTCCCACGCCCAGATTGCCGTCCTGATGGCAATCTCTTCCTTTGTCTCATAGTAGCGGTAGAGCGAGGCGACGCCGATTTCCGCAAGGCGCGCGATGTCCGTCATGGCAATCGTATCTATGCCTTTCTGGGAAAACAGCGTGAATGCCGCGCGCAGAATCCGCTCCTGCCGCGCATGTTTGAGCCCGTCCCTCTCCTCGCTGAATTTTTGTGCCGCGGTCACAGGCATTCCTCTCAGACGGAACGACCGGCAAGCGCAAGTTCAACCGCGCGGTATGCGCCGGAATATACGCCGTTCCGGTTCGCCTCCAGAATGCTGTCGCACATGCCCTTCAGCAGCGAGGAATCCTCCATGATAAGCCGGACGACCGATGCCGCGTATGCCGGGCTGCTGCATTCCAGCGTACCATCACCCAGCTCTGCGGAATGAATGGCGCCCCACATCTCATGCCCGCCAATCCTGCGGATAAAGAGCTTGGGCACCGGGTAGAATGCCAGCTCGCTCGGCTTGGTCACCAGCACGTCGGCTGCCCGCATAAGCAGGTTCGTGATATACACGGCGCCAAAAATATCCTTGTTGCAGAATACATGGATGCCGCTGCCAGCAGCAGCGTCCGTAGCGCCTGCGGCCCGCTGCGCAACGGCGCATTCCTCGCTCCAGTCGTCAAAGTGCGTCCTGACGGCACAGTCTTTGCCGCCGTCCTGCAGCGCAGGAATCCGCTTCTGCAGCAGGCGCCACACGTTCGCGTAGTCGCCGCAGTTCACGTAGATGCAGGCTTTTCCCTGCCGCACAAAGGGCAGCAAGGACTCTATGATAGACGCAAAGAAGTCGCCCTGCGCCCCTGCCCCGCCGATGGTGAGCAGAAAACGGAGCGGGCTGCCCTCCGTGGCGCGCTGCACGCGGCGGGCGCAGTCCTGCTCTATGTTGCAGACCAGCTCGTGGTCGATGTAATGCCCCGTGTACACGAGGTCTGCGGCCGGCATGGGAGAGAGCACCTTGTCCCCGTCAAAGCCGTGGAGCGTCCGGTAACCCCAGTAGGAGCTGTGGGTCTGCACCGTGTGCACCGCGCCTTCCGACAGGTGGAGCGCCATCGGCCAGTTATCGGGGACGGCGTTGACCACATGGCTCATCCCGGCATGGACGGCAGCCTGCGCGGGCCAGACATGGGTCGCGATGAAAGGAGTGTCCTTGGGAATCCCGGCAAAGAGCGGGGTCATCAGCTCCGTGCTCTTCTGGTCACCGGCATTGTAGCTGAGTTTGCGGAAGCCCTCGCTGTTGAGCGGCTCCCATACAAGGCTGTTGAAAAGGCGGCTTTTCTGGGAAAGGCGCGATGCCGTGGAATACATGCTGTTCTGGTACGCGATGATTTTTGTCGCCGTCGTCTCCGGAAAGGAATTCAGGTCGAACCACAGCGGCGTGCAGCCCATGGATTTTGCGGCCGACGCCATGGCCATGGAAATCCGGTAATGCCCGAAGCCCATGCGGATATTGCCGATGATGACAGGTTTTTCCGGGAGCCGCGCGGCAAAATCAGCCTCCTTGGCGCCGGAGACTATCGTCCGGCAGGAAAACGCCGGCGTCAGCACCTCGTTGTCCGCAAGCCCCAGCCGGTATTCCGTGCTGCGGTCATCCCCGAATTTCCTGACAAACTTCTTCTGCGTCCTGCAGGCCTTGCGCTCATCCGCCGCCCGTATCTCATTCCCGAATATCGTCACCGTGACCTCCTGCTCTTGTAGTGATAGTATCACTATCTCTACAATATCAATAATATCACAGTTCTGTTTTTTTGCAAGCGAAAAATGCAGGGAAAGCAAAACGCAGCTTATCGATTCCGGCAAGAAAAAATTCGCTCATGTCGCAGACGGGAGATTTTCTTCCCCGCTTCCGAGGAAAAACGCTTTTTGCGATGCGTCTTGCGGGGAAAAACCGGCGGAATTCTGCAAGTTCCCGGCCCAGACGGAACACATCCCCCGGAAAAGCAGGAAGCCCCGCCGCAGCTCAGGAAGCCCCGCCGGCCGCCTCAGCCGCCATCCCGGCATTCAGCACGGCAAGGACGGCATCCGCATCGACGGCATCGACGGCTTCCTTGAGGCGGTTATAGTCCGCAAGCCGCTCATCGGGAATCCGGCTCCCCTTCAGCTCGGCCATTATCAGGTCAATCGAATTAAAATCGCCGACAGAGGCAAGCTCCCTGATAGCCGTATACGCCTCATCCAGCCGCTCGGCGGAGATTGGCTTCCGCTCCTCCGGCGCCTCCTCCGGGAACAGCTCCTGTATCTGCTCCAGCAGCTCCACAAGGTGCTGCAGCAGGTTCGGCGTATATGTCGTTATCTCGCCTATGTCCATCGCATTGCCGCAGGATTCAAGGTAGGCGGCCTGCCGCGACAAATCCTGCGCGCCGATAAGCCGGGCAGCGCTTTTGAGCGCATGGACGCGCACCGTATAATTGCGTATGTCGTGCTCGCCAAGGTCATGCTCAATCTGCGCGAGCCGGTTGGCGCCGGTCGAAGCAAATTCCTGCAGCACCTTGAAGAAGGTATCCTCGCTGCCGCAGTTCTCTATGCCCACAGAGACATCGATACCGTCTATCTTTGCCAAGCCCTGCTTGAGCCGGTTCACGGCGGAATCATCGCGGGGACGCTCGTCCTCGATAAGCATGCCCGGCTCAAGCTCCACGCGCTGCACAAGCCGCTCCGGCAGGTATTTCAGCAGCATGCCCTCCAGCAGCCGGGGATTCACCGGCTTGGACAGGTAATCCACAAAACCTTCCGCCAGGAATTTCTCGCGGACGCCCGCAATGGCATTGGCCGTCAGGATGATGACCGGCGTCTTTCTGTTCGGGAAATCGACAGACATGTCGCCCGCAGCCTTCTGAATCTCATGCAGCGTGGCGACGCCGTCCATGCCCGGCATCAGGTGATCCATGAACACGATGTCGTAGGCATTCTTTCTGAGCATCTCAAGGCTCTGCTCCCCGTCGGCGGCGGTATCAATCTGCACCATCGTGCGCTTGAGCAAGTCCTTCACGACCGTCAGGTTCATGGGCGTGTCGTCAACCACCAGGATGCGCGCGTCCGGCGCATGGAAGAGCTCGGCGGAAGGCTTGGCAGCGACCTTGTGCTGCCTCATGCGCGCATCGAATTTCCCCACCGCCTCGTGGCTCCAGATATGCTGGCGGACGGAAAAATAGAAATCCGAGCCTTTGCCGTACACGCTCTCCACCTCAAGGCGGCTGCCCATCATCTCCAGCAGCTGCTTCGTGATGCTCATGCCGAGCCCGGAGCCCTCTATGGTGCGGATGCGCTTCTCCTCGATGCGGTGGAACGGGGAGAACACCTTGGGCAAATCTTCCTCCCGGATGCCGATTCCCGTATCGCGGACGTGGAATGTCAGCAGCACCTCGTCGGCGGAGGACGCAATCTTCTCCGCTCTTGCAGAAAGCAGGACAGAGCCCTTCTCGGTATACTTCACCGCGTTGTTCAGGATGTTCACAAGTATCTGCCGCAGGCGCACCTCGTCCCCGTGCAGCCCGTCAGGAATATCCTTGTCCACGTCAACAACGAATTTGAGTCCCTTGGAAGTCGCTTTGTCGCAGAGCAGCAGCACGACATCGGAAAGGATATCGGAAAGCCGGTAATCGGACAAGATGATTTCCAGCCTGCCGGACTCAATCTTGGAGAAGTCAAGAATATCGTTTATCTGCGAGAGCAGGGCATTTCCTGCGTTCTTGATATTCTCCGCGTACTCGGCGATGGAGGCGTCCTCGTTCTCGCGCAGAATCATCTCGTTCATGCCCAGCACCGCGTTTATAGGGGTGCGCAGCTCGTGGGACATCTTGGCAAGGAACTGGGACTTTGCGACATTCGCCTGCTGAGCCTCCTCCATGGAGCGCTTGAGCGACAGGTTCAGCTGCTCAAGCTCCCTCTCCTTGGCAAGCAGGCTCTCGTTGTACGAGCGGACAGTCCTGACATGGTTCTGCATCATGGTCTCGTCCTGCAGGTATATGATATAGCCCAGGAAATTCCGCGCCGTATGCTTCTTGTAGAAATAGGTGTCGATGCTGCAGCGGTAGCTTTTTGAGCCCACGTCAAGGATGCAGATTTCATCAAGGCTGCCGTTCCTGAAGCCGCCCGTCCACTTGACCAGCTGCCGGCACTCCGGGGAAGCCCCCGCAGGAACCGCCCGCTCAATCTCCAGCTCGCCAAGACCGGGGACAACCGGGCGGATACCTTTGGACGCCCCCATAAAGCGCAGCTGCGGGTCAAAGAGGATAATCCCGTAGGTGGAATTCTCGGTGTCCATCGACAGCAGCGAGTCCGCGTCGTAGAGGAGCATGTTGCGGCCTATGTACAGCAGGATGTAGCAGGAGACCACATAGGCGACTGAGGTAAAGTCAAAGAGGGAGTGTGTCAGCAGCCTCATAAAGTACAGCGATATGTTCGTGATGATAATCGCGAGCAGTATTTTTGAGAAGCGGAAGGCAAGCTTCTCGCGGTGGGAAGCTCCCCAGCGGATGGCGTCCGCCGTTATCACCGTATAGAACAACAGATACAGTATATGAAGGAAGTGCAGCGGGCCGTAATCCCTGATGAGCACCGTACTCCCCCGGACTTCCTCCAGATGCATGGATTTGTAGTACCAGGTGGTGATGCCGATGGTGAAGACAAAGCACATCATGGCCGTGCCCCACACCACCAGCATGGCGAAGAACCAGCGGGATTTCGGTACCGCGCAGATCCGGGCCACGATGCGATACATAAAGAAGGGAATCCAGAGCGCCCCAAGGTAGGTGAATTTCACGGCGAGAATGGCCTCACGGATATTCTGCGACTGGGAGAGCCAGAGGTAGCCGGCATTCGCGATAATCACGAACATAAAGACCAGTATCAGCTCAGGAGAAACATCCTCGCGCCTAATCAGCAGCAGCAGAAATCCTATCAGCTCTGCAATAAGGGCAAGTGCATAAAACATCGTATACACGGTATCTTCATCCTCGACCGAAGCAGCAAACAATTTTAGCCTTGGTCAATCAAAATCGGGCAAGCATCTCCATCGTGCGGCGCCCTGCCCGCCCCCACGGTCTGTAAACCTGCGGCACCATTACACTTGTTCGGGAACCTCCCGGTTTCCCTGCTGCGCCTGCATTTTTCCAATTCCTCGCAAGCAACATTCTTTAGAAGTATAACATGGAAGGTCAAATTTTTCCAGCCAGACCGCGCAAAAGTTCTGCAAAAAGAGCAGCAGGGGAGCCTCAGCACGGAAATCAGGCGGACAGAGGCGCGCGCGGAGCACAAAACAGCTTGCCACGCCACAGCGCGGTTTATGTTGACAAGTTTACTTTGCATCGTGTATACTGCAAGCATGCAAAGTAAACTTGTCAAAAGCGAAGGCTCTATGAAAGCAGCGCGATTCCGGCGGCTGCGGCATTTCACGCTCATCGTGAGCATGCTGCTGTTTCCGGTGACCATCTGGTACTTCTCGCCCTATCTCATCATCATGGCGGCACTGAGGCACATCATCAACGGAAGCTTCATCACCTTTACGCTCATGTTCGTCCTCGGCATGTTCTTCGGTCGCCTGTGGTGCGGCTTCTTCTGCCCCACGGGAGGAATGTCGGAATGCTTCGAGAGCTTCTCCCCAAAGACGCCAAGGCAGGGATGGCGGAACTCCATCAAATACGCAGTCTGGGCGCTCTGGCTTTCCGGCGTGATTGTCTGCCACGTGCTCGGAAAGGGCGACTATTCGGTGCAGCCCTTCTTTATGACCGACCACGGGATTTCCGTCTCAAATATCTACGCCTATGTCATCTATTACGGCATCGTGCTCCTCTTCCTTATACCGGCGCTGGTTCACGGAAAGCGCGCGAACTGCCACTACATCTGCTGGATGGCGCCGTTCATGATTCTCGGCTACAAGGCGGGGCGCGCGCTCCATCTGCCGCAGCTCAGGATACAGGCAGACACGGCGCGCTGCACGGGATGCGGCGCCTGCCACAAGGTATGCCCGATGGGGCTGGACGCACGGAGCTGCTCGCAGGGCGGCGAGATACGGAACGCAGAATGCATCCTGTGCGGGGAATGCGCCGCTGCCTGCAGGAACGACGTCCTGCGCTACACGATAGCCGCCTCAGGAACGCCCCGCATCCCGCACAAGGGCTAGCCCCGTGCAAGAGGTGGCATCGGAAAGCCCTCTGCTCGCGGAGCGCAAAACCGCTTTCCGAGTTTCCGTGGCGGCAGGGCTTCAGCATGAGATGTATTTTATCTGAAAGCGGATGCGATGTTGGCAGTTTACGTAAACTGTTTTTAAATGATTTCTTTTTCTATGCTACAGAAGTCAAGGATGCAGCATAAAAAATGCGCGAAAGCCCTGTCCGTGCCGGGACGGTGTTTGACATTTTTTTTGTTTTATGGCACAGTTATGCCGCAGCGTGTTGTTTTGAGCGCCCGGCCACAGGAGCGGGCTCAATAGCGTAAGTCCAACTGTACGGCACGCTGGGCGCAGCCCCTGCCTGCGGCAGGCGGCACGATATATTCCGGCGTGTCCGATTTTTTTCCTAAGGAGACTCAGATGCCGGATTCCTCTGAACAAAAAGACCAGACGCGCGCTGCCACAGAAGCGCCCTCTCAGTTCCTTGTGACGGCGCCGCTCCCGCGGCTCATGCTCACATACGCGATGCCCTGCATCATATCGCTGCTGACGGGCGCGCTCTACAACATCGTCGATCAGATTTTCATCGCAAACGCACGCTACCTCGGCAGCTACGGCAACGCCGCGAACACCGTCGTGTTCCCGCTCACCGTCGTCGCTCTCGCCATCGCAGTCATGATTGGGGACGGCGCATGCGCGTTCATCTCGATATGCCTGGGGCGCCGGAAAGAAGGCGCCGCCGCACGTACCGTGGGGAATGCGGTCAGCCTCTGCGTCATGGCGAGCATCCTGCTCACCGCGCTCTACCTTGCACGCGCGGAGCCGGTTATCAAAGCCTTCGGCGGAGACGTGAACGAGGAGACCTTCGCGCTCTCAAAGGAATACTTCTTCTGGATAAGCATAGGCCTTCCCTTCTACATGTTCGGGCAGGGAATGAATCCCGTCATCCGCGCGGACGGCTCGCCCCGGTTCGCAATGCTCTCCACGCTCGCGGGAGCGGCGCTCAACATCATCCTTGACCCGCTGTTCATCTTTGGCTTCCGCTGGGGAATGCGGGGGGCGGCAATCGCGACCGTCATCGGGCAGGTCGCCACGGCGGCACTCGCGCTCGGCTATCTCTGCCGCACAAAGCTCGTCCGCCTGTCGGCAAAAAGCTTCCTGCCTTCCGGCAGCATCATCCGCCGCTTCATTCCGCTCGGAATCTGCTCCCTGCTCTCGCAGCTGAGCCTCGTCGCGGCGATGGCGTCCATCAACAATATGATACGGAGATACGGCGCGCTCGACCCTGTTTTCGGCAGGGAGGAATTCGCCCAGATTCCGATGGCGGTCGTCGGCATCGTGATGAAATTCTTCCAGATTGTCATATCGGTCGTCGTGGGAATGGCGGCAGGCTGCATCCCGGTCGCAGGCTACAACAGAGGCGCAGGACGGGGCGACCGCGCAAAGCAGCTCTTCCTTCTGCTGCTCGCGTGCGAGGCTGCCGTCGGCGCCGCAGCGCTCATCGTCGTGGAGCTGTTCCCCGGAGCACTCATACAGATCTTTGGCGCCGCCAACGAAAGCATCTGGTACACGAGCTTCGCAAAGCGCGCCTTCAGAATCTACCTTTCCATGATGGTGCTCGCCTGCATCAACAAGGCGACGTTCATCTACCTGCAGGCCATAGGAAAGGCGCTCCTCTCCACCGCGCTCAGCATGATACGTGAGCTTGTGTTCGGGGTCGGGCTGGCGCTTCTGCTCCCGCTCCGATTCGGGCTGGACGGCGTGCTGTACTCGATGCCGCTCAGCGATATCCTGACATTCATCGTCTCTGCGGGGGCAATAGCCTTTACGCTGCGTCAGCTGGACAGGGAAGGCTGAGCGAGGCAGCCCCCACCAGGGAACGAAGCTCAACGCTCCTGCTGCGGCGAGGCATGCTTCTTAAAGAGGTAGCGCTCCTTGCCTGCGCTTATCGTCCCGTACTCGATGGATTCCACCGGGCAGTTCGCGATGCAGGCCATGCAGTGCGTGCAGGACGCCCCCCAGACGGGGCGCTTGTCGCGCAGCACGATATTGTTCAGCGGGCACAGAGAGACGCACTTTCCGCAGCCGATGCAGGAATCCTTCGCGTAGAAGGCCTTTGCCGTCAGCTTGAACTTGACCCATAACGGATTGAATGGGACGGTCACCAGCGTCTCAAAAAGATAGACGTGGCGCGATGTCAGCCGCTGGCCCGACTGAATGCATGCGGCAAGATCGGGAACCTTTGCGCGGGCATCCCGTATCCGTGCCGCCACGGTCTCCGCGTCCTGCATGGGATACATGTCGCTCGCAATGTAGTTGCGCGGCATAAAGACGTCGGCGCAGCCCATAAACCGCATGTGCTTGCGCCGGAAAATCCCGGCCGCAAGGATGCCTGCGCAGGAGCTGTAGCCGCCGCTCGTAAAGATGCAGTAGACCAGCGGGTTCCCGCCCAGCCGAACCTTTTTCAGGAAGGCGCTGAGAAAACGGGGCATCTCGCAGACATAAATCGGGGCACAGATGACAAAGGGCTTCTCCGAGACAATCTCGGAATAATCGGCGCCGCGTATCCGGGGCAGCAGATTCTGGCATGAGTCACCAAGGAGGGAAGCGCATTCACGGGCAACAAATTCCGTGTTGCCGGTCGCTGAAAAATAAAGCACCATACAGTTCTATCATCGCACAAAAATCGCGCTTGGTCAAATATTTACGACAGCTGTCCGGCAAGCAAAGTCTCCCGACAGCCCGCTCTCCTTGCGCGCGGGCAGCAGCCAGTCTAGTACCGCCCTCAGATTACATCGTAGAGGCTGCATCCGAGCAAAGCCTCCAATGAGGCTTTGAGCTCCAGATTCTTATCCCACTTGCCCTGCGGATAGTAGCCGTAGCGCGATTTTACGTCGCCCATGCGCAGCTCCATGTTTTTTGTGCCGTCCGCCCCGCAGGTAGAGTCAAGGAGCTGAATAAGGCGGTCGTAGTCGTCAAAGCTGGCGGCGGCCAGCAAAGTCTTGAGCTCCTCAAACTGGGCATCCGTTATATCGTGCTTTCCGATATAGTCATCCGTCGTCTGCAGGTTGAAGGAATGCGTCAGGCAGATGCGGGCGGCGTTTTTGTAGCCGAATGAGAGCAGAAAATGGTAGCCGTCATAGACATGGGCAAGGTAGGTGTGCCCTTCCCGCCGCCCGATATCGTGGAGCAGGCCGTAAACATAGGCGCAGCCGGGGTCGAGCGCTGTCCCGGCGGAAGCATGGCCGCAAGCAGCCGCATTTTTGCCGAGCGCCCGAGCGACCTTCTCCGCGGCCTCCGCGACGGCAATGCTGTGCTCCCGCCACGGTCCCGGATTCCTGGCAGCGCCCTCCTCCAGCAGGTAGCGGGCAAAGCAGCGCGGCGGCTCGGACGGCATGCCGCACAGCATCTCCAGCACACGCGTATCGCGGGCAATCATGATGGCGCGGGAGCTGTCCGACTCTGCATAGCGGCGGTTCGCGCGGATTGCATCCCGGATAGGCACGACGCATAGCGCAAAGCCTTCCTCATTTTCGTAGTCATCAAGCTGCTGCCCGCCGACGGCAAGACCGGCTCCATTCCGCTCCACATCGCATATATAATAGAAAGAATCCTGCTCAAAAATCGTGTCGGGAAAGAGGGCAGACTTCTGGTAGCGCTGCGCCACCCCGTACTCGCGGACGGACTGCGGGATAACAGCAAGCCCGGTCTCCTCCCGGATTTCGCGGGCAAGCACACACTCCTTGTCCTCGCCCGCATGGATGCCGCCGCCGGGGAACTTGTAGTAGCCCAGCTTGGCCGCATACACGAGCGAGATACTATCTTCCGGGCGGAAAAGCGGCTCCCGGCAGGGCAAAGCGGCGGTATCCGGCGCAGTTTTTGCGGCGCCGCATACGATGATGCCGCGGGCAGAGGGACGGGCAGAACGCTGCCAGCCGGAATCGTAATCTTTGAAATCCATCGTAAAAAGCGACCTCATACCTTCTGCATCTCCCGAAGCGCACCGCCAGCAGCTACAGGCACAAGCTCATCGCCTCCCCGGAAGGCGCAAAGCCCAGCGATTCATAGAGCGGCCGCCCAAGCTCTGTGGCATCAAGGGAAATCTCCGTCACGCCGCGATACCGGGCTTCCTCCTCAAGCATCTGCACCATAGTCCGTGCAATTCCTTTGCGCCGGTACTCCTCTTTGGTATAGACGTTCATCAGGTGGGCGCGACGCCCTGTCGGATGGCAGAATGTCGGCATAACGTACAGAAAGCTGAGCGTCGCGCAGCCGACCGCGGCCTCTCCGTCAAAGGCGACCACCTGCCGGTAATCGCCACGCTCAAAATAAGCCCGGCTCTCGTCAACGAGCGTCCGGGAGAAGTCCCCGCTGTCCGCTTTCCCGTTGACGGCGCACAGCATCTCCATGCGCAGGGACATAAGCAGTTCCAACGACTCTTTTCCGATTATCTTATAGCTAATCATACCAAGACTATACGCGATTTTTTTTCGGCTGTCTACCAAGCGCTAGCATGAGAGGAAGCGGCGCAGCTCATCGAGACGCGCCCCGGCAATGCGCCGCCCTTCGTCATACACGCGCTGCAGGCGCTCAGGGTCGCGCTCCGTCCTGCTGATACCGAGCGGGGAATCAGGACAAATCGCAAAGACTTCACCCCGCGCCGCCTTATCGAACACATCTGCGGTCGCCTCGTTGTAGGCCTCATGGCGGTGGCTCATCGCCTCCACAAGGGCAGGATAGTCCCTGAGGGCGAGCCGCATCAGCCACATCAGGCTCGCGGGCTTTTTCCGGAATGATTGGGGCTGCGTCAGCACAACCACGTTGCGCCGGTAGCCGATGCTCTCAAAGTAGCGCAGCGGGATAGAATCTGTCATGCCGCCGTCCAGCAGCACGTAACCGTCCACGTGCACCACACGGCTCGCGAGCGGCATGGACGCGCTTGCCCGCATCCACGTAAGGTCGTGCGCGTCGCAGCACTCCAGCTTCTTGTAGACAGGGCGGCCAGTCTTGCAGTCGGAGGCGACGACATAGAATTCCATAGGGTTCTGCCGGTACGACTCCACGTCAAAGACATCCAGCTGCTCAGGCAGCTCCCGGTAGCAGAAATCGGCGCCATACAAATCGCCGGTCATGAGCAGGGAGCGCAGCGAGCAGTAGCGCCAGTCGCGGGCAAAGCGCTTATTGTAACGGATTGCCCGCCCCGGCTGCCGGGACTTGTAGTTGCAGCCGAATGTCGCACCGGCAGAGACACCGATGGCGCCATCAAAGACAATACCGTTCTCCATGAGCACGTCGAGCACGCCGGAGCTGAACATGCCCCGCATGGCGCCGCCCTCAAGCACCAGCCCCCGCTTTGTTCCCGCCATGCCGGAATCTCCCATGCGATGCCCCTCCGTCACTTTGCGCCGAACTTCTTTGCGACAGGCAGAAAATAAGCGTTCAGCTCATCAGGCAGACTGCTGCCCGTAATCTCTTCGCCCTCGCGGTAGATATGGTACAGGTGGGTTCCTCCCGAAATACGGAGCACATAGCCCCGCTGCGATGTGAGCAAACCGTCGCTGCTTTTTTTGAAAAAGACAATCTCGGACTCACCCGCAGAAGAAGTGATGTCCTCGGTATTTTTGGATATGGTATCGTTTTTTGTGCTGTTGAAGGGGTTGTAGTCCGTCGATTCGCAGAAATCAATCAGCTCGTTGAATTTTTTGCCGTCCGCAGGGTTCACAAGCTTCTCATTTTTTTCACGCTCAGCGACATCCTTGCCCACGGCGCACCAGTACTTCCAATGGGAGACATCCTCATAATACTGCTGCGCCTGCGCCTTCTGGCTTTCAAGGCAGTACAGCGGCTGATCCTTTCCCTTGCCGGAAATCACAAAGGTCATCAGCTCAAGGCTATCGTGGGGAACCTTGTAATACGTCTTCTTGTCGTCCACCTGAACCTTGTCGGATTCGGAAGGATTCCGGATATAGAGGTTGAAGAACAAATCGCTGTTGTAGAACGTGCGCACATAGGACTTGTCGCCGACAGTGATTTTTTCCGGGTAGGAGACCAAGGCATTCACGGCAGACGAGACAGCCGAAGCGGCAGCAGAGGCCGCGCTAGACAGTGCAGAAGAGCAGCCGGCACACAGAAGTATGAGCAGCCCGATTGCCGCTCCAGATAAACATCTCAGTTTCATGCGCAGAATGTAGCACATTTTGCAAAGCTTTGCAATCAAATTCAAGGTAAAAAAATGAAATAAAACTGAAGAATCTTAAACGGCGCGAGAGCCACCGACATCTTGCGGCATGCGGAATATGCGGATGACGGGGCTGCCGCTTTCCACGGAGACCGTGCCGTACAGGCGGGCGCGCTCCATCCAGCGCAGGGCGTCGCTGTCCGTAACGATGTGGGGCTCCGTCCTGCCGTCGTCCGCACCGGCAGCAGTATTGTTTTCTATAAACATGCGGCAGGCGCGGCCCTCGCAGTCCGTACCGGAAAGCATATAGCGGGCGGACAGCGTTCCTTTCCCCCCGGCCGGGTAGCGCTGGGTGTCTACACCGCCCGGCCCTATGGTACCAGTAAAGTACAACCCTTCCGCCGTGCCTCCAAAAAACACCATCTGTACCGTCATTGTATCGGACTCAACTTTCTCCGCGCCGGTCACAGCGATGCGGAGCGTCATAAGCAGCTCAGATTCTTCCATTATAAATGCCCCGTCAGCTCAAGTGCATTCCGGCGCACATAAGCTTTGCGACGATAGTGCCCAGATTGTCGGTGACGAGCACATCGTAGCAGCAGACACGGCGGCTATCCTTGATGGGCGTGCATTCCGCAAAAAGAATCTCCCCCTTCGGGGAAGTGATAAACTGTATGCTGCTGGATGTCGTGACGGTAAGCACCTGCCGGAAATTCGTGGCGACGGCAAAGGTAAAATCCGCCAGCGTAAAGATAGCGCCGCCCATGACGATACCGGCCGCATTTTTGTGGGCATCCGTTATCCGCAGGCTGCACTTTGCATAAGACGGCCGGACTTCCTCGATTTTTATTCCCGTGGTCTGCATGGCAAACTTATCCTGCGAAAAAAAAGCGCGGGCTTCTTCCACATCACTCATATCCGTCTCCTTCCGAAACAAATAAATTTCCCGGTCACAGCGCAGCGTGCCAGGCTCCCTCCAGCATAGCACAGATTGCGAAATTTTGCAAAGCGAAGAGCATGCAGCAGCACGGTGTCGCTGCCGCTGATACACTTCCTAAAAATGCCGGCGAGAAATCTCCGCTTTCAGGCATACTATTTTTGGAGGAAATGATTTAGAAACATTGGTTTGTGGAATATCAGGAATATCACTATATTCTGCTTATATTCCAAACACTATGGTCATAAATAATCCCATAAAACACAATTTTTTCATACACAGTCCTGTTTTCCACCCCCATACCCGCTGAACCTTCAGCCTCACAAATAGGGATTTGTCTGGATAAGGGCAGGGCTGATTTGGGCGGAGAAAACCGCAGTTTATCGGGGTTACAGAAATGTTTCAAATTTTATAAACCTACTATCGTGCTTGCCTAATACCGCAACTTTGAAATTATTTCCTTGCTTATTTCAAAATCTTTGACTTCATGAAATTCAGATTTAAAATCTGGTACAAATCCCTCTTTTTTTACAAAATGTCCGTCTTTAAAAACGAAATACTCCTTGTTTTCATAACATGCATATACGACTCCATTTACTGTACCAAATTCTGAGCACGGACAATAATAATCATCAAAATGATTCTGCTCATAAGTTTCCAGATTAACAACGTTAAGATGGGGGTTCGCCATTTCAGAAGCATAAAATAGATTATCCTCAAAAATAAAGAGATTCCATATCAAATGATAGTTGACAGGTATGAATTTAAAAGATTTATTCTTTCTGCTGTATAAGATTAAATCCCTGGTAGCTGTTTCTTCATTTCTGAAACGACCTATGACCAAGTAATCATTTGTAAAAAACACAGATAAATAATCTCCCATTGTCCTTTTGCAGTTAATGAAGTTTTTTATCTTATAGTTTTCATCATACACAATCAGAAGTGTGCTTTCTGTGTCTTTTTTATTAGTAAGGACAAGAAAATTTATCTTTTTTCCTTCCGTACCACCAAGTATAGCGAAATTATAGTCATTACTTGCAATAATTTTTTTCAAGTCCTTGTTTTTGCTTCCAGCAAAGCAAGCGAATAGAGAAAATAACGATGCAAGTATCAATACAAATTTAATCCTTGTTAATCGATTCATTTGAATTCACCTCAATCTGCGGAGTGCTAACGTCATTTACTAAAGCACTGTTTTTTCCCATTTCACCCCATCCCATAAAGGGACCTGTACCATTTATGTATTCTTGGAATTCTTGAGGTGTTATTTTTGCAGAATTAGGATTTCTACTCTGATGTCCCTCAACAATGTCAATTGTAACAACATTTCCCTCATCATCATGTGTTACCCCTGTGACAGTCCATATATGACCTGTCCATTTTTCAGGATTTTTAGATCCAAATACACCAATTGTACCCACTTCAATATTCGAGGAATTAAAGCCATTATCACGATTTCCTTCTGAATCTGTGTAGAAAGTGAAATTCTCAGGACCATCCGTATCATTGTAAAAATCAGATGCATAAAAACCATACAATCCTACCAAATTTTCTCCCTTATGCTGAAGATTTTTGTATGAGTCCTTAGTACCAGTCGCTGCCTCCATAGCTTTACTATAATTGTAAGCTGCATAGGTTGAGCAAACGACTCCTTTTGGAGCTTTTGATACGTCAATCGATTCTATACTCGCTTTATATGCCTCTCTCTCAGCATCGGACATATTTCTAGGAGCTTTCCCATCCGGGTCAACATACCTGACCGGGTTGTTGCCCGCGTAGTGGTACAAATGGCAGTTTGTCGTGCCAAGGAAGACAGGCAGCCTGTTGAGTTTTGTTGCCATGATTGAGCTCACCATTGCTTGCCGGGCCGCCAGTTCAGCCTAGGACAGCAGGGACGCGAGCCTGTCTTGCTCGGACGGTTCTATCTTGAGCGCGTCCATGACCTGCGCGAAGGTCAGGTTCATGTTGCCCATCATGAGCCTGATGGTCTCGACGCGACCCTCGTCACGGCCCTTCTCCTCTCCGAGCCTCAGACCTT
>DGUD01000221.1:0-6366 GCA_002393865.1 Treponema sp. UBA4319
ATACATCTCATGCTGAAGCCCTGGTTTAAGCCTGTTGATTCGGGAGCTGAAGTTTCCGGGCAGCTCTCATCCTCTGGCCTCCTGCATTTGCCCCGGTGAATTTCTTGCATTTGAGGTATTGACTTTAGCAAAAAAAAGACTACAATTTATGATGTATATCAAGTGAGATTGTTTTTATGTTTTTCTGAAAAATATTTTAAACTTTCTTGCCGTAATCATCACTAAGGAGTGCTATAAAATGACGTTCAAACAGTTGCGTGTTGCCGTGTATGCTGACGGTGCTGACAAGGATGCAATGGTCGCTGAGTACAAGAAGGGCTATGTGTCCGGCTTCACCACGAACCCCAGCCTGATGAAGAAGGCCGGCGTAAAGGATTACGTGACCTTCGCCAAAGAAGTTGTTGCGGCTATCCCTGATCTGCCGCTGAGCTTTGAGGTCTTCGGCGATGATTTTGACACGATGGAAAAAGAGGCAAAGGTCATCAGCGCGCTGGGCAAGAACGTATTCGTCAAGATTCCTATCATGCTGACCGACGGCACCTCTACGGCTCCGCTCATCAAGAAGCTTTCCGAGCAGGGCATCCAGCTGAATGTGACCGCCATCTTTACGGTCGGTCAGGTTCGTGCTGCCGTCAACGCCTTCAAGCCGGGCACAAAGAACATCGTCTCCGTTTTTGCCGGCCGCTTGGGAGATTCCGGCATTGACCCGATTCCCGTTATGCGCAAGACGGTAAAAATCTGCCGCTCAAAGAAGGGTACGATGAGCCTCTGGGCTTCTACCCGCGAGCTCTTCAACATCGTTGAGGCTGACCGCATCGGCTGCGATATCATCACTGTTCCCAACAGCGTGCTCGCCAAGATTCCGGGCATGGGCAAGACTGCAATGCAGGGTTCCGTCGATACCGTGACGACCTTTGCAAAAGACATCAAGGATCTGGGATTCTCCATCCTCTCAAAATAAGCGGCTCATGCCAGATACAGAGGAACCCCGGATGCTTTGCGCCGGGGTTCCTCTGTTTTTACGGGGCTTGCCTGCCGCTCGTCATGGGTAGCGCCGCACCGATTCCCGCTCTATGAGCCGGGCCGGCACGCGGACAATCGGAGGTGCGGGAATGCCCGTAATCAGCGAGAGCAATATCTCTGCCGCAAGGTCTGCGATGGTGTCCCTGTCCTGTCGGAATGTCGTAAGCCGCGGCCTGCAGAACGAAGCGACCCTGTCGTCGTCAAAGCCTAGCAGCGAGAGCCGCTGGGGAATCTGTATGCCCCGCTCCTCCGCAAACTGCATGATGCCGAAGGCCAGCGTATCGTTTGCGGCGAATACCGCGGTAAAATCCTCCGTACGCTCCCACAGCCGCATAAAGCCCTGATAGCCGCTCGCCATGTTCCAGAGCGGGCATTCTTCCAGCAGGTGCCCGTCAAAACCGATGCCCTGCTCGTCAAGGTATTTCTTGAAGCCCTGGAAGCGCTCTTTTGCCGCAGGCGAAGTCTCGCTGAACGGTCCCGCGAGGAAGGCTATCCTGCGGTGCCCATGATTCACAAGGTATTCCGCGGCTTTGTAGCCTGCCTGCTCGTTGTCGGTAACGACCGTGCAGATGCCGGGGATATAGTCGTTCGTCGATATGCAGGGGATATGCTCCTGCTCCAGCTCCGCGATGCATTTGTTGTCCTCGGTGTCGGGGTTGATGGCGGCTACGCCGTCTACGCTGCGGAGGCGGACATGGTTCAGGTAGGACATCTGGAAGGTGCGGGACAAGAACACGATGTCGTAGCCCGCCTTCTCCATCTGGCTGCGGAATCTGGTCAGGACGCCGCCGAACATCGGGTGATCGAAGCCCGTATTCATTTTGGTGTCGTCGTAGATGACGCCGATAAGGTTCGATTTCTTTGTTGTAAGCGTGCGGGCAACCATGCTGGGCTTGTAGCCCATCTGCCCTGCCACCTCCAGTATCTTTGAGCGGGTCGCCTCGCTCAGTTTGCCGGTGCCGTTCAATGCCTTTGAGACGGTGGGGGCAGTAAAGCCTGTCTTTGTCGCAATATCGTAAATAGTGACCATTTTTTTGCATCCATGACAGTGGACTTGTCCGGAAACCTTGTTTCCGCCAAAGCTGGCGAGTTGAAAACCGTTAAAATAGCGCGATTCTTAACTCGCATTTCAAAGTAGCCTGTTCTGAAACTGAAGTTTCCGGACAGGTCTCGCCTTAAAAGTCCGCGGCAAGGCCTTGCCCGGAACTTTCGAAACTGGCTCATCCTGAAAAAAAAGCTATCGGCAGCTGGCGTACCACCGATAGCAGGAGGAAAGATATGAAAATATCTATCAAAGCCTCTGTGTTGGGCTCCCCGCATGCGGGAAGCCCTGTGCCGGCCCGTTGCAAGACCGGCGGCAAAACCGCTTACGGTGTGCCAGTTCTGTTTCTGAGCCTTGACGGCAGCTTTTCTGAGCGGCCGCCTGCTTGCAGCAGAATTCCTGGGCGGAACGCTGCTGCCAGTCGTGATTCCAGACGGTGCCGCAGCGGAGCAGGCTGCATGAGCCCTTGCCGCCTGCGGCACTGCAAGGAACGCTTACTCCTTTACGCCGCCAGCGGTAGCGCCGCTGATGATAAAGCGTGAGAGCAGCAGGTATACGATGAGCAGCGGGATGATTGCGATGCAGACCTGCATGTAGACCGTGCCCAAGTCAAAGTTCTGGTAGTCGGCGCTGCGCAGCTGCGCAATCATAATCGGGACAGTCTTGTTCTCCTTCTTGCTGATAAGCAGCGCGGGGAGGAAGTAGTTGTTCCATGAACCGACGAACGAGAAGATTGCCTGCACGGCGATTGCCGGCTTCATCATCGGAAGCACAATCTCGTTGAACGTGCGCAGCTCGTTGCAGCCGTCAACGCGGGCCGCCTCCACGATTGATGTGGGCAGCGTCGCCTCCATCGCCTGATACATGTAGAAGAAGACGACCGGGGATGCGATTGCCGGGATGTACAGAGCCGCAAGGTTGTCCATCAGATGAAGCTTCGCCATCAGACGGATAAAACCACAGGCGCTTACCTGACCCGGCACCATCATGACCAGCATGATGAACTTGAAGGCGATGTTGCGTGCCTTAAAGCGGTACATGTAGATACCGTACGCCGTCATGGCAGAGAAGTACGTGGAGAGTATTGCCGTAAGCATTGACACGTAGATACTGTTGAACAGCGAGCGCAGAATCGGCATGTTCGGGTTTGAGATGAGCTTTGTCCAGTTTGCCCCGAAATTCGTGCTGGGAACAAGCGTGAATGTCGTCTGGATTGAAGAGTGCAGGCGCGTGGAGTTCACGATAAGCACGAGGAAGGGGAATATAGAGAGTGCCGCAAGTATAATCAGTACCGCGTAGCAGAACGGCCTGCGGACTGCGAGACGACGACTCTGGCTTGCATAGTGCTGTGTATTTTCCATATTACCTACGCTCCTTGTTCGTGTACTGTGCCATGGTGAATTTGTAGACGATGCCGCTCAGAATTGCAGTGATGATAAAGGTCAGCACGGAAATCGCGCCGCCAATACCGTAGTTCTTGCTGGCAAGGTTGTTGTTCAGGTACATGATGATTGTCGTGGATGTTCTGTCCGGGGTGCCGGTGCCGTTTGTAAGAATCTGCGGCACGTCGAACATCTGGATACCGCCGATAAGGCTGGTGATGAGCACGTAGACAAAAATCGGCAGCAGCATGGGAATCGTTATTTTGAAGAAAATCTGTAGCGGGTTCGCGCCGTCGATGCGGGCCGCCTCAAAGAGGCTGTTGTCTATGCCCATGATGCCGGCCATCAGCAGGATAGTCGTGTTTCCGTACCACATCAGGAAGTTCATGGTTGCGATGAGCGTGCGCGTCCATCCCTTTGAGCTGAGGAAGCGGATATGCTCGTCGTAGATGTGCAGGGTATTGCTGAAGAGCACGTTTATCGGGCCGTCAGGGCTAAAGAGCGTAAAGAAGAGCATTGCGAATGCGGACGCCATAATCAGGTTCGGCATGTAGATGACCGTCTTGAAGAACTGCTGGCATTTCAAGCTCAGCTCGGTGTCCGTGAACCAGACAGAGAGGAGGAGCGACACCAGAATCTGCGGCAGGAATCCGATAATCCAGATGAGTATTGTGTTGCCCGCATATTTCAGGATGTCTGCCTGAAATACCTTCACAAAGTTTGCGAAGCCTACCCAGTTCGGCCCGATGGTCTGCAATCCGACACGGTAGTTTTCGTACAGGCTGTTTGCAAACGTCGAGACAAGCGGGATGAAAGAGAATATAAAGTAGACGATAAAGAACGGCGCGATGAAGAAATAACCCCACCTGTCGTACTGGACGGTGTGCTTTTTCCTGCCATTTGAATTCGGTGTTGCCATGATGACCTCTCTTTTTCAATGACTAAAAGTAAAAACGAAGGAAGTTTACAAAAAGGACGGCAGAAAAGAAGGTTTCCTGTTTCTGCCGTCCTGCTAAAGAACTATGACTTGCTAAGCGAACAACGTGTGCCGCTGTTTACTTTGTAAGGTTCGGGTACAGCTCAAGGACAGCCGTGTAGAAGTTATCCCAAGCCTTGTCCTCGCTGACTTTGCCGTTGTAGTAGTCGGCCATAGCGCTCTGGAGCTTTTCGTTCATACCCTGATCATAGGCGCTCATGTTGCTCTTGTCGATTGACTTTGCGTTCTCAAGGAGCAGCGCGAGGTGGTTCTGGCCACCGAGGAACTCGTTCTTGTAGCTGCCTGATGCAACTTCCTTCATGGCTGCCTCGTTGTTGGCGAAGTCACCAGTCTCCTGAGAGAGCTTTGACATCGTTGCCTTGTCGCAGGTGAGCGTGTACATGATGTCTTTGATGAGGGAGATGTTGTCTGAGCCGGCTGCACCGCAAATCCAGGTACCGCCCCATGAGAAGCCCTGCGGACCCTGGCAGAATGCCCAGTCGCCGTAAGAGCCGTTGCCTGCTGCTGCCGGACCGTTCGGGTCGTCCATCGTCCAACCAGCGAGACAGAAATCGATGAACCAGCCCGGTCCGAAGTAACCGAAGACCTTTCCGTTCTTCTTTGCACCGTTGCCGCTCTCTGCTGACCAGAGGTTAGCCTTGTTGTTGTAGCCCTTGTCGGTGTATTCCTTGGTCTGCTTGACCCAGTTGCGGATTGCGGGATCGATGGTAATCTTGTTGCCGACGACCCACGGAGACTTCACGTTGTCCTGGAAAACGCGGAAGTCATCGTCAAAGCCGGAGAGCATGAAGTAGCCGGCAGCCTTCATCTTTGCTGCGGTCTCGTCAAACTTGCTCCAGTCAGAGACGAACTTCTGCACTTCTGCCGGATCGTCTGAGCCGAGCACCTGCTTTGCGAATGAGCGGCGATAGATGAATCCTGACGGACATGCCTGCCATGAGACGCCCTTGAGCACTCCCTTGGAGTCGGTCATGATGTCCTTGGTGTATTTGTACTGGTTTGAGAGGTCTGATTCGCTCAGGCCGATGTCCTTCTTTACGTCCAGCGTGTAGGGGGTATCGACATACTTGAGTGCGTAGTCGGCCTCCACGAGGAAGAGGTCAATCTTGTCGTCGGCGGCAGCGCTTTCCTGTGCCAGAAGCGCCTCGTCGAGCTTGTTCTGGTATGCGTTGTCCTGGTTCGGCGTGATAACCCAGTTTACGCGCACATCAGCGGGGAGCTTTGATTTGTAGTAGTCGTTGAAACGGCTCTGGAACTCCTCGTTCCAGCAGTAGATGTTCAGGACTTTGCCCTCAGCCTTTGCTGAAGAGCCTGCGTTTGTTGACACTGTCGTGTCCTTGTTGCCATTACAAGCCGTGAAGAACACCGTGGTGCAGAGTGCAGCCGCTGTAACTGCTGTCAGTATCTTTTTCATATAATCCTCCATAAAATATAAGGCAACCGGTTTCCTTATATTTTCATTATACCATGCCTTTTTATTTTGTCAATAAATTTTTTTCAAACTTGCCGAAAATTTTTGCCCTTCCTCCGGGGATGGAACGGAGCTGCCCATGCGGACGCCGTGCCGGGACGTTCAGGCCGCGCAAAAAATGCGTGCCGGCGCGGAAACCAATTTTGTGTTCCGCTCCCAGTCAGATCCAACTGAAAACCCGCTGTGGTGCGGAATAGGTATTCGACCTGTCCGGAAAGCTTATGGTTTCCTCTCAGGGCTTGCGTTTTTTCAGGCTGACGCCTTGCAAAAATGCTGTTTTAAGCTTGTTGATCCGGAAAGTTCAGTTTCCGGACAGCCCTGTTGAACTCGCTTCGCTCGTACCGCGCCGTACCTGCAACGCAGTTTCAGGCCATGCGGGGGTTCAGCCGTCTTTTCCTTCTCGCTCCGCACAAAACTGATTTCCGCTTTGCTTAGCATAGAGAAAAATATG
>DGUD01000221.1:6449-6825 GCA_002393865.1 Treponema sp. UBA4319
GCATGAAAATTGATTCCCGTGGCGTGCCGGGGCGTTCCATTTAAAAAGGCAATGTGCTACAATCGGGGCGAGGTACGTATATGGCACAGGAATTTGACGTATTAAAGGAATATATCGAATCGCAGACGGCAGAGATGGTAAAGCTTGAGAAACTGCTGACCTCCATACCGGCGATGGCGCCGGAAAGCGGCGGCGACGGCGAGAGCAAAAAATGCGCGGCGCTGGAGGAATGGCTGAAGGCGCACGGCATTACGCGGCTGGAGCATTTTGACGCCCCTGATAAGCGCGTGAGCTCCGGCTTCCGCCCCAACCTTGTGGCTACAATCCCCGGCAACCGCGACGACTACGCAATCTGGGTCTGCGCCCACATGGACGT
>DGUD01000176.1:0-15803 GCA_002393865.1 Treponema sp. UBA4319
CATTTTTGTTTTCATGCTGAAGCCTTGGGGAGCCGCGGCTCCCGGTGTACAAATCCGTTCCCGCCTGCTATACTGAAAGCCGCCGCCAGAGACTGGCTCCCGTGTGCGGGGGAGGGGTACGGCAGCCGCTGGCAGCAGGAGGAACGATAGCATGAGCATTACGGTGAATCTCTATTACACGGGAATACACGGAGCCGCCCGGAAATTCGCGGAGGAAATGGTTTCCGGCGGCACGGTCGCAAAAATCAAGGCGGAGCCGGGCAACCTGCGCTATGATTATTTTGTTCCGCTGGAAGACCCGGAGACGGTGCTGCTGATTGACAGCTGGGAGAACCAGGCCGCGATAGACGCGCACCACGCATCACCCATGATGCGCACGATTATGGAGCTCCGCGAAAAGTACGACCTGCGCATGGAAGCGGAGCGTTTCGTCTCCGACGGCGGGATTCCTGAGTCCGACAAAAAATTCATACGAAGCAAATGATCGGACTTGGTACGCTCATAAACACCGCAAGCATTGTGGCGGCGGGGATTGCCGGGCACTTTTCAGGAAAGCTGTTCGGCGCGGAAAAGCAGCAGGCGCTCACCACCGCCTGCGGCATCTGCGTGGTGTTCATCGGTATAAGCGGCGCGATGACGGGAATGCTCCGCGTCACGGAAAACGGGCTTGAGGCGGTAAAGTCCATGTTCGTCGTCCTCTGTATCGCCGCCGGAACCGTTGCCGGGGAGCTTCTTGACATAGAGCGGCACTTTGGGCGCTTTGGCGAATGGCTCCGGAACAAAAGCGGCAACGCGAAAGACACGCGCTTTGTGGACGCGTTCGTGACGGCTTCCCTGACCGTGTGCATCGGGGCAATGGCGGTTGTCGGCGCGCTTGAGGACGGCATCAGAGGCGACTATTCCATGCTCGCGGTCAAATCCGTGCTGGACTTCATCATCATTGCGGTGATGACCCCGGCCCTCGGAAAAGGCTGCGCGTTCTCCGCCATCCCCATACTGGTCTTTGAGGGGCTTATCACGCTGTTTGCCCGGCTCATCGCGCCGGTTCTTTCTGCGCCCGCCGTGCAGAACATCTCCTTTGTGGGCTCCATACTGATTTTTTGTGTGGGCCTGAACCTGCTGCGGGAAAAGAAAATCCGCGTGGCGAACATGCTGCCGTCCGTAGTCTTTGCGGTCGCCGCAGCCTACCTGCCGCTCTGAGCCGTGCGGCCCGGCGGTGCCGCGGGTCATATATGCAGCGCGTTTGCTATGCTTGCGACGCATAGTCGCATTCAAAAAGAGCATTGTACTTTTTCCGGCCGCATAGATATACTAGGTTCAAAATGGAATTCCGGAAACGGATACGAAAGGAGGAATGCATGCTGTTAGACGAAATTACCGCGCCGGCAGATTTGAAGAAGCGCACGGTTCCGGAACTGGAGGCGCTTGCCGGAGAAATCCGCGAGGGACTGTTCAACCGGCTCACCAAAATCGGCGGGCACTTTGGCCCCAACTTTGGTTTTGTGGAGGCTACCATCGCGCTCCACTACGTGTTCGACTCCCCCACCGACAAATTCGTCTTTGATGTCTCGCATCAGTCCTACGCCCACAAGATGCTCACCGGTCGCAAGGCCGGCTACCTTGACGACAGCCGCTTTTCCGAGGATTCCGGCTACACGAACCCGGACGAAAGCGAGCACGACTTCTTCAACATAGGCCACACCTCCACGTCGGTCGCGCTGGCGCTCGGCCTTGCCAAGGGGCGCGACGTGCTCGGCCACAAAGAGAACATCGTCGCAATCATCGGGGACGGTTCCCTTTCCGGCGGCGAGGCCATGGAGGCGCTGAGCGTCGCGGGCAGCGAGCTGCGCTCCAATTTCATCATCGTGGTGAACGACAACGAGCAGGCGATTGCGGAAACCCATGGCGGCATCTACGTGAACCTCAAGGCGCTCCGCGATTCCAACGGCACGGCAGCAAACAACTGGTTCACCGCGTTCGGCCTTGATTACGTCTATGAGGAGCAGGGCAACGACATCGCGTCCCTGATTGCCGTGTTCAGAAAGGTAAAGGACTCCGCGCGCCCGGTTGTCGTGCACATCCACACGCAGAAGGGCAAAGGCTACGCCCGTGCGGAAAAAGACAAGGAAGGCTGGCACTGGTGCGTTCCCTTTGACCGCGCGACCGGAAAACCCACCGTGTCCTTTGGCGGCGGCGAATCCTATTTTGGCATGACCGCGCCGTACATCCTTGAGCGCGCAAAAAAGGACAGGCACTTTGTCGTGGTAAGCCCCGCGATGCCGATGGCCGTCGGGCTGGGGCCAGAGGAGCGGAAGCAGCTCGGCGACCAGTATATCGACACGGGCATTGCGGAAGAGGCCGCCGTCGCAATCGCATCGGGAATCGCCCGGCGCGGAGCAACGCCGCTCGTGGTCACGAACATGACGTTCCTGCAGCGTGCCTATGACCAGATTTCGCAGGACGTGTGCATCAACAGGACGCCCGTCACCATGCTTATGAATTATGCTTCGTTTGACGGGCTGACCGACGTGACGCACCTAGGCATTTTTGGGCTCGCGGCATTCACGAACATCCCGGAGCTCGTCGTCCTGTGCCCCACAAGCGCGGAAGAGTACCGTAACATGCTGGACTGGAGCCTTTGCCAGAAGGAGCATCCCGTCCTTATCCTGATTCCGGGAAACGCGGTGAGCCACCGCCCGGCGGACACGGACTACGGCGCGCTGAACACGTTCAAGGTGGAGCAGCAGGGGCAGCAGGTCGCCATCATTGCGCTCGGCGACTTTTTCCAGAAGGGCGAGGAGCTTGCCGCCGCCATAAAAAAAGAGCTGGGCTTTACGCCGACGCTCATCAATCCGCGCTACGCATCCGGCATCGACGCCACGCTGCTGCGCTCCCTTGAGGCGGAGCACCGTCTGGTCATCACGCTGGAAGACGGCATCCTTGAGGGCGGCTTCGGCCAGAAAATCGCTTCGTTCTACGGTGCGGGCAGCATGCGCGTAAAGAACTACGGTCTGGAAAAGAAATTCTACGACCGCTATGATCCGCAGGAGCTGCTGCGCGCGTGCGGCATGACGACGGCACAGATGCTTGCGGACGCAAAGGCGCTCCTGTAGGCCGACGCACGGAGGACGGACATGAAAAGACAGCTTGCCCTGCTTGCCGCGCTGCTGCTTGCGGCAGCGCTCTTTGCCAACGGAAAAACGACGCCCGCCGCGCCCACCGTACGGCTCAACTCCGGCTACGAGATGCCCGTGCTCGGCTTGGGCACCTGGACGCTTGACGCGCAGACCGCGGAAGAGTCGGTGTACACCGCGCTCAAAAACGGCTACCGGCTCATCGACACCGCGCGCTACTATCACAACGAGCAGGGCGTCGGAAAAGGGGTGCGCCGCGCGATTTCGGACGGGCTGGTAACGCGCGAGGACGTATTCGTCACGACCAAAATCTGGGGAGCATACGCGCCGGAAAAAGCCATCGAGGACGCAAACGCCGCGCTCGGCCTGGGCTACATAGACCTGCTTCTGATCCACCAGCCGAGCTCCGACGACAGAGCCATGTACACGGCGATGGAGAAAGCGGTCAGGGCGGGAACCGTCCGCTCCATCGGTATCTCGAACTATTACACGAAGAAGCAGTTCGACGAGATTATGGGCATCGCGACTATTGTGCCCGCAGTCATCCAGAACGAAAACCATCCGTTCTACCAGAACGAGGAACTGCAGGACTATGTAAAGAAATGGGGCGTGTACGTGGAAAGCTACTATCCGCTCGGCGGCCGCGGGCACACGCAGGATTTGTTCGGCAACAGGACGATTGCAAAAATCGCAGCGGCGCATGGAAAATCATCCGCGCAGATTCTGCTGCGCTGGCACGTTCAGTCAGGATACATCGCGATTCCCGGAAGCAGCAACGCACGGCATATCGCGGAGAACATAAGCATTTTCGACTTTGCGCTGAGCAAGCCGGAAATGGAGCAGATACGGGCGCTGCATACCGGAAAGCGCTACGAAACATGGTAAGGAGGTATTCCATGAAAAAAATCATCACGCTGGCGGCGGCATTCGCGGCGCTGCTCTGGGCGGGCTCTTCAAGCGCCCTGTCCGCGCAGGGTTCGGGCAAGAACCTTATCGTCTACTTCTCGCTCTACGGGAACCAGAAATCAGTGCTGACCGATGCGGACTCCGGCGCAAGCCGGACGCTCTACGAGGGCAAGGTACGCGGCAACACGGAAATCATCGCCCGCATGATCCAGGAATCGGTCGGCGGCGACCTGGTGCTGCTGGAGACCGAGAACAAATTCTCCGACGGCTACAATGCCGTCATCGAAGAAGGAAAGCACAGCAAGAGCACAAAGTTCAAGGCGACCAAAAACAAAATCGACCTTTCCCAGTATGATGCGGTCTTCATCGGGTTTCCGGCGTGGTGGTACGACATGCCCGACCCGGTTTTCGACTTCCTTGAAAAGCATGATTTGGGCGGAAAGAAAGTCTACGTCTTTGCCACGAGCGGCGGAAGCGGCCTAATGCGCTCAATCAGCGAAATCCAGAAAGCCGAGCCAAAGGCCAGCGTGCACAAGACCGGCTTCCATGTCTACTACACAAGTGTCGCGGGCGCAAAGGCGGATGTGGAGAGCTGGCTCAGAAAAGTCGGCGCCAAGTAAGCAGGGGACGGACGGCATGGCAGAAAAAATCACCCAGGATGCAGGACGGAAACAGCTCGGCGCCTTTGCCCCGCTATTTGCGCATCTGAACGACGACGTGCTCTTTGGCGAAGTGTGGAACGAGCAGGCAATCGACGTAAAGACAAAGTGCATCGTCACTGTGGTGTCGCTCATGGCAAGCGGCATCACCGATTCGTCGCTGCTCTACCACCTGCAGAACGCAAAGGCGCACGGCGTCAGCAAAGCAGAAATCGCGGCAATCATCACTCATGCCACGATGTACACGGGTTGGCCAAAAGGCTGGGCGGTATTCCGGCTGGCAAAAGACGTGTGGAATGAAAGCGCGCCAGCGGCGGACAAAAAAGAGCGCTACCAGAATACGATTTTCTTTCCCATCGGGGAGCCCAATCCGTACGGAAAGTATTTCGTGGGGCAGAGCTACTTGGCGCCCGTCTCAGAAGCGCAGCTTCCGGTCTTCAACGTGACGTTTGAGCCGGGCTGCCGCAACAACTGGCACATCCACACTGCCGCATCCGGCGGCGGGCAGATGCTCATCTGCGTGGGCGGCCGTGGCTGGTACCAGGAAGAAGGGAAGGCTGCCGTGGCGCTGACGCCCGGAAGCGTGGTGAACATTCCTGCCGGCGTAAAGCACTGGCACGGCGCGGCGGCGGACAGCTGGTTCAGCCACCTTGCGCTGGAGATTCCCGGAGAAGACGGCAGCACGACTTGGTGCGAGAAAGTCAGCGACGAGGACTATTCCCGGCTTGGCTAGAGAGTGCCGGTGCGCGGAAAAAGCGGACGCTTTCCCATCACCCTCTTTTTCCGCCCGGAAATAACAGAATATTCTCATGCACATGCTCTGCATATTGGGTATAATGAAAGCATGAAGAGAAAACTGCTGTTTGATTTGCTTATGGCGCTGCTGCTTGCCACGCTGTATAAAAAGAATGTGATTTCGCTGACCTTCCATGAGCTTGCGGGATTGCTTTTGTGCCTGTTCGTCGTCGTGCATGTGCTGCTGAACAAAAAATGGCTTGCTGCCGTGACAAAAGCCCTGTTCACTCGCTCGCTCCCTGCCAGAACCAGGATATGCTATGCCGTGGACGTGCTTCTTGCGCTTGATTTCCTTGCACTGCTTATTACGGGTGTCGGAATCAATAAGAAGCTCTTCCCGTCTTGTGCCTTCCTCGGGAACAAAGGAATTCCTTTCCACATGTTTTCCGGAGCGCTGGCGCTTATCCTTGTCGGCATTCATATCGGTTTGCACTGGAATCTTATCCGGGCGGAGCTCTCAAAAAAACTAGGGCATCCAGCCATCCGTGTGCTTGCCACAGTTGCGCTCGTCTGCGCCCTCGGATTCGGCGGCTATTCCCTTGCAAAAAGCTCCGTCCCGCGCTGGCTTTCGCTTCCGTTTGTATCCGGCGCTCAGTCGGGGCATCAGACCGCACAAAAGCAGGAATCGTCTTCTGAGCAGAAAATCCGCCAGTCAGATTCCTCTGAGCGGAGCGGGCGCGGCTCGCAGCCGGCAGAGCAGAATCAGCAGGATGCCGCGCAGAAACAGGGGAGAAGCCATGTGCAGGAGCCGGTAAGCGCAAAAACGCTTTCCCTGCATCTGCTCCGCTTTCTGAGCATCCTCGTGCTCTTCTCTGCGATTGCGGCTTTTGCCGACAGCCTTGTCCGCAAAAAGAAGGCTCGCGCCGCAGTATGACTTGGTGCGCCCGTTCTTTGCCTGCATCGCATCCGGGCCCGGCTATCCAGTCAACGCCCGCCGCAAAGCGGCGCTTGAATTACGCATCCGTCTGCCGTTAGGAGGTATATACATAATGCAGAAAAAAATCGTCGCCGTCAACGCGGGGCCGCGCAAAGGCTGGAACACCGACACGCTCATCACGGAGGCGTCCAAAGGCGCGGAAAGCGCCGGGGCTTCCATAGAGCGCTTTGATTTGTTCCGCCTGGAAAAATATACGGGCTGCGTCTCCTGTTTTGGCTGCAAGCGCGAAAAACACAAGGGGTACTGCGTATGCCGCGACGGGCTGACGCCGGTTCTTGACGCAATACGGGGCGCGGACGCGCTCATCATGGCGTCCCCGAACTATCTTTCCGAAATGACGGCTTCGTTCCGTGCGCTCTACGAGCGGCTTATCTTCCAGAACCTGACCTATAACGTGGAGACGCCCTGCTGCAATGCCCGGCCGATTCCCGTGCTGCTGATTATGACGAGCAACGCGCCGGACACCCGCTACCAGAGCCTGCTGCAGAATTACCAGCAGACGCTCAGCCGCTTTGTAGGGCCCACGGAAGTCCTGGCAAGCGGCGACACGCTCCAGATTACGGACTACAGCAAGACTGACTGGCCGTGGACGCTGTTCAACCCGGAGGCAAAGAAAGCCCGGCACGAAAGCGTCTTCCCGGAGGAATGCAGAACGGCCTTTGAAAAAGGCGCGGCGCTGGTCTAGCCTGCCTGTCCCGTATCCGTGCGGCTGACTGCGCCTTACTCCGCTTCCTTTTGCATCTCGTCCAGAAGCTCCCGCCAGACTGCCTCGTTCTCCCGCTTGCAGACGGCATAGAAGCTGACGTTCACCTCGCTGTCGGAGAGCGGGATCGCCACGCGGTTGTCCGGCAGCGTGAACGCGGTTGTCCGGTCGGAAATAAAGCTCGGCATGTCGCTTGCGGCCGTAATGGCCGTAATCGGGTCTGCGCCCCCGTGGGGAACGAGCTTTATGAATTGTGCGCCGGGGATTTTTTCGCGCTTTACTTTTTCCCAGAAGCCGACCTCGCTGTAGACGGCAAAGGTTTCGCCCGCAAGCTCCTTGAGCGCAAGCGACGTGCGGGAAGCGAGCGGGTGCGTTTTGGGCAGCATGACCGAAAGCCGCTCCGAAAAATATTTCTGGCTCACGAACACGCTGTCGTCAAAAGGGTGCAGCAGAATTATCATCTGATAGGCATCATCGGTGATCGCGCGGATAAGATGGGATTCGTCGTCGTCAATCTCGTAGCGCGCTTCGATGCCGCCGTAGCATTTTTTTGCCGCGGCGACCGCGCACACGGCAGGTTGGATTGCCACCGAGCCCACCGCGAACTTTTTCTGCAGCCCCGCCCGCTCCCTCGTCCGTGCAATCATCTCGTCCTGCATCGCCATGATTCTCTTTGCGTATGCGGCGGCAAACGCGCCGTTCTCATTGAGCGTAATCCTGTTCTTGGTGCGGTCAAAAAGCTGCACGCCCAGCTCGGCCTCCAGCTTCTGCATGGCGCGGCTTATGGTCGGCTGGGTGATTCCCAGTTCCTCGCCCACGCGCGTAAGCGTCCCGTAGTCCGCAAACGCCGCAAGCTGCCTGATGATGTAGGTTTCGATGAACATAGGGATAGTATAGCATAAAATGGGGCGCTTTGTAAAAAAATGACGCGGATAATTACGGGCGTTCCCCCGCCTGTGGCGGGGTCGCTATGTCCGTAGTTCCGCTTGCGCTCCATTCTTCCGCTCGCTGCGCTCGCTCCAGAACGGCTTCGCCGCTACTCCCAGCGCTAACGCAGCCACGCACAGGACAATCTGCACCAGCGTGGAGCACGGCGTCGCAAGCCCGATTCTGAACAGCGTGGGATTTGCAGTCCGGCTCATGGCGTAGGAGACGGGAATGCGCACAAGGAATGCCCCCGCGATGCCCTGCGCCATGACAAACGTCGTCTTCCCGCAGCCGTTGAAGTAGCCGATAAAGCAGAAGAGGAACGAGACCAGGAGCGTGTCAATCGCGTAGGCCTTCAGGTAGCTGTGGGATGCCTGCACCACGGCCGCATCGTTTGAGAAGAGCGCGGAAAGCCTGTCGCCGCAGAAAAAGGCTGCCGAGCCCATGACCAGACCGCAGGCAAGGGAGGCAAGAATCGCGTACAGCAGGGCTTTGTTCGCGCGCCCGTATTTTCCGGCGCCCACGTTCTGCGCCACGAATGCCGAAAGCGACTGGGAGAAGGCGGACGGAACGAGCATGATGAACGCGCACACACGCTCTGCCACGCCCACACCTGCCGACGCCACCAGCCCCAGCCGGTTGATAATCGCCGCAATCACCAGGAAGGATATGGTCACCAGTTCGTCCTGCAATGAAATCGGGACGCCCGTCCTGCAGACAAGCGCCACGAGCGTTCCGTCCCAGCGGATGTTCGTCCGCGAAACGGCAAACGGAAGCCCCTTTTTCCTGATGATGCACAGGCAGAAGACGACGCTCACGGCCTGCGCCAGCACCGTGGCAATCGCCGCGCCCGCCGCCGCCATCCGGAACACCGCGACAAAGAGCAGGTCGGCAAGGATGTTTACGGCTGTCGCCACCAGCACGGTAAAAAGCGGCGTCTTTGAGTCGCCCATGCCGCGGAACAGCGAGCCGAGCATGTTGTAGCCCGTGATGAAGATCGTGCCCGCCGAGCAGATGTGCACGTAGGAAAGCGTCTTGCCAAGGGCTTCCGCCGGCGTCTGCATGATGCGCGCAAAGGGTCGCGTGGCAAAAACCATCAGCACGGTGACGGCCAGCGCAAGCAGAGCAAAAAAGATGACGCTCGTTCCCACTATGTCCGCAGCCTTTTTGTTTTGTCCCGCGCCCAAGGCCTGTCCCATCTGGATTGTCGTTCCCATGGAAAGCCCCGCAATGATGAAGGTGACCGTCTGCATCATCATAGAGCCGGTGGCCACCGCCGAAACATCGGCCGCCTCGCCGAACTGCCCCACCACCAGCAGATCCACCGCGCCGTAGAGCGACTGCAGAAACAAAGCCCCAAGCACAGGAAGCGCGAAACGCAGGAGCCGGCCCGCAATAGCCCCGGACGTAAAAAGCAGGTTTTTGTCAGACATAGATTCTCCCTAAAAAGCTGGAAGCGCAGGATTTATTTTTGAACGCTCCCATACGCTTCCTTCAATAAAGCCTGTATCTCCTCGTCGCCCACCGTGCCGTCAAGGATAACCGAAACCCAGCTCTTTTTGTTCATGTGGTAGGCTTCGTAGATGCCTTTGTGCGCGAGCAGTCCGGCAAGCCGCGTTTTTTCAATCTTGATGTTGAGGACTTCGATTTTTTCATCGGAGGATGCATCGTGGTCGACTTTGCTGCGGGGAACCGCTCCGGCAAGCGCGAACCATTTTCCGCTTTCCTTCCGCCTGAATGCCGCAAAAACCGGAAGCTTCTTCCACAAAAACTCTGGCCCGCTTCCGAACGATTCCCTGATAAAGACGCAGAGCCTGCGCATTTGTGCCGAGCGGAAAAAGAGATTCCTGCAGCACTTTGTGCGGATGTCCGTCAGCGCGTCCGTGAACATCTGGAGGACTTCCGCGCTGAAGCCTGTTGCTCCCGGCCGCCGGAAGTTGCTGTATTCCTCGCCCATCGCCGTGTCGAAAACCCTTCCGCGGAAACTGCCGTCGTAGGAAACGACAAGCTTTAAATCCGGGGCGGGGAGAGGCGTTCCGTAGACGAGTGCCCCGCCGTTTTCTGTAAAGCCGTATGCGCGCAATGCAGCTTCGTGTGCCTCGTAGTTTGCAAACAGTTCTTCCTCGATGTCCATAGGACGAAGTGTAGCAGATTTCTGCGGAATAAGAAAGGAGAAAGCGCTTTTTTGCAGCCGGGGTAAAGAAATCGCCGCCGGGCACGCACCTGCTATGCCTGACGTGCATGCCCGCATTCAAAACTAGCATTGTACATTTCTGCTGCCTGCTGTTACACTACAGTCTGGAGGAAACGTATGAAAAGGCTTCTTTCTTCTATTTTGATGGCTATAGGAATGGTTACGATGGCACAGGCGGCAACATACAGCGCGCCGCGCACGGGCTTTGTCCTGATTGGCGGCGCTTCGTTCACGATGGGAAGTCCCGGAAGCGAGGACTGGCGGAGCAACGACGAGACGCAGCACCGCGTGACGCTGGCGCCGTTCTACATGGCGGCCTACGAGGTGACGCAGAAAGAGTGGCGCGACGTGACGGGAAAGAATCCCGGCAATTTCAGTGGCGACACGCTTCCGGTGGAAAGCGTGACCTGGCTTGAGGCGATTGAATTCTGCAACGCGTTGAGCCGGCGTGACGGGCGGACTCCCGCGTATACGCTTGCGGACGGAGGAAAGACCGTGAGCTGGGACCGCACGGCAAACGGCTACCGCCTGCCCACCGAAGCGGAATGGGAATACGCTGCCCGCGCCGGAAGCAGCACGCCATTCTACTCGCGCAAAGTGCCGGGCGCGGACGACGTGAACTTTTACGGGCACTATCCCTATCAGATTGAGCAGAATTACTTCAACGACGAGATCCTGGAGACGCGCCCCGGCGTGTACCGCGGAACGACGGTGCCCGTGGGAAGCTTTAAGCCGAACCCGAACGGGCTGTACGACATATACGGTAATGTTGGCGAATGGTGCTTTGACTATTACGGCGACTACGGCAAAGCCGCGCAGACAAATCCCTGCGGGCCGGAAAGCGGCACCCGGCGCGTCTACCGGGGCGGCGGCTGGAACGACTTTGGCAAAAACCTGCGGAGCGCGTACCGGGCTGCCCTGCCGCAAAGCAACTGCGCCTACAACGTGGGGCTGCGCCTTGTCTGCAACGCTGACGACAGCGTCCGCGGAACCGTCACCACGCGCGAATCCCCGGCTGCATCCCGCGCAAAATCCGGCACCGGAAAGACGCTCATCATCTACTATTCATGGAGCGGGAACACGCGCGGCGTCGCCAAAGAAATCGCGCGGCAGACCGGCTTTGACTCAATCGAGCTGGAGCTGGTAAAGCCGTATTCCTCAAACTACAACACGGTGCTGAACGAAGCCCAGCGCGACCAGCACAATCAGGCACGCCCCGCGCTCAAGACAAAAATCAGCGTGCAGAAATGGGCGGAATATGATACAATTATTCTGGGCTACCCAAACTGGTGGGCGAGCATTCCCATGCCGCTTGCGACGCTGCTGGAAAGCTATGATTTTTCCGGCAAGACGATTATGCCGTTCTGCTCCCATGGCGGCGGGCGGTTCGGGCAGAGCCTCACGGCAATCGCAAAACTCGCGCCCCAAGCCCGCATCACTGAAGGCCTTTCCGTCCATTATTCCGGCGGCAGCTCGCTTTCCAGGGATGTGGAGAAGTGGCTCAAAAAGACGGGGGCAAAAAAATGATTGCGGCGAAAGACCTCAGGATGCCGATTGACTGTACGATGACGGTTCTTTCCGTTATCCTTATGGGCGGTACCATGCTGTTTCCGGACGATCGCGTGCACCAGATTCTGGGAATGGTGCTGCTTGCGCTCTGGATATGCCATACCGTCCTGAACCGGCGCTGGTACGGCTCGCTTCTGAAAGGAACATACCATCCCTACCGTGTCATGCAGCTTGTGGTGAACATGGGGCTTTCCGCCTGCGCCGTGCTCCTGATGGTGAGCGGCATGATGATGGCGTGGTTCCTGCCCTTTGACGTCGGCGGAGCAATCAGCTTTGCGCGGACGGCGCATCTGGTCGGCTCGCATTGGTACTACCTTTTTATGTGCGCCCACCTTGGGATGCATGCGGGCATGATTTTTGGCCGGATACAGGCAAAGCGCACGGCGCGGCATCCGGGGGCGGAAGGCGGCTCCAAACCGGCCGCGGGAAGAATCGTGCCCCGCGCGCTGCTTGCGCTTATCTGCGCGTACGGCGTCTATGCGTTCATCAGTCGCGGGCTGTGGAACTACCTGTTCCTGCGGCAGCAGTTTTTCTTCTTTGACCTGGAGCGCGGCTACCTGCTCTTTGTTGCCGACTATCTTTCGGTCCTGGTGCTCATTGCGGCGGCAACGTACTGGCTGGGAAAGGCGCTCCAGACCCGCGGCCGCAAACGCTGAATGCGGTTCCCGGTTGCCGCCTGCCGGCGCGCGGCGCTTAGTTGCCGCGGCCCAGGTTGGGGATGACCGGTTTTCCTTCCAGAATCATATTCTTCAATTCCGCGTACTTTGCCTTTTCGTCTCCCGGCCCGAGCACCGTCGGGTGCCGCACCTGGGCGATTCCCCGCATCTCTTCCAGATTGTGGTAGCCATGGCATTTCATAAAGGCCCTGATTCCCTGTGAGACCTCGATGGCGATATGCGGGTTGGTGAACTTTGCCTGCCCGATTTCAATGGCGGAGGCGCCGGCCATGATGAACTCGACGGCATCCTGCCAGCTGCAGATTCCGCCGATGCCCACGACCGGAACCCGCTTTTCCGGCGGCAGCTTGTTTATTTCCTCAACGACGTCGTAGACGATGCGGAGCGCCAGCGGCTTGAGCCCCGGCCCGGAATAGCCTGCGTGCACGTTGTTGAAGAAGGGCTTGCCGGTGTCGATGTTTATTGCGACTCCGTGCACCATGTTGATCAGGCTGATTGCATCCGCCCCGGCCTTTATGCAGGCTATGGCAATCGGGCGGTTGTCCGCGGCGTTGGGCGAAAGCTTTACCATCAGGGGCTTGGTGGTGACGGCGCGGACTGCGGAAACGCAGTAGTAGGCGGTGTCCGGGCTTAAGCCCCAGGCAAGGCCGGCCGCTTTTATGTTGGGGCACGAGATGTTCAGCTCAATCATGTCGCACGGGCTTTTGTCCAGGATTTTTGCCCCCTCTACATAGGACTCGATGTCGCTGCCCGCAAGGTTTGCGATGACGACCGGCCCCAGACCGGTCATGCCCGGAAGCAGCTTGTCCACGAAGTACGGTATGCCGGGATTCTGCAGCCCGATGGAATTCATGTTGCCGCCGGCGACTTCCAGGGAGCGCTCGCCCTTGTTGCCTTCCCGAGGCTCATAGGTGCAGCCTTTGGAGCAGATGCCGCCCCAAGCTGCCACGTCGCTGACCCCGCGGAAATTCTGTCCGAATGCGAACGTCCCGGCGCTGGCTATGACCGGGTTCCTGAAAGGAACGCCCGCAATGCGCACGCTGATGTCCGGCTCTTCCGAGGCAGCAAGCGGCGGCCGTCTGGGGGTAGGCGCGGGGAAGCGCAGGATTTTCGCGTCGAAGACGGGGCCGTCCTTGCAGCAGCGCTTCAGGCCTTCGCTCGTATCTATCGTGCAGCCAAGGCAGGCGCCCAGCCCGCAGAGCATGCGGTGCTCCATGCTTATCCAGCAGCGGATGCCCGCTTCCCCGGCAATCTTCTGGATGTACGCCAAAGCGGGGGTGGGGCCGCAGGCATAGAGCACCTTGTAGCCGCCCTGAACCAGGGCTTCTTTGGTGAGCGCCGCAGGAAGCATTCCTTTTATACCTGCGCTGCCGTCGTCGGTGGTAATCACCAGATTCCGCGCGCGGACATGATCCAGTCCGTAGCAGCCGGATTTGAAGGAGGCATAAAAATCGTAGGAGCCGGCGGGAAGCGCCGAAGCGAGGTTTGCCACCGGGGCGACGCCGATGCCGCCGCCCACGATGCAGACTTTTCCTTCCTCTTCCTTCTGCAGCGCCGGCCACGGCTGCCCCAGCGGGCCGATGACGCTCAGGTCGTCCCAGAGGGTCATGTGGCAGAGCTCCTGCGTCCCGCGGCCTTTTTCAAGCATCAGGAACTGCACCACCACCTTGCGCCGGCCGTTCTCCGCAGTCCAGACTTCTGAATGGTACACGCTTATGGGCCGGTTGTAGTGGACGGCGGACTTGGCGCTCCGTATAAGGTAGAACTGGCCTGCCTGAGGGACTTTCTGGGCGGGACGCTCCAGCTCTATCGTCGTCTGCAGGAGGTACACGTTTGGCTGCCCCTCGATTTTCTCAAGCCGCTCGACTTTTGTGATGCCAAAGAACAAGAGGCCTTTGCCCTCTTCATCTATTTCTGCTACGTCCATAGCTTACCTCTTTTATTGTGTTGTATTATGCTAACTATAGTATATATAAATTTACTTTTCGTTGCAATGCCGGATACAGTTCCGCGCATCGCCGCTCAGGGGCTTTGCATGGGGATGTATTCCGTCCGGAGAGGGGCGTGACAGAGGCAGGCTATGAAAGCTCTGGGGAATGATTTTTCCCCGGCTGTAGGAGGCAGGCTGAAAAATGCGCGGAATCGGGCTCCCCCGCACCGGCGCCGTCTGCAAAGCGATGCGTGCGGGCGGCAGTGCCGCCGCTGGTGGATCGCAAAACGGTGGCGCCCGGAAAGAAGCCGGGGGAATAAAACGAGGGGCAGCCCCATACGCTGCCGGCGCAGGGAGCTGTCCCGTTCCGGGCTGCCGCTAGGCGTTGCGGCCGTGGCAGTTTTTGTATTTTTTGCCGGAGCCGCAGGGGCACGGGTCGTTGCGCCCGATTTTGGGGCTGGTCCGCATCATCGTGATGCTCTGTCCCTGCCTGCCGCTCTTCATGGCGCTGTTCTCCGCATCTTTCTTTGCGCTGCTCGCGATTGCGGGCTGCGCCTCTTCATGCTGGGCGGTCATGTTGTGCACCTGCTGCTGGGGGCGCTGGGGCTCCATGCCTGCCGGATGCACCTGAATCTTGACTTTGAATACGCGGCTTTCCACGGCGTCGCGGATGCTGGAGAGCATGGCGTCAAATGCATTGAAGCCGTCTATCTTGTATTCGGTAAGCGGGTTCTTGCTGCCGTAGGAGCGCAGGTAGACCGCCTCGCGCAGGCCGTCGAGGAATTCAAGCTGGTCAAGCCATTTCTTGTCTATCATCTGGATATACTGGTAGCGTATGAACATATTGAAGTTCTGCTTGCCGACCAGCATCTCTTTCTGGGTGATGTCGTTCTGCAGCACGGCCTCCACGCCTTCCTGCGTGAGCTGGTCGTAGCCGATGGTCTGCCCGAAGTCGTTGCGTATGCGGTCTGCCAGCGCGCTCTTTGTGTTGCTGCCTTTGCTGTGGCGGGAAAGCTGCTCGTACTCGTCAAAAATCTGCGCGACGGTCTCCTTTGCGTTGTCCATGACGCGCCTGCTCAGGTTCTCATCCGCGAGAATCTCATCGCGCTGCTCATAGATGAACGAGCGCTGCTGGTTCAGCACGTCGTCGTAGTCAAGCAGGTTCTTGCGGATCTCGAAGTTGCGTTCCTCGACTTTTTTCTGGGCCTTCTCTATGGATTTGTTGAGCCACGGATGGTTTATCGGCTCGCCGGGCACCATGCCTACACGGGACATGATTTTCTTCATGCGCTCGCCGCCGAAGAGCCGCATCAGGTCGTCGTCCATGGAGATGTAGAACTTGCTGCGGCCGGGGTCTCCCTGACGGCCGGAA
>DGUD01000176.1:15875-16069 GCA_002393865.1 Treponema sp. UBA4319
GCAGCTGGTTGTCGATACGGCGCGATTCATGGCGCTCGGAGCCGATGACATACAGACCTCCGAGGGCTTTCACCTCCTCGTAGTCCTTCTTCCACTGCTCCTTTTCTTTTTCGAGCGCCGCGTCGAACTGCTCTTGCGTGGCCCCGGTGCCGGCCTTTTTGCGCGCGCGCATCTCCGGGGAGCCGCCGAGCTTG
>DGUD01000167.1:0-4452 GCA_002393865.1 Treponema sp. UBA4319
ACATCTCATGCTGAAGCCCTGCACATTCCCCCAGACCTCTTTACACTCTTGTCCTGATGAAGTATAATTTAAGCCTGTTCAGTATCAGTACAGCAGGGCAGCTCTTAAAAGCCAGTTTTTCGGAACAGCCCCGCTTGTCTGCCACAGACTTTTTTGATGGGGAGCGCGGCTTCCTGCGCAGGGAAGCGCAAAGGCCGCCGGATCTGCGTTCTATGGAAAGCACAGAGGCTTTGCAGGCAATCCTGCGCTCATACAGAAGATACTATACCGTCCGGGAAAGCGGCGTGCCGGAGCCGTTCGCGGCGGAGGCGGAATTCCATGCGCACGGGGAGCAGTATTTCCTTGTGCGCGCCGCAAAGGTCGCGGACATAGACAGCAACGAATACGTCTTTTTTGCCCGCGAGGAATCTGTGGACGAGCAGCGGCTCCTGCAGCTGGCGGAGGCCGCGTGGTCAGCGGGGCTTGCGCGCGTGCATGCGGGGCCGGGACACAGGAACTCGGACATCACGCTCATCGTCGTAGCGGGAACAACCGACGGCGCGGCTCGCGCTGCCGCCAGAAAATGCGCCCGCTACAAGTCCTACCGCCTGAGCTTCTGGGGCTGGAGCCACTTCCGGCTGGTGCTCTGCGACCTCAGCACCGGCTGCTACAGCAACCGGATGGGCGCCGATGCGCGCAGGAGCGCGGAGGCTGCGCTCAGGCAGAGCACCCCGGAGGAGGGCACGGGCGCATCATGACGCAGCCGGACGCGTCAGGGTGCCCCCTGAGATACGGAAAGCGGCGGGAAACCGTGCAGGTCTCCCCGTTTGCTATATAATAGAAAGGAGAAAAAAATGACAGCATTACTGATTATCATTGCTGCAATTGCTCTGCTTTTCTGCGGGTACGTGTTCTACGGCTCATGGCTCGCAAAGCAGTGGGGTATCGACCCCTCCAAAAAGACTCCCGCCTCCGAACTGAAGGACGGTGTGGACTACGTTTCCGCAAAACCGGCGGTGCTCATGGGACACCACTTCTCCTCAATCGCCGGGGCAGGCCCCATCAACGGCCCTATCCAGGCCGCAGTATTCGGCTGGGTGCCTGTATTCCTCTGGTGCGTGCTCGGCGGCATCTTCTTCGGCGGACTACAGGACTTCGGCTCGCTCTTTGCCTCCGTGCGCCATGAGGGCAAATCCGTCGGCGAGATTATCAAGGACTCCATGGGCAAACGCTCAAAGAAGCTCTTCATCATATTCGCGCTGCTCGTGCTGATTCTGGTCATCGCCTCCTTCGTCAACGTCGTCGCAGGCACGTTCTTTACCGCAAAGGACGCGGCCGTCACATTCGGCATCGTGCGCAACCCCACCGGCAACCAGACCACGGCTATGATTTCGCTGCTGTTCATCGTGCTCGCCATCATCTACGGCATCCTGACGAACAAATGCGGGCTCAAGACGCTGCCCGCAACCATCATCGGTATCGCAGGCATCGTGCTCTCCGTCTTTATCGGCCTGAATTTCGGCTTTGCGATGACCCGCACCGCATGGATTGTCTTTATCGGCATCTACATCGCCGTGGCATCCCTTGTCCCCGTGTGGATTCTGCTGCAGCCGCGCGACTACCTCTCCAGTTTCCTGCTCTACGGCATGATGGCGCTGGCGCTCATCGGCATCGTGCTTTCCGCAGTGACCGGCAGCGCAAGCTTTGACCTGCCCGCCGTCACCGGCTGGAGCACGTCAATCGGCAGCATGTTCCCCGCGCTCTTCATCACCGTTGCCTGCGGCGCATGCTCCGGATTCCATTCGCTCATCGCGACCGGCACCACCTCAAAGCAGCTGGACAACGAGCGGAACGCCAAGGCAATCGGCTACGGCTCAATGCTCATCGAGTCCGCGCTCGGCATCATCTCGCTGATTGCGGTCGGCATGGTATCCAGCAAGTTCCTCGTCAAAGACCCCGCCACCGGGCTGCTCAAGTTCGCGGGCTCCCCGCCGGCTGCATTTGCGTCAGGTATCGCGACGATGTTCGGCGTGGAGAGCTCCACCGTATACAAGACCATCTACGCGCTGCTGACGCTGGCGGTCTCCGTGTTCGCGCTCACCTCTCTTGACACCGGCACCCGCCTGAGCCGCTTTATGTTCAGCGAGCTCTTCCTCAAAGACAACGAGAAGAGCTACAAGCAGGCCAGCGGCTTCCGCAAGGTGCTCGCCTACCCGCTCACCGGCACGGCGCTCATGGTGCTCATCGGCTGCGTCCTCGGCGGGCTGTCGCTCTCCCAGATCTGGGGACTCTTTGGCGCCGCAAACCAGCTGCTGGCAGGCATCGCGCTGATGGCGGTCGCAGCATGGCTCGGCGAGGTCGGCAAGAACAACAAGATGTTCTACATCCCGATGGTCTTCATGCTCGCCGCGACGCTCAGCCAGCTTATCCTGACGGTCATCAAGAAGATTTCCGCCATGGCGGCCGGCGCGCAGGGCGCCTTCCACTGGGGCAACTGGTTCCAGCTGATTTTTGCGGCGGCGATGGCAGTGCTCGCCGTGTTCCTCGTCATCGAGGGCATCCGCACCTTCAGCGCGCAGGGCAAGAAGAAGGCACGCTAAAAAACTATCCCGCATAAAGCACAGGGCGCCCGGAAAACTCAGGCTTTCCGGGCGCCCTGCTTTTTTTATGGCACCTGCACTCCCGCCGGAACCAGATACATATCCCGCGTGGCGCACATCTTTGTTCTTATGCAGAACCACTGCCTCAGACAGGCTGCTCCATCCATTCGTCGATGGCGCGGAGCACCGGTTCCGCAAATCGCGCCTCACCAAACAGCCACTGCTCGTGCTGCATGTCGAACTCGCGGATGTCGGGGTCGAGAAAATACTTGCGGTAGCGGCGGCCGTACTTCTTTCCCATCTTGAGCGCATAGATGATATGAACCTTTGTGTGCGGAACGGAGATAGCGTCTTCCAGCGGGGTAATCAGATCCGTGTAGTATTCGTTCAGTATGGATTCGGGCGAAAAAGACGCAAAGCAGCGCATGAACCTGGCGGCAGTCTCCTCGTTCATCAGGAAAAAGTTTTTCAGGAGCTTTTTCATCTTCTCCTGCTTCTTGTCGTTCCGCGCGGCACCGGCAAGGAACGGATACACGAGCTTTGTCTGGAGCTTTGCGGCCAGTCTGCCGCTCTGGTCAAAGTCGCAGCTGCCCATGATGCCGTGGTCGATATGGATATTCCGGCGCTGGATGAGCTGCCCCACAAAGCTGCCGCCCAGCGACGAGCCGATAGCTCCGTCCACCCGGCCGCCAAAGTGCTCCTGTATGTGGCGCTCAATCTTCTGCGTGACCGTCAGCATATCGGGAAAAATCGCGCCGCTGCCGTCAAAGCCGTCGTAGTTGACGCAGACAAGATGATACGTGGCCGCCAGCGCATCCAGCACCGAGGCGAAATTTGTCTCCCAGTTGCAGCAGGTGCCCGGCAGCAGCAGGAGCGTCTTTCCGCTCCCGGAACCCAGCTCTGTGTATGTCATGCAGCCTCCGTAGCGGGCGCGTTGCCCCATACAAAGGTCGCCCAGCGGTCGTTCATCTCCGGCAGCAGCGCCGCAAAGAGCTTGCCCCGCAGCGAATATTTTCTCATCTCCTCGTTAAAACTATGCTCCGACACAAAGCGTATGCCGTCGCAGAGCGCGCACAGCTCCCTTCCGCTTTTTGTGCCGCTCCTGAATACGGCCTTTGTGGCCTTTACGGTATCGTGGTGCTTCTGCGACCTCACCATCATCGGGTTGTTCAGCTCGGCGATGAGCGTGCCGTCCGCAAAATGCGCCTTCAGGAGCGAGAGGAGCGAGCCGATTTCCTGGAGCGTAAGATACATGAAGAGCCCTTCGGCAAGGAAGATAAGGGGGGCGTCTTTCCGCTGCGTCTCCGCCTGCACTGCCGCGCACCATCCGTCGGACAGCACGTCGCCGGCAATCATCACGACGCGATCGCGTTCGGCAAAGACTTTTCTGCGCGCGGCGATAGCGTCCGGCAGGTCAATATCGAACCACGAGATGCTTCCGTTATCCACGCGGGAAAAACGGTTGTCAAAACCAGCTCCGAGGTTCACCACGACGGCATCCGGATGCGCCGCGACAAAGTCCTTCAGCATCCGGTCAAGCATAATCGTGCGCGCAACGACGCCCTCGTGCGACATGAATTTGTCAAAGGGGGCGGTATCCATCTCCAGATGACGGATAATCTGCACCGCAACATCGTCCCGGAGCCGCGCATTTTTGCGCAGCGTCTCGTTTGCCTTGATGGCAACAGGAATAAGCGCCGTCGTCTGTACGTCGCCAAGCTCTAGTGTCATGACAGCTCCTACATTAGCTTTTGCTAACCAGAGCTTATTCTAGATAACACAGAGACTTTTGTCAAGGAGACGTCATCGTCAGACCAAGGGCTTCAGCATGAAAACAAAAATGCGCTCCCAGCGGAAAAACACCCGGACTGCC
>DGUD01000167.1:4537-7190 GCA_002393865.1 Treponema sp. UBA4319
CCGGGCGTTTTTCCGCTTCCGCGCACTTTTTTGCGGCCGCAGAAGCCTAGACTTCGAACTGATCCACCTGCCTGCCGATTTCGGAGATGGACTGCTCCATGATGCGGGAGATGTCGGAGAGCGCGGTGCCGGTCGTGTTGATTTGCTCAGCGCTGCCGTTCATCTCGCCCATGCTCTGCCGCATGGCACGGGTCGCCTCCTGCAGCGCGCTGACCTCGCTCATGATTTTGCGGCTGTTCGCGGTCATCTCCTGCGACGCATGCTGCACCTGATGCGTGCTGTCGTTCATGCCACGCAGCGCCTCCGTAATCTGGACGGAACCCTGCCGCTGCTCGCTCATCGCAGCCTTTATCTGCTGCACAAGGGAATCGGTCTCTTGAATCTCGCCCGCAAGATGGTCGTAGCCCTGCACGCCCAGCTGAGTCGCCGCCACGACAGAAGCGATGGTCTGCTGTATACGGTTCAGCTGGTCGCCGATGGTCTTCGACTGCGTGGTCGATGTCTCGGACAGCTTACGGATTTCGTCCGCGACCACAGAGAATCCCTTACCAGCCTCACCCGCATGGGCGGCCTCGATGGCGGCATTCATCGCAAGCAGGTTCGTCTGGCTCGCGATATTCGCGATTACGGTGTTCGCCTCGCTCAGAAGCTGCGACTGCGTCTCAATCTCGCTTATCTGCGACTGCAGCTGCCCCTGCGTCTTGGCGCCGCTCTCCGCGTCCTCGGCAAGCATCCCGAACGACTCTGCCATTTTGTCCACCGAGCGGTTCACCTCGCCGATGTTCGCAATCATCTGCTCCACGGCACCGGAAGCTCCCTGCGTGGACTGCGCCTGGGACTCCACAAGAGACTCAAGGGAACGGATGCTCTCCAGAATCGCGGCGACGCTGCCGTTCGTCTGCTCCACGCTCTCGTTCTGCCGCGCAAGCTTTCCGCCCATCTCGCCAAGGCCGGAAAGCATCTGCCCGATTGCGGCGGCGGTCTCAGCGGTGCCGCTCTTGAGCGATTCGCCCGCCTGCGTCAGGGATGTCTTTGACTGCTTCATGCTGGCGACGACGGTCTGGAGCTTCTCCAGGAAGGCGTTGAAACCGTCGGCGAGCTCCCCGATCTCGTCATGGCTGCTCACGAGGACGCGCCTGGTAAGATTCGCCCTGCCGGACGAAATCTCCTCCGCCTCCTCGCTAATATGCATGCGTATCGTGCTGAGCGGGCGCATGACATGCCGCGTCAGCAGCACGGTGACGAGCACCACGCCGAGCGCGAACAGCGCGCAGACTATGACGGTGACGGTCAGCGTCTTGTAGAACGCGGCAAAGACCGTCTCCTTGGGGCTGAACGCGACTATCCGGTAGCCGGTCTTCTGGTTCGTGAACAGCTCGGTGTAATATGTCCTGCCGCCGGCGCTCACCGTGCCATGGTTTCCCGACGCGAGCAGAGCAGAGAGTCCGACGATGTCTATGTCGGCCACATTCTTGAAATTGTTTTTTGCGGCGCTCGTGTCGGCAAGAATGGTTCCGTCCTGCTGCACCATCAGCAGGAAGCTGCCGTCGCCCAGGTTCACGCTGTGCAGGATTGCGGTAAGCGTGTCCAGCGCCACCTCGATAGAGGCGTTCCCGATAAAAGCGCCGCCCGCGTCATAGGCGCTGCGCGTGATTCCCACGACGGTCGTGCCCACGGTGGACGCAAAGGCGTCGGTAATCATCACCTTGCCGTTCCCCTTGCTCGCGGTCTCGTACCAGCCACGCTTGCGCGGGTCGTAGCCTCCGGACATAGAGCTGTCAAAGTTGGTGGCATAGCCGCCCCACTTTGTGCCAAGGTAAATCTCGGCTATATCCGGGTCGCTGGCGGCAAAGCTTTTGCAGACCTTGCGGATCTGCGCCTCAACCGGGCTTTTCTCGTAGCCGAGAATCTGTACCGTCCCCGTCTCGTTCACAAAGGAATGGATTGAATCGTCGGCGGCCTTCACCTCGTCGGACTGGGCAAAGACGTTCAGCTCCACTTCCTTGGAGGAGAAGAAGAGCGTGATTGAGTCCGAGAATTCGGACAGTGCCGTCTCCGCGCTTCCATAAAAATTGTCAAGACAGTTCCTGTAGAAGAAAATCCCTGCCGTCACCAGCGAGATGGCGACAATTGAGAGGGTGATGGCGATTGCCCCGATGGAGAATTTCGTCGAAATCGATACATATCTCCGTGTTGTCATAACGTACCTCATTCGCAGTGTTCGCGCCTTATGCGCCCGCCCTGCGCCACGGCATGACCGGAGCATCGTATCGTCCGGTCACAAATCTCATACTGGAAGCAGCCTAAAAGCCGCTACTTTCGAGACGGCCTCCATCCTGCTATCCAGAAGGATTACGCATGGCCTGTGAGGAGACAGAGATTTCCGGACAAGCCCCATACAAACTGCGAGGCGGTGCGAGCTTACAAAACAGCACGCAGGCGGGAAGAGCTGCGGTTGCGCAAGGCGCGGACAGCCTATATATATATATATATATATATATAGGAAGAGAGTAGAAGATTGTGTGTGGTATGTCAGTGCAGAAACTCTCCATAAATTCCGCCTCTTGGAATAAAAACAGCATAACAGAGAAGTAGCGCTTTGTAAATAATTATAACTAAATGTTTTTAAAGAGCGCTTCTTTTTTTCCAATAT
>DGUD01000167.1:7304-10534 GCA_002393865.1 Treponema sp. UBA4319
GCCCTGCTTTACTTAAAGCGAGCACACGGAGGTTCTATGGGCACACTATCTTTGGCGGGAGAATGGCAGCTGCGCTGCGTGACGGCGCGGCAGGATATGGCGGCGGTGGCGATGCGCATTCCGGGAGACAACTACACGGCGCTGATGCAGGCGCATGTTATCCCCGACCCCTACTACGCGCGCAATGAGGGCGACGTGCAGTGGGTGGGCAAGGAGGACTGGGAGATATCGCGGAATTTCAGTTTTTCTAAAGAGGAAGGCAGCCGCTGCTACCTCTGCATGGACATGGTGGACACCTACTTTACCGTGCTCATCAATGGGAAGCAGGCGGCGGAAGGGCACAACTACTTCCGCATCTGGCGCTTTGACGTGACGGACTTTGTGCGCGACGGCGAGAACAGCATCGCCATCCGATTTGCCTCCGCGGAACGCAAAGCCGGGGAAGCGGCGCGGCAGCTGCCCTACCCCATCCCCTATACAAAATACGATGTCTTTTCGCCGCACCGGAACCTCTCGCGCAAAATCCAGTGCCATTCCGGCTGGGACTGGGGGCCATGCCTCATGGTCTGCGGCATCTACGGCTCCATCACCCTGCAGCCGGTGCGCAGCGGCTCCATCCGCGCGCTCACGGTGACGACCGAGCCGGAGGAGCCCGGAAACTTTGGCGGCAGCTGGAAGGTCTGCGTGGACATCCACTACCATGCCGAGCGCGAAGGCACGGCCGCATTCCGCATAGGGCTGGAGAACGAGGGCGGCGCATGCGGCACCGGGCTCCGCGCGGAATACCACGCCGTGCCCGGCGGCAATACCTTCTCCGCGCAGTTCTCCGTGCGCTCTCCGGCGCTGTGGCACTCCGCGGACGAGCTCAAGGAGCTGGGGCAGGCGGAGAACACGCTGTACACGCTGCGCGTCTCCACGGACGAATCCCGGATGAGCAAGCAGATTGCCTTCAGGACATTGCGGCTGCGGGCAGAGAAAGACAGCTACGGGTGCAGCCTCTTCTACGAGCTGAACGGAAGGGCGCTCTTTGCAAAAGGCGCAAACTGGATTCCGGCGGACGCGCTGCCTTCCCGCTGGACGGAGGCTCGCTGCCGCTACCTGCTTGAGGCAAGCAGCGCCGCAAACATGAACACCATCCGCGTGTGGGGCGGCGGGCAGTACGAGAGCGACAGCTTCTACACGCTCTGCGACCGGCTGGGGCTCATCGTCTGGCAGGACTGCGCCTTTGCCTGCTCGCTCTACCCTTCCGGCGAGGAATTCCTGCACGATGTGGAGCAGGAGCTGGAGGACAACATCCTGCGCCTGCAGAGCCACCCCAGCCTTGCCGTCTGGTGCGGCAACAACGAGAACCTCGGCGCGCTCACCTGGTACGAGGAGAGCCGGAAGAACCGCGACCGCTACATCACCGACTACGACCGCCTGAACCACGGCACCGTGGAAAAAACGGTGCGGCGCTGCGACCCGTGGCACACGTGGTGGCCGAGCTCGCCCTGCGCGGGGCCGGACACATTCGGCGACAACTGGCACAACGACAGCGAGGGTGACATGCACTTCTGGAGCGTCTGGCACGGGCGCGAGGACATGGAGGCCTACCTGTCCATCAAGCCGCGCTTCGTCAGCGAATTCGGCTTCGAGAGCTTTCCGTCGCTTGAGGGAATCAGGGAATTCGCCCCGGAAGAGGCGCTGAACCTGACCTCGCCCGTGCTGGAATACCACCAGCGCTCTCCCAGCGGGAACAGCATCATACTCGAAAACTTCTCGCGCTACTTCCGCTTTCCGTCCGGCACGGAGCAGATGCTCTACCTAAGCCAGGTGCAGCAGGCGCTCGCGGTCAAGACGGCGGTCGCATACTGGCGGAGCCTCCGCCCGCACTGCATGGGCGCCTGCTACTGGCAGCTCAACGACGTCTGGCCGGTCACATCGTGGTCGTCGCTGGAATATTCCGGCAAATGGAAGCTGCTCCACTATGCCGCGCGGCGCTTCTTTGCCCCGCTCAGCCTCTCGCTCATCCAGAAAGACGGCGGCATACTCGCATCTGTCGTCAACGAGACGACGGGCAGCGCGGATATCAGCGTGACCATAGCATTCATCGGCTTTGACGGCACGGAAATCGCCGCGCCGGTCACCGTACGCAGGCAGCTGGCCAGCGACAACGCTGAATATGTCTGGCAGCAGGACGTGGAAAATCTGCCGCTCATCGGCGGGGACAAGGAGCGGACAGGCTACTTCATCCTTGCCACCATGCGTTCCGGCGCGGAAGAGCAGCGCGACGTCCTCTTCGTCCGGCGCTGGAAGAAGTACGAGCTGCCGCGCGCGCGGATAACGGCGCAGGTCTCCGAAAAGGACGGGCAGCTCTCCGTCACCCTGCGCACAGACCGGCCGGCATTCTACGTCTCCGTGGAGGCGGCCGGGATTCCGGGCATCTTCTCCGACAACATGCTCATCCTGCTGCCGGGAACAGAGACGGTGCTGTCGTTCACGCCCAGCTCCTACGGCTGGCAGGACGCCGCCCCCGCTCCCTCGGCGCAGGACTTGCAGGCGGCGCTGCGCATCATGTCGCTCCGCGACAGCTACGACTGACGCAAAGGGACGCCGCCGGAACAGATGTGCACCCGGCTGGCAAACCATGCCTGCTGCTGCCTTTGCAGCGGCGGCGGGCGTCCTTGCCACCGCGTATCCGTGCTGCATCCTGCTGTGCGGATGCAGCCCACCCCGCAAAAATTAATGTTCAGTTAACACTTCCCCATCTTTCAGATAATGCGGGCGGCGTATACTGCCTGCATGAGCAGAACACTTCTAGAGCTTAAGAACGTCACAAAAAGCTACGGAAGGCAGACCGCGCTGAGCAGCGTCTCCTTTTCCGTGCAGGAAGGGCACGTCTACGGCTTCGTGGGCGAGAACGGGGCTGGCAAGACCACGGCGCTCCGCATCATCGCGGGGCTTGCGCGGGCAAGTTCCGGCAGCGTGGAGCTTTTCGGCTGTGGCAGCAGGAAAATGCTGCCGCAGCAGCGCAGGAAAATCGGCTGCATGATTGAGCGCCCCGTCTTTGACGGCAGCCTGTGCGCCGAGGAAAACCTGCGCCTGCACGCGCTCATGCACGGCATCCGCGACTTTTCCGCAATCCCGCGGCTCCTGGAGCGCACGGGGCTTGGCAACGTGGGCAGCAAGAAGCTGCGCGACTTTTCCCTGGGCATGACGCAGCGGCTCGGCATCGCCGCGGCGCTCGTCTC
>DGUD01000116.1 GCA_002393865.1 Treponema sp. UBA4319
CATGTCGCGGACGGCGCCCCCCACAAGGTATGCCTTGAAGCCGTGCGCCGCAAAAAGCGCGTTTACTTTGATTAAATCTGCCGGTATCTTTACATTTTTACGAGAATTCATGTTATAATGGAGTATAGCAGAGCAGGTGCCGAAAGTCTAGGGAGACAGCGCAGCCCGTCAGATCCGGGCTGCGTCTTGTTTCTGCGGCTTTGGGGCTGCACGCAGAGTTTTAAAAGTAGCAGGCCTCAGGCATGCTCGTAGCTCCGGTGCAAGGAGGCTTATCATGCATATCGTCATATTTACCGGCGGAGAGGCGCCGCTCCCGCACGACACGGTATTCTATTTTTCACACGCGCCGGTGATAGACAAAGTGATAGCCGCGGACTCGGGGCTGGATCTGCTGGAGGCCTACAGCCATTTCTACGGCAGTACCTATGATTTTAAGCCCGATTTAATAATCGGCGACATGGACAGCCTGAAGGACACCTCTCTCCTGCAGAAATACGGAAAGACCAGGTCGGAGATTTTCAACCGCACCAAGGATTTTACGGACACCGAGCTTGCCCTGCAGCGGGCGGTGGAATTCGTGGGCGACAGGGCTTCCGGCAGAATTACGCTCGTCGGCGGCTGCGGCGGCACGATAGACCATTTCATCAGCATATACGACAGCTTCTCCACGCCCTTCCATGCGGATTTCTGGCTCGGGAAGCATGAGCTTGTCTGCTGCCTGCCGGCGGGCAGCCGCCTGCTGGTAAGCAACGTCCGTCCCGACCAGCGGATATCGGTCGCACGCCTCACGAGCGCTTTTTCCGGCGGCGGAATCCGGACAGAGGGCTTGGAATGGGAGTGGCGCAGCTTCCGCAAGAACGGTATGCCCAGCATATCGAACAGGATTTCCGACGATTTTTACGGGCTCAAGAAGCCCGTGAGCATATCGGTCACGGAAGGAAGCTTCCTTGTCATTGTGCCGCAGTCTGCAGTCCTTCAGAAAGATACGTTATCCCCCGCAGGAGCATGAAGACGGCGGCGTCAGCGCATAGCAGCACGAGGTAGCCGAGGAACCAGAGCAGGTATCGCTTTTTCCGCGCGATGAATATGAGGAAGAAGCTTTCCGTGGCGCCTGCCGCCGCAAAGAACGCGAGCATGACGGCGTTGAGCGAGCTCAGGAGCAGTATAAAGTGCTGTGTGCTGTCCAGAAAGCCCTGGAAGCTTCCGCTCACGTAGCAGGCCAGCAGGACGAGCGCCATCAGCAGCAGGAAGAGCGTGAAGCGCTTCGTGAGCCGGAAAAGGAAAGAGTTGTCGGAAAGGTATCTGCCGGGAAATGTGTGCTGCCCCATAAAGACCGTGTGCGGGCAGCGCTCCTCATCCGGCTCTGGCCGCATGCGGGGGATGCCCTTCATATTGTAAAATCTTCGCAAACAGTATACAATATTTATGCCCGCTTGTCGAGGGCGGGCACGGAAGAGAGCTTGCAAGAAGCGCTTTGAAGCTTTGCTAGCAATACATTTCATTGCGCTTCTAGAGGTGAATTTTGTTCAGTCTCAAAGGTCTTGGGGCAACATGTTTCCGTGGACTCTTTGAGACTGGCTCGCTTCTCATGGAGCAGGTAGGAAAATGAAGGTCAGACGTTTTGTAGCGAATGTCGTCGTGCTGCTGCTGGCGGCCGCGGCTGTTTTCTATGTCGGGTGGATTCAGTTCACGGTAGAGCCGGGATACTGCGGGGTCATGGTGTCAAAGACGAGCGGGGTGTACCAGCAGCCGCTCCTTGCCGGGCAGTTCGCGTGGCGCTGGGAGCGCCTGCTTCCCACGAACGTAAAAATCTACAAGTTCCCGCTTGCCCCCTACAAGAGCGGGCAGGAATACAGCGGCCAGCTGCCGTCCGCCGAGACCTACGCGCGGATGCTGGAGGGCGGGGCCGATTTCTCCTATTCTGTGCGGATGACAATCTCTCTTGCCCTTCCGCCGGAGGAGCTTGTCAGGCTGGTCGGCGCGCACGAGCTGACGGACGAGGCCTCGCTTTCCGCATGGTACGAGTCGAGGGCAAAGGTCATCTCCAAGCGGGTTGCGGATCAGCTGCTGGACACCCCCGGCGACAACGCTTCCCCGGCGCAGCCGAAGGCGCTTTCCCGTACGGAGATTGACGGGCTTGCCGCTGCGGCCGGCGCGGACATAGCCCCGGCCACCATCACCGACATCAGCATAGAGGATGTCAGGGTGCCAGACCGCACGCTGTATGCGTCCGCGCAGGGGCTCTACGAAGGCTACCAGGAGGAGCTGCAGGCCGCCCTGAAGGCGAAGGCCGAGCAGCAGGCCGCTGCCGTCGCCGAGAGCGACAAGGCGCTGGAGCAGCTGGAGAAGTATGCGCAGCTGCTGGAGAAATACCCTCAGCTTAAGGATATCCCGAACCTGTCCGGTCTGGCGGGCGCCCTGAACGGGCTTCAGTGAGGCTGCCATGGACGGAACGAGACTGTACTGCCTGCGCGGAGCTGTCTGCGCCGAGAATACGGAGGCTTCCATCACGGCTGCGGTGGAAAACATGTGCCGGGAGCTCTTTTCCCGCCACGGGGTGCGCGATGCGGGGCAGATTGTCTCCGTGCAGTTTACGATTACCCCTGATTTGGACGCGGTGAACCCCGCGACTGCCTTCCGCCGTGCGGACAGCGGCGTCTCGCCGGAGGGAATCCCGCTCTTCTGCGCGCAGGAGCCTGCCGCCAGGAACATGCTTGCAAAAGTTATCCGGGTGATGGTGACCGTCTATCTTCCCTGCGGGACAAAGCTTGAGCCGGTCTACCTTAACGGGGCCGAGGCTCTGCGCCCCGACCTCCGGCTTTCCAAGGAGCCGCGATGAATATATGGATTGTCTCCCGTGAGTATAACGGCATCGCGGAGGCGGGCGGCGTAAAGAATGTCACCTGCTCGCTGGCGGAGAATCTGGTCAGGTTGGGGCAGCTGGTCACGCTCTTTATCCCTCTGTATGGCTGCACGAACCTTTCCGGACTGCAGGAATACCGCTGTATCTGGCACCATCCGGTCGTTGTCCGCGTGCAGGGACGGCATGTCATCGTGACCTTCTGCCGGGGCGTGCTGAACGGCGTGGAGATTGTGTTCGTCTGCAACCGCGCCTTCTCTGATAAAAAAGCCGTCTATACCTATACAAAAGAAGAGGAGCTGAAGAATCCCCGGCACCGCAAGGGCAGCGGCCATGAGGACGCCGCATTCCTCAACACGCTGTTCCAGAAAGCTGTCGCCGCATACGGCGAGACCTGCGTGCAGGACGAAAGCCCTGACATCATTCACTGCCAGGACGCGACAACCGCGTTCATCCCGTCTTTTGTCGCCGCCGCAACGCAGTCGAGCAGCAAGCTCGCTGCTTTTTACCGGAACACCAGGTGCCTTGTCACCATACACAATGCGGGTGCCGGATACCACCACGAATTCGGTTCGCTTGATGATGCCGTGTCCTACACGGGTTTGCCGCGGGAGGAGCTTGCGCAGGGGCTCTGCAACGGCAGGGTGGAGCCCTTCCTGCTTGCCGCCGGCCATGCCTGCCTGACGACGGTCTCGCCGGAGTATGCGCAGGAGCTGATGCGCCCCAACGATATGACCGGCGGCCTTTCCGACGCGCTGTGCAGGAGGCACGTGACGGTGACGGGCATCACCAACGGCATCGATTTTGCGAGGTATGACCCCGCCGACACCGCGGTGTCGCTGCTGCCGTATCCGTTCAGCCCGCAGGACGGGGATTTGGACGGAAAGTACCGCTGCCGCGACGTATTCCTCGGCGATTATGCTTCCCGCGCATGTATGGCGGCCCTGGGCCGCTCCGTGGAGCAGCACGGCTATATCGATGCCTCAGGGGGGGCTGATTCCGTCTATATCGCCTACCACGGGCGCGTCGTCACACAGAAGGGTATCCCGGTGCTTGTCGCCGCCGCAGAGCGCCTGCTGAAAAAACAGGTGTCCGCAAAGTTCATATTCATCGGGCAGGGCGAGCCGGAGCTGGAGCGGGAGCTTGTCCGCCTGAGCGAGTCTTATCCCGGCAGCTGCGTCTTCTTCAACGGGTACGACAGGGCGCTTTCCCGGCTGTGCATCGCGGCTGCCGACTTTGCCGTCTTCCCCAGCTTTTTTGAGCCCTGCGGTCTTGAGGATTTTATCGCGCAGGTCTACGGGACGATTCCTGTCGCCCACGCGACGGGCGGTCTGTGCAAGATTATTGACGAGAAGACCGGCTTCCTGTACAAGGAGAACAGCGCTGACGAGCTGTTTGTCCTGCTCTACGCCCTGACAAAGGTGCTGGCCATCGGCGGCAGGAAGACCTTTGCCCCCATGATACGCTATGCGGCCCGGTATATCAGGGAGCACTACGCATGGGAGCACGTGGCAAAGGATAAGTATATCACGCTCTATCGCCGCCTGCTCGGCATGTAGCGCCTGCTGCGGAAAAAATAAAAAAAAAGAATCAGAAAAACGGCTTTCGCCATTGACAATTTTTTCTGCTTCTGGTATAGTAGCAAGCGTCAGGCCGCTATAGCTCAGTTGGTAGAGC
>DGUD01000159.1 GCA_002393865.1 Treponema sp. UBA4319
ACATCTCATGCTGAAGCCCTGGCGGCAGCTCACGGAAATCAGCTTTGTATTCCCTGGGGCAGGAGGCAGAAAAGCTGCGGGCGATATCCGGGAAAATATAGACAAGGGTATTTTAAGCCATGCAGGAATGCCGGGCATCGGGCATCCGCCCACAAAACCTGCAAAAAAATAGGCAGGAGCCTTGCGACCCCTGCCTAAATCGGAGAGAGTTTATCAGCTTATTTACAAGCTAACTATACTATACCACCCCAGAGCCATCTTGTCAATATATTTTTTTGAAAAAGTGGAAAAATTGGAGCTTTTGCCGCCCCCGGCCTCACCGCCCGGCGCCCTGACCGCGGGCGGCGGGGGCGCCGAGCATCTCCTGCAGGGTATGCCAGCCGAGCACGGCGCATTTTACGCGGGCGGGCATAACGCTGATGTTCTTCAGGCTGGCGGCCTCGTCAAGCTCCTCCAGCTGCGAGTCGTCGCTCACTTTGCCCTGAATCATGTCCATAAAGAGCTGCACAAGGCGCAGCGCCTCGTCCTTGGGCTTGCCGATGATGTCGTCGAGCATCATATCGACGCTCGCCTGGCTCACCGCGCAGCCGGAACCGTTGAAGGCGCCGCCGGTGATAGTCCCCGCGTCATCAATCTTGAGCTGCACGTAAATGCTGTCGCCGCAGCTCGGGTTCACCCCCTGCAGCGTAAGCGTGGCATCCTCCAGCACGCCCTTGTGCGTGGGGTGCACGTTGTGTTCGTTCAGAATCTGCGTATATAAGGTCTTTAAGTCCATCTCTAGCTCCCGGAACTCCCCGCAGCCCTAGCATACCCCATCGGCGCGGAAAATACAAGGCTCCCGCGCGGGGCAGGAGGACGAGAGGGCCGCCATAGCGCAATCAGCGCAGCCCGCAAGGATTGCACCCCTTCCGCGCGAATCAGATTTGTGGCAGGACGGCGGCAGCCGCATCCATCGCATAGCCCTACCGCTCCGGCTGCCGTCCCATAGGGTTGTAAGGGCGCCCGGCCTTTCTTGCTAGTCAGGTATGCTATCACCTCGGAACATGCTTTCCCACAAACAAATCAAGGTCGTAGTTCCTCGAGTCATCCCATGCAGGACCGGCAAAGAAGGTCAATCCCTTGGGAAGCATCGTGAAGTCATCATCAGTCTCAAAGCATGCACATTCAACATAATACAGAGGTTCTCGCAGCCTGCCGTAAGCATCAACCTCTCCTACAGAAACAAATCCGTACTCCCCGTCTTCGCTTAGCCACTGGTAGAAATAGACATCAGAGGTCAAGAAAAGAACCTCACTCCCTGTTGCCCCCTGTATTTCATCATATCCACACCTCAGACCGACCGACAGCGCATTTGTATCGCTGTCCCACTCCATGCAGCATACAGTACGAGGATCCCCCGCAGGCGTCCAACATTCTGGATCACGCGAAGCAGCTTTTCTCTTCAAAGCTTCCCGCGAGGAAGCTAGAGTAGCCATAAAAGAATAAATGTTGGCTCGTTCTTTTTTGTATTTGTCAAAACCTTGTCCTATAACAAGCTTCCTTGGTTTTTTTTCATCATCAAACAAACCCCTCATCTTCTGGGAAAGGACGTGGACGGTACTGCCGTCTGTTTCCGTATACGTAGAGTGCTCGCTATACGTTACCTCCGCGAGCACCTGCAAGTACAGGGGATTGCCGCGTGTTCCGGCAGACATTCTGGGCTTATCAAAGCGACGCTCATCCTCATAATAATAACTATAATCATATCCCTGTGAAAAGTTGGTGGCTATAGCAAACTCTGTATCGAACTCGTCATCCAGACGCAGCTCCCGCTGGAAGCTCCCGTCCTCAGAATAGAAATCTACGTATATGCTATGTAATGAGCCTTTGTAGTCATAGTCAAAGTATGCAGTCCAACCAGATCCAGAGAAGTTAAATATCCCATCTTTACCGGAGTCTTCAGTTACAGGGCGAATGCCTCCGAGAAAAACAGACTCTTCACTGACCTCGAATAGTCCTATATCTCCTGTATCATCATCGCCTCTACGACGGCTGAGGGGAGGACAATCTATCCAGATAGTATCCCCCAGCGACAAATCCCGGCTCAGATTAACGCCCCTTGCGGGCACAAACTGCGAGGCGGTGCAGCTTTCTAGAATTTTCTTTGCCCGCTGCTTGTCAAGGGCTGGCTCTGCCGCAGCGGGCAGCGCCGCCAGCACATATATGCTGGCGGCAACAAGAAGCCAAGGCTTCCGCAGCATCATTTTCTGTGCCCTTGGTTAGGGTTCAACTGCTTGCCCCTGTTCCCCTGGTTCTGGTCATATTGCCTGTTTGTCCCAGGAGTGCCTTTGTTTGCATTCTGCTGATTCGCCGCATTGTCTGCCGGTTTGATGTTTCCCATAGTTGAACCTCCATAATTTTTTTTCTTTGAAAGCCGAGCGAAGCGAGGCTTTCAAAGGGAATTTGTCAATTCCCTTTGCCAGTGTACACTGGCAAAAAAATTCGCGCGGAATTTAAGGATACTAAAAACGCAATGCCCAAGCCCGGCGCCAGGGCTTCAGCATGAGATGT
>DGUD01000194.1:0-2670 GCA_002393865.1 Treponema sp. UBA4319
GCAGAATCTATAATGCGTTTGCCCTAGATGCAAGCATATCTGAGCTGATTATAGCACCCGGTCGGGAGGCTGTCAAACCAGGCACGGCGGGAGGATGCTGCCCCCGCCGTGCCAGTGGAAAGGATGTATAACGATGCCATTTTAGCCCAAGCATCCGAGGAATCTGCGTTTGCAAGACCGCAGGAATGTTGTTATTTTTTCATCATTACCAGCTTACCTTTTCCTTTGTCATAATACGGAAAACGAGGCATGTCGTCATATGTAAGATATTTTGCTATTTCATTCTGGGGAGCCCTAAAACCTTTCTGCAACATACGGTTTACCTTATATTGCTTCATAGCCGCCAAATTTTCCTGATACGTATTTATTGTATATCCAGTTCTCCCGTCTTCGTCTACAAAATCAAGAACAATCGCATACAAATTTGGATTATAAGTAAACGTTATAGGTCTGTTCCAGATTCCCTTTGTATAACTTTCGCACTTTTCCTCTAAAAATTCCCGAAGCGTTAAAGGTTGGGAAAGGTTATGCGGATTAGTTAAATAGTAAGGCTGGCAAAGTGTTATCACTTTCACTGTCTGTATTCCTCCTGCATCATGGGTACTGTTTTGCTGCCATCAAAACAAATCTTCGCTGTCATCAGATATTTTCAGCAGATTCCGTATATCATCAGGAAAATATTCGCAGTCATCGATAACCACTATATCCTTCGCAAGCTGCTCATCTGATATACTGACACAGGTGTATTCTCCGTTTCCATAACTTGCAAGGTATGCCGCCTCTTGATTGTGGGAGTCACTGATATCGTCATTTCCCAGGTCAAGTTCCTCCCTTGATGCCTCATAGTCTGCTTCTTCCTGTGCCTCTATGAATTCCTCTGCATCAGACCTGCTGTAAAAAGCGGCACGGGGTTCACCTTCATTCATGACCACATATACCATGGATTTTCCTCCTCTCCTTCACCGCAGCGAAAACTTGCCCTGTGCATGCAGGGCAAGATGGTGTCCCATATTTTCCTCCGCAGGTAAAGATAGCGACTGAATGACATTCACTGAATGTCAAATCTGCTCTAAACTTACCATAAAATGCAGATAGTGACAAGCACTGAATGTCAAAAACTGTATGTTCAAGAACAAAAACGGGGATTCCAACAATATCTCTGGGGCAAACATAGCCCGCATCCGCAAGGGGATGTCGCCGACCGTCTCCCAGCGGGCGCTGGCCGACAGCCTGCAGCTGCACGGGATAGACGTGGACAAGAACGCCGTCCAGCGCATCGAGTGCGGGAAACGATTCGTCACGGACATTGAGCTTGTGGCGATTGCGAGCGTGCTCAATGTTTCGGTGCTGGATTTACTGGTGGAAGAAAAGGACACTGAATAGGAAATAACGATTTTATATTTTTTTCATTTTTCCTCTTCTGACCACGCCAGTGGCGTGTGGGCATAACAATGACTTGAACCGCACAGACCTTGAGCCTGTGTCGGCATTGAACTTCTTGTTAGGTTTTGCTACTTTTTCCAGTTTTCCAACTTCAAATTCGGAACATTTTCAAAATGCTTGGTATTGTTTGTTACTAATGTTAGTTCATTGTAAATTGCTGTAGCTGCAATAAGCAAATCCATATCCTCGATTCGTATTCCCTTGTCGAACACTTTTGCTTTTATGTCAGCAAAAACATCCATCACACCTTCATTCAGCTCTTCGATAGGGTAAATTTCACGAATATGATTTACTTTTATCATGTTTTTTTGCTCATTCTGAGAGCGTTTTGCTCCAAAAACAAGTTCTGCATAAGTAATCATCGAAATTGAAATTGGAATGTTCTTGTTCTCTTCAAATCTTGCAAGAACTGACTTATCTCTACGAAGTGCAAAAATAATCGTATCAGTATCAATCAAATATGCCATCCAAAGCCTCAAATCTCGTGGAATTGACTCTTGAACTATAAATGTCATCTATGATTTCTTCTGTAGAGCGAGAGTCTTCCCATGTTCCTGCCAACTTCAAAAATTCTTCTGTTGCATTTTTTGTCTTTACTGGGACGGAAGTAAAATAGTTTTGCAAAATTGTGATTACTTGCTGACTGATTGAGCGATTATCAAGTTTCGCGGCAAATTTAAGCTTATCATATAAACGGTCGTCCATATCGCGGACTTGCAACATTGCCATATTGTACCCCCCATTCATACTATATAACAGCATGTATGAAAAATCAAGCATAATTCATTTGTATAGAATTTGTTCTACAACTGTCGTTGGGGGGCAGCCGACAAAAAAGCCCCGCGGGGAAAAGACGTTCCCCGCGGGGCTTTTTTGCACGGGCAGCGCCTTTGTGCGCCCGCCCTCGCAAAACTTATTTCTTGAATGCTTCAGCCACGGCAACTGCGCAGGCGACCGTGCAGCCGACCATCGGGTTGTTGCCCATACCCATAAAGCCCATCATCTCCACGTGTGCCGGAACAGAGGATGAGCCTGCGAACTGGGCGTCGGAGTGCATTCTTCCGAGCGTGTCCGTAAAGCCGTAGGATGCGGGGCCTGCCGCCATGTTGTCAGGATGCAGGGTGCGTCCCGTGCCGCCGCCGGATGCCACGGAGAAGTACTTCTTGCCGGCGAGCAGGCGCTCCTTCTTGTAGGTGCCCGCGACCGGGTGCTGGAAACGGGTGGGGT
>DGUD01000194.1:2722-11225 GCA_002393865.1 Treponema sp. UBA4319
CGGGTGGGGTTGGTGGAGTTGCCCGTGATGGAGACGTCCACGCCCTCATGCCACATGATGGCGACGCCCTCGCGGACATCGTCGGCGCCGTAGCATTTGACCACCGCGCGCTCCGGGTTGTTGCCGTACTTCACTTCCTTGACGACCTTGAGCTGTGCGTCGGGGTGGTCGGCGTCACGGGTGCCCGTGTAGTCGAACTGCGTCTGCACGTAGGTAAAGCCGTTGATGCGGCTGATAATCTGCGCCGCGTCTTTGCCGAGACCGTTCAGGATAACGCGGAGCTTGTTCTTGCGCACCTTGTTTGCGTTTGCCGCAATCTTGATGGCGCCTTCTGCCGCAGCAAAAGATTCGTGGCCCGCAAGGAATGCGAAGCACTGTGTCTCTTCTGAAAGGAGGCGGGCACCCAGATTGCCGTGCCCGATGCCGACCTGGCGGTCATCCGCAACAGAGCCGGGCAGACAGAAAGCCTGCAGACCTTCGCCGATAGCTGCTGCCGCATCGGAGCCGGTCATTGCCCCCGCCTTCTCGCCTTTCTTGAGCGCGATGGCAGATCCGAGCACGTATGCCCACTTTGCATCCTCAAAACAAATCTGCTGCGTGCTCTGGCAGATTTCGTACGGGTCAAAGCCCTTTGCCTTGCAGAGGTCGCGGGCTTCGTTCAGCCCCTTCTCTCCCTCGCTGAAACCATACGCCTTGAGCGCCTTGTTCACCTGCGGAATGCGGCCTTCAAAATCTTCAAATAATGACATTGTATACCTCTTGGAATGTCTGGAATAAATCTTGTCAATGTGCCCATGGAGCTGCCGCCGTGCGGCTACTCCTTCCTCGGGTCAATGAACTTGACGGCGCCCTGATCCTCAGTGACGCGGCCATACTGTGTGCGGGCCTTCTCGATGGCTTCCTTGGGGTCAGTGCCTGCCTTGAGGGCGTCCATCAGCTTGCCGAAGTTGATTGTCTTGTAGCCGATAATCTGGCCGTCCTTGTCGAGCGCCAGCTTCTCGACGTAGCCTTCAGTCATTTCAAGGTAGCGCGGGCCAGTCTTGCGGGTCGCGAACATGGTGCCGACCTGTGAGCGCAGGTTCTTGCCGAGGTCTTCGAGAGATGCGCCGACTTTGAGTCCGTCCGCTGAGTATGCGGACTGCGTGCGGCCGTAGATAATCTGGAGGAAGAGCTCGCGCATCGCGGTGTTGATGGCATCACAGACAAGGTCGGTGTTCATGGCTTCGATGATTGTCTTGCCGATGAGAATCTCAGATGCCATTGCCGCTGAGTGGGTCATACCGGAGCAGCCGATGGTCTCCACAAGGCATTCCTCGATGACGCCGTTCTTTACGTTCAGCGTGAGCTTGCAGGCGCCCTGCTGCGGGGCGCACCAGCCGATACCGTGCGTGAATCCGGAGATGTCTTCCTGTGTTTTTGCCTGAACCCACTTTCCTTCCTCAGGAATCGGAGCCGGCCCGTGATAAGCGCCCTTTGCAAGCGGACACATGTGTTCCACTTCTGCAGTGTACTTCATACCGTTTACCTCGAATAGTAATAGAGTCTCTGCCAGACCGGAGTTCCGCGGCCCGGCTTCTTTGGATTATAGCACATTGCACGGTGTGCTTCAATATGAGACAAAATACCCCGCGGGGCTCCGGGACGAAAAGCAGGGATGCTTGGGGCTATTTTTTTCTGCTGAACACGCGGTAATTCATCCACGGGAAGATTGAGTCCTCTTTTTCCTGCGTGCAGAGCCATTCGGTGCTTACCGTGTTGCTTGCAAGGGAATCGAATACCGCCGTGAAATTCAGTATGTTGCTCTTGAATGCCTGCGCCGCGTACTCCGGCATCAGCCCGTCGTGTATCATCTTTGCCCAGTCGCCGGACTGCGCCAGCAGCACTTCCCGTGCCCCCAGGTTGAGCATCCGCGCCTTTATGCCGCTTTCCGCGGGGAATCGCTCCGTCAGGTCGCTCATGCGCTCGCTGGCCTTGCGCACATAGCGCATCATCCAGTTGTTGGAGCTGTCCAGCAGGTTCTCCGCGTAGCCGCTCCCCTCCGAGCTGCACGGGTAGGGGCTGATTTTTTGCAGTGAGAACTGCTGCTGCAGGTTGTCGCGGCACTGTCCCAGCGTAACGTCCTGCTGCGCTGCGGCCGCGCGTATAAGCTGCTCCAGCCACAGCACGCCCTCGTGCCAGCTGCTCCCCAGCAAGGCTGCGGGAATCGTGCAGACGAGCACCGCGTCCTTGTCGCCCAGCGCGTCGGCGGCGCGCACAAGCTTTTCCTTCTGCGCGGCAAAGAATGCCTGCGCGTCTGCTGCCGCCTGCGCCTGCGCCTTGCCGGGCTCGTAGGGGCTTCCCCCGTTGCTCCAGTATTTGAACTGCGTCTGCAGCCGGATTTTGTTCTTCCCCAGAAAGCTTTCCAGCGCGTCGTCAGGCAGGTCGTAACCGGCGTCCCGCTGCTGGTTGCGGTACACGGAATTGCGCATAAAGCCGTCTGCCCCGGACAGCCGCTCCGTTACGGTGCTGTCCTGCCCGAATATGACCAGCGAGTTGTTTGTGCGCACCGGGCTGAAGATTCCCGTGCTGCACGGCGTGCCGGAAAAGAGAAGCGCGCGGGCGTCGAGCACCGTGTAGTTGATGCCGTAGGAGCGCAGCAGCTTCTCAAAGCCTTCCGCCCAGCCCATGTATGGCAGGAAGAAGCCCTCGCCTGTCTCGCCGAAGAATGTCCGCTGCGCATGCAGGCCGGTCTCTACCTGTGCGCTGAGCGCCTCCTTGATGTCCGCAAAGTGGGGCAGGTACGCGTAGGTTGCTGCCGTCGGGATGAATTCCACGCTCCCGTTGTCCGCAAAGTGGCGGAATTTCTTGAGGAGGTTCTGTCCGTATGTCTCGGTAAAGTCCAGCTTGTCCTTCTGCAGCTTGCGCAGGCAATAGCGGACGTTCTCCAGCATCGCCGGGTCGTCCTGTGTGCGCTCAAGCTCCTCCTCGCCGAGGGCAATCCGTTTGTCCAGCCAGTCGATGTACTGTTTCTGCACGTGGGCATCGGCAAGCAGCGTGCACAGCGGGGCGCCCATCACCATACCCAGTTTGAACGGGACTTTCTCTTCCTCAAGCCTGCAGAAAAGATTGAGCAGGGGAAGATAGGTACCTGAGATTGCCGTAAAGAGCTGCTCGTTCCCGTAAGAGAAATCTCTGGAACTATCTGCGCTGTGTATGTATGCCTGCTCGGCGACGATGATAAAGATAATGTCCTTCTGTGCCACTCCGCTACTTCCTTTTTTTTGTGATAGAAGGACTTTCAAAAGCCAGACGAGTTTTGAAAGTCCTTCAGAATGCACCTCAAAAACGCAATGTAATAGAGCCGGAGCGCTGACGAATGCTCCGGGCGTCAATCAGCGTTCCCCTGAGCCAGTCCTGATTCTCAGACTGGCTCCCTGAACTTACCGGCTTACTTGCTGAATGACTGCCTGTGGTTCAGGTAGTGGTTCCGCAGCAGCCCCTCAAAGCCTGAGAGCATGACCAGCTCCGGCGCCTCAAGCTTTTTGCCGGGCTGCATGTCAGTGACGGCGCTGCATTCGTCGGGAATGCGGATGCGTCCGGTATGGGCAAGGCTGCGTGTCTTGCCGCCGTCCATGCAGCAGGCAAGCTCTATGGCAAAATAGTGCTTGCCGGATGAGAGCAGCACGTATTGCTCCCGCTCGCTGGGCGATACGCGCACGTCAAGGCTGTCGGAAGGTTTTTCCGCGCTGCCGGAATCAAAAAGAACGATGTGCAGGAAGAGGTGGTCGAATGCGGGGTCATCCCGCAGCTCCTCCAGCTCCGCCGCGCGTATATCCCAGAAGACGAATGCCCATGCGGGCGTCTGCAATATGGCTTGGATGCTCGTCTCGTTGTACGAGGCGGGAAGCGCCTGTCCGGGCTGGAAGCTATCTTCCGTAAAGGTGACATCCTTGTCGGCATTGCGGTCGTGCTCCAGCTCTTCCGTGGACTCAAGGATTTCTTCTATTATAAAGCGCCTGTTCAGATCCTGCGGAATATCTATGCCATAGTCATCCGCCAGCGCGATGAGGTCTTGCGTGGAAAACGATTCCAAGTGCTGGCGCGAAAGCAACTTTTCTCCCATAATGCGCTCTATAATATAGTAAAACGGAGCTTGTTGCAAGTAAGTGACGTATGAGCTTAGAGGCTGCGGAAGCGGTCACCGGGCTCCTGGGCAAAATATGAGCGCAGCCGTTCCCGGCTTTGCTCCGGGCTTGCCGCGTTGAGCATCTGGGTCTGGAAATAGTGCGCGAAGGAGAAATTCTGGCAGTAGTAGGAAAAAAAACGCTGCAGCCGGGTGCGCCAGAATTCCGGCGGCTGGTAGCGCTGCACGTCGTCGATGAAGCCGAGTGCGAGCTGCATGCAGTCTATGCGCGCGGGGGCGCTGCGTGGGGCGTCTGCGTCTTCCGGCATGAGTGCGGCGCGCAGCTGGGCAAAAATCCACGGCTTTTGGGCGGCAGCGCGCGCAATCATGAGCCCCGCCGCATGGGGGGCAAGAGAAAGCGCGTGGCGGGCGCTCTCTGTGTCATGGATGCCCCCGTTCAGGTAGACGGGGATGCGCTTCTGGTAGCGGAGCGCGAGCTCCTCCACGAATCCGTAGCGGGGGAGCCCCCGGTATTTTTCCTTGATGGTGCGGGGGTGCAGCGTGATAAGCTCGACCCCTTCCTCTACGAGCATATCGGTGAAGGCGAAGAATTGTTCGCTGGTAAAATCATCCGCGCCCAGCCTGCATTTTACGCTGAGCCGCTTGTGGGGCGCACCGTGCTGCCCGGCGCAGCGCAGCGCGGTCTTTACGGCGCGGATGGCAGCCCGTGTCTCTTCCTTCGGCTTGAGCATCCATGCGATGCCCGCGCCTGTCTTGTAGATTTGCGGGGCAGAGCAGCCCATGTTGATGTCCACGCCGCAGCCTCCGTGTGCCGCAAGGAGCTCCGCCGCCTTTGCGAGCGACTCTGCCTGCGTACCGGTGAGCTGCCAGACGATTTTGTCCGGCACCGGCCCGTCCAGCAGGTAGTATTTCTCGAACGGCCCCATGTTCAGCAGGGAAGGGGCGTTGATCATCTCCGTGAAATATTCGTCGCAGCCGCCGAATTCCTCTACCGCATGGCGGAATGCCTCGTGGCTCAGCGTCGCCATGGGAGCGCAGACAAGCTTCATTCCTGCCCCCCGGAGCTCGTTTCCGCAGGCTCCAGCGTGCCGTCCAGATAGCGCTGGAAAAGCTCCGCCGCGTAACGGCAGAGCTCCGGGCAGGGGCGCTTCTTGTAGTAGCTGTCCGTCCGCGCTTCGGAGACGGGGGCTGTGGTGCTATCCTCCGCTGCGGCCGGGCGCAGGTAGCGTGTGCCGCCATCCACGGGGGCGAGCCCCAGCAGCTCCCTGCAGATGATGGAGCCGTTGTCCGCGCGGAATCGGGCGGCAAGCAGCTGCCCTTCTTTGTAGAGCGCGTCTTTTGCGCCTTTGTCGCTGCCGTCGGCGGAGCCTTTCAGCAGGCTGAGCACCATGAGCACGCCGCTCATGGTGCCGCAGACCTCCCTCATGCGGCATATACCGCCGCCAAAGGCCTGCGACAGCCTTGCCGCCGTGTCCTTGCCGAGCCCCAGCTGCGGCGCAAAGACAAGGAAGACCGACTGCGAGCAGTTGTAGCCCTGCATAAAATATGAGCGGGCTTTTTCCCCCGCCTCCTGCACCGTCATGCTAGGCTTTCCTTATAAGGCCTTCCACCGCTGCGGCTGCGGCGTCAACGTATCCTTCCGTGAGCGACTCGACTTCGCCGTTGTCCACCGCGACTGACATTTTCTGCTCCACGGGGATGCGGGCAAGCACCTTGAGCGAGAAGTCCTCGGCGATGCGGTTGATGTTGCTCTCGCCGAACACGTTCAGCTCCTTGCCGCAGTCGGGGCATCTGACGTAGCTCATGTTCTCGATGAGGCCGAGGATGGGGACATGCATCATGTTCGCCATGTTCACCGCTTTCTCCACGATGACACGGACCAGCTGCTGCGGCGATGAGACCACGATAATCCCGTCCACCGGAATGGACTGGAATACGGTGAGCGGCACGTCGCCTGTTCCCGGCGGGCAGTCAACGAACATAAAGTCAACGTTGTCCCATACCACGTCCGTCCAGAACTGGCGGACTGCCCCGGAGATGACAGGACCGCGCCAGATGACGGGATCCGTGCTGTGCGGCAGCAGGAAATTCATGGACATTATCTGCACGCCGCCCTTGCTCTGCACAGGCTTCAGGAATTCCTGCGCCTTGCCGTCCGTGCCGGTCATGGAGTCGGTCTCCGCCCGCTCTTCCTCAAGCCCGAAAGCCATCGGGATGGAAGGGCCGGTGATATCCGCGTCAAGAATCGCGGCTCGGTAGCCGTCCTTGGTGATTTTTGCGGCGAGCAGGCTCGTGACGAGCGATTTGCCGACGCCGCCCTTGCCGCTGACAATGCCGATGACCTTGCCGATCTTGCTCATTTCGTTGGGTTTCTCCAGCATGCTCTGCGGCGCTGTCCGTTCGGAACAGCTGCTGCCGCAGGTGCTGCAGTCATGGGTGCATTCTGTACTCATTTTTATTACTCCTTTTTGTTATCAGTTTCACAGACCGCAGGTCTGCAAAATGCATTGTAATTTCCCTGTCACGGGTGAGAGAATTCCCAGCAGGGTCGCCGCCCACGCATCGCCCTGCGGCGGATCAGAACAGCGGTGCAAAGATCCGCAGGAGCCAGCCTATGATGCGCTTCGGAAGCGATAGCTGTTCACAGTCCTCAATGCGGATCTCTATGCATTTGCCGAGTGTCTTTTCAAACTCCTTCCGGATGTCCTGCACAACACTGCAGCCATACAGTACGCAGGCGCACTCAAACTGCAGATAAAAGCTCCGGTAATCGAGATTGATCGTCCCGACAACGCCGACCTTATCATCGGAACTCACGTTCTTCGCATGGACAAAGCCCGGTTCATACTCGAAAATGCGCACATGCCCCTTGAGCAGCTCCGGATAATAGCTCCATGCCGTGCGGTACGCATACCATTTGTCCGGGATATGCGGTGTCATGAGCCGCACATCCACGCCCTTTTTCGCCGCCAGCGTCAGTGCAGTGACGATCTCATGATCCGGGATCAGGTAGGGGGTCATGATATAGACATACTCCCGGGCGTTGTTGATGATATCCAGATAGACATTCCTTCCGACAGATTCTCCGTCCACCGGCGAATCACTGATGGGCTGGATGAAGCCGTCATAGGCAGCACCTGCATGCTCCTGCGGGAGAAAGCTGTCGATGGAACCTGTATCTGCCTGCTCCATCTCCCAGAGCTGCAGGAACATCACGGTAAAGCTCCAGGCAGCTTCGCCCCTGCAGATCATGCCGCCGTCCTTCCAGTGGCCGAACCGGCGCTTCTGGTTGATATATTCATCGGCAATATTGATGCCGCCCGTGAAGGCAACATTCCCGTCGATCACCAAAATCTTCCGGTGGTCACGGTTGTTCTGGGAGGAGGACAGCAGCGGCTTGAACGGGTTGAATACCTTGCAGCAAATGCCGATCTCCTCGAGGTCGCTGAAATACTTCTTTGGCATCATGAACTGCGTCCCGAAGCCGTCATACAGGATCCGGACATCCACGCCTGCCTGTGCCCGCTCCTTGAGCAGATCGAGCAGCTCATCCCACATCTGTCCCATGGAGATAATGAAGAATTCCACGAAAATATAGTGCTTCGCCTTGCGGATCTCCTGCTTCATCGCTGCAAACATTTCTTCGCCGATGGGGTAGAATTCCGCCTGACGGTTCCGGTAGACCGGAAACCCGCCATAATCCCGCAGATAGGCCGCAAGTCCTGCGCACGCCGGATCGAGCTTATGCAGATCCTCTGCCGTGTGCGGATCCTCCGGAAGGCATTTCCGGGTGCTCTGCACCTTCTGCTCATAGGTACGTTTGAACACACGGTGACCGATATCCGTCTTGACCAGAAGATATGCCAGTCCTGCAAACACGGGAATCACCATCATGGCGATGAGCCACGGGATCTTGTATGACGGATTTTCGGACGTATTCGTGATATAAATCACAAGTACGACATCAAGCGCCAGCAAAATCATATACACGGGGAGGTAGTGCTGGCTGAGGAACGTGACCACAAGCGCCAGTGCAACAAGCTGTATCAGCAGAAGCAGAATGATCAGTGTGTTCCGGTTGAGTAAGGCACGAACGAGCTTGCGCAGAAAACGCCGCATCTTTCTCATTGCTTTTCTCCCCTCCGACTGCTTAGCCATTGATGTTCAGATAGGGCGCAAGGTACTTTCCGGTAAAGGATTCCGGCACCTTGACGACCTCCTCCGGTGTGCCCTGCGCAACGATGCGGCCGCCGCCGTCGCCGCCCTCGGGACCGAGGTCGATGATGTGGTCGGCAAGCTTTATGACATCGAGGTTGTGCTCGATCATCACCACGGTGTTGCCGGCATCGACCAGACGCTCGAGCACCTCGATGAGCTGGC
>DGUD01000043.1 GCA_002393865.1 Treponema sp. UBA4319
ACATCTCATGCTGAAGCCCTGTTTCCGGCTTGACACTTGCTGCGGCGAGGGGGTACAATAGAGTCTGTTCGGGAACCCATAGCTTTCCGGGAAGCTCTTTTGGGAGAGCCTTCGGCGCGTGGGCTTTGCGGCGCCCTGTTTGAGGACAGGTTAATTTTAAAAGGAATTCCAGACTGCTTGCTTGGGTCCTGAGGAATTCCGTACAGCGGGTGCTTTTATGGATAAAGATTTTGAAGTCTTGGACAAAGTAATCGGCCGCGTGCCGGATTTTCCGAAGCCGGGCGTGCTTTTCTACGATATAACCGGTGTGCTCCGTCACCCCGATGCCTTTGCGTACTGCATCGACCGCATGGTCGAGCTGTTCAAGGACAAAAAGATTGATGCCGTGGCTGGCATTGAGTCCCGCGGCTTTATCTTTGCGGCGCCCTTTGCCGAGCGCATGGGCATCCCGCTCATCCTTATCCGCAAGAAAGGCAAGCTGCCGGGCAAAACCTACGGCTGCAAGTACGACCTTGAGTACGGCTCCGCGGAAGTTGAGGTGCATGTCGCTGACATCCAGCAGGGGCAGAACATCCTGCTCGTCGATGACCTTATCGCGACCGGCGGTACGCTCCGTGCTGCTGAGAACCTGGTGGAGCAGGGCGGCGCAAGCGTCGTCGGCGTATTCGGCGTCATCGGGCTGCCCTTCCTCGGCTACGAGAAAGCGCTTGCCCCGGTGCAGGCGACGACCTTGGTACGCTACAATTCCGAGCAGGCCTAAGGCGTTTTGTTTTGCGGTAAAACGAAGAAGGGCATGGAAGCTGGCTAGCAGCCGGCTTCCATGCCCTTCTTCGTTATTGTGCCGTAGCGGGGCGGAATGCCGTCCGGCTTCCGTTCCTCCCGGAATGCGGAAAGGCTGCATAATCCGGAGCCGGATTATGCAGTAATCGCCGCGTCTTAAATCTTGAACTGGTCTATCTGCCCACCAATCTTCTCTATGGAGCCGTGCACCTTCTGGGAGATGTCGCCCAAGGCGGCGCCGGACTCGTTTATCTTGCGTGCGCCCACGGACATCTCGTCCATGCTCTGCTTCATGCTGGTCGTGACATCCTGCAGCATCTTCATCTCGTGCATGATGTGCTCGTTGCGCCCGGCCATCTCGCCGGAAGACTTGCGGACTTCCATGGTGCTGCTGTTCATGGAGCGCAGCGTATCGCCAATCTGCTTTGAGCCTGCGTTCTGCTCTTCCATCGCGGCCTTAATCTGGATAACCAGCTGGTCGGTCTCCTTGATTTTGTTGGATACGGAGGCAAAGGCTTCGCTTGATTCCGTGGATGCGGCGACGACCTCTGTGATGGAGTCCTTTATCTTGCTCAGCTGGTCGCCGATAGTCTTTGATTGTGCGGCGGAGGTCTCTGAGAGCTTGCGGATTTCGTCCGCGACGACAGAGAAGCCCTTTCCTGCCTCGCCCGCATGGGCAGCCTCGATGGCGGCGTTCATAGCCAGCAGGTTTGTCTGCTCCGCGATGCTTGAGATGGCCTGGTTTGCCTCCTGCAGCATCTCCGACTGGTTCTCAATCTGCTTGATGCGCTCGTTCACGTCCTGCTGCTTGGTAAAGCCCATCTGCGCGTCGGCGGAGAGCGTCTCGAAGGAGCTGGCCATCTTGTCGACGGAGCTGTTGACGGAGCGGATGTTGCCAATCATCTGCTCTACCGCGCTGGATGCCTGGGTAACGCCCGCGGCCTGATCCTCTATCATGTGGTTGAGCGTCGTTATGTTGGATGATATGTCGTTGACGGCGCTGGCCGTCTGGTTCACGCTGTTCATCTGGTTCGTGATCTGCGCGCCGATGCCGTCGATATTGGCGATAATCTCCGTGATGGCGCTGGTCGTGTCCTCGGTGCTGGCGGCCATATCGTTGCCGGCGACCTGAAGCTCGCCCTTGGAGTCCTTGACCTGCCTGATGATGTCCTGCAGCTTGTCCATAAAGAGGTCGAAGTGGATGATGAGGTCGCCGATCTCGTCGCGGATAAAGAGCTTGCATCGTTTGGTAAGGTCTGCGTTGCCCGTCTCAAGCTCCTTGAGGAAGTTCGTGACGTTCGCGATACGCCACATGAGCCACTTGATGAAGCGCATCGCGAAGAAAATCATGATGGCGGCAAGGAAGAGTATCATGGGGACGACCGTGGTGATTGTCGCGGTGCGGGTAGCCTCGACATTCTTCAGCGTCTTTGCGATGAAGAGCATGCCGGTGATGGAGCCGTCGGGATTCTTGAGGGGGCTGTACACCGCCATGTACGGCTCCCCGAAGAGCGTGATACGGCCGTCCCACGGCTGGCCGTTGTTGAGCACCTTGTTTATGACTTCCTGATTATCCAGCTTTGTGCCTTTGGCGCCGGGAATGGTTGTGATGGCGCGGACATCCCCGTTGAATATGGTGCACTCCACGTCGTAGCCGGTCTTCATGAGGGTGATGTAATCGTCCGTGCAGAGGTCGTAGGCAAAGACGGAGGCGCCTACAATCTTGCCGTCATAGCGCACGGGAGCCGCATAGATCGCCGCGTAGTCGGATGTCCCGATAGGCTCGAATGCCTCTTCCCCCGTGCCGCGCAGCGCGCTGCTGACCGCATGGGAGGAGCCGAGCTTTGCGCCCGCGGAGAATATGCCCGCCGCGCCGCCGTTGAGCACCGTGCCGTCCGTGCCGACAAAGCAGATGCCCTCCACGTCGCAGTCCTTGTTGTAGAGGGTGGTGAGCGCCTGCAGCCGGCTGGAATTCTTCTCTGCCATTGCCTGCTGCAGATCCGGATTGCGGGAAGCGAGCAGCGCGTCGCTCTTGACGGTGACCATCCAGTCCACAAGGACGCGCTCCGCGCCCTTGGCTGTATTCACCAGCGCTTTCTCCGTCGATTCGAACTCTTTCATGGCGAAAATCGTGATACTTGCCGTCGCCACAAGGGCGCAGCTGAGCAGGATGACCCCGCCCACGAGAGCCAGCAGCTTTGTCGATATCTGGGTTCCACGCTTTGCGTTCTTAGCGAATCTGTCTAATTCCTTCATTGCCATAATTGCGATAAGTCTCCTACTCGATGCCGCATGACACGCTTCCTCTGAAAGTAAGACTGCACGGGCTAAAATAATATCCTGTTTATTATATCGTAAGTCAGGGGCTTTTGCAACAGTAAAATAAAACTTGCCCAGGGATTCAGCATGAAAACAAAAATGCGCTCCCAGTGGAAAACACCCGGACTGCCGGTTGCACGCTTCGCTTTGCAAATGGCAGCCCGGGCGTTTTTCCGCTTCCGCGCATTTTTTATGTTGAATCCTTGGCTTTGGTAGCATAAAAAAGAAAATCATTTTAAAACAGTTTACATAATTTTCCAATACCGCGTCCGTATTCAGATAAAATACATCTCA
>DGUD01000069.1 GCA_002393865.1 Treponema sp. UBA4319
TTTAGAAAACTCGAATTTCGGGCTATATAGGGGGAAAGATGATTTGTGAATCACAGGAAAAACTTTTTCAGATAAGCAGTAATATCGCGGCTTTCCGCTAGCCGGCAGGGATCCGGTAGTACTGTCTGTTTTCAGATAAAATACAGCTCGTACTGGAGCCCTGCCACCGTGCCCCGTGCGGGCGCACTTGATTTGTTTGCGAATATACGCGATACTGGCAGCATGGAAACACGTAGCATTTTCGGGAACCTTTCCCCCATAGATCACAGATATGCGCTGTCGGAGGCCGATGTATTCGCCGGTCTTTCAAAATATATCTCGGAAGAGGCCAGCATCCGCAGCTGCGCGACATGCGAGGCCGCGCTGGTAAAGGCGCATCTCAAGCTCCGCGGGCAGCTGACGGACGGGATGGCTGCCGAGCTTGACCGCGTTGCCGCAGCGATAGACCCGGAGGAAGTCTACCGGGAGGAAGAGAAGACGCGGCACAATATCCGCGCCTTGGTCAATGTCATGAAGACAAAGGTTCCTGCGGACGTGGGGCCGCTGGTGCACCTCGGTGCGACGAGCGTGGATATCCTTGACACGGCGCTTTCCTGCCGCATGCGGGACGTTACGCAGCATGTCGTGCTGCCAGAGCTCATCGCGTTGGAAAAGGCGCTGTGCGCCATCGCCGACCGTGAGGCGGAGACGCCGCAGGTTGGCCGCACGCACGGGCAGCATGCGGTGCCGATTACCTTCGGCTGGTCTGTCGCGGAATTCGTGAGCCGCCTCGGTAAGTCCATCCTGCGCATCGACGAGCTGAGCCGCCAGCTCAAGGGTAAGCTTGCTGGGCCGGTCGGCTCGTACAACGGGCCGAGCATGATTGTCAGGGATCCCGAAGAGCTGGAGCGCACCTATGTGGGCTTCTTGGGGCTGGAGCCGAGCGAGTATTCCAACCAGCTGGTCGAGCCGGAATATCTGCTGCGCCTGCTTCTGGAGATGAACGTCGCCTTCGGTGTGATAGCCAATCTTGCCGATGACCTGCGGAACCTCCAGCGGAGCGAAATCGGCGAGGTCTTTGAGTATTTCTCTTCCACGCAGGTCGGATCCTCCACCATGCCGCAGAAGCGCAATCCGTGGAACAGCGAGCACGTGAAGTCCTTGTGGAAGGCGATGAGCCCGCGCGTCCTTACGTTCTATATGGATCAGATTTCCGAGCATCAGCGTGACCTGACCAATAGCGCCAGCCAGCGCTTTATCGCGGACTACGTGTCAGGCTTTGCGATGGCGGTCGCCCGCATGAAGAGCGTTGTCTCCGGGCTGCAGGCTGACCGCGAGAGCATGGCCAGGAATCTGGAGAACGCGGGCGGCAAAGTCAGGGGTGGTGTGCTTGCGGAGCCTGCCTACATTCTCTTGGGAGAGGCTGGCGTGAACGACGGTCACGAGGTTATCCGCAAGATTACGCTTGAGGCCGAGCAGTCCGGTAAGACATTCTTTGAGGTGCTCAAGACCCACGGCGACGCGTATGCAAAAATCACCGCGCAGCTGGAAAAGCTCGGCGTCGCGAACCCTGAGAGCTTCTTTGCTCATCCTGCGAACTATCACGGGCTTGCGGATGTAAAATCACGCCGCCTTGCGCAGAAATACGCTGCGCTCATGGACGGGCTTGAAGGAAAATAGCGGTTACGGGGGAAACGCATTTTTATGGCAACGGCACGAACTGTCTATACCGCCGCGCTGGTGGGCTGCGGGCGTATCGGGTATACCCTTGGCCTTGACCGGAAGCGCGAGCAGCCGGCAAGCCACACCATGGCGCTGAATGCGAACCCCCGCATTGCCCTTGTCGCGGGCTGCGACAAGGATTATTCGAACCTGCAGGCATGGCACGAGGCGAACCGGAAGGCCAGCATCTACCATGACAGCGCGGATTTGTACGCCCGGCTGCGCACGGATATTATTACCGTGGCGGTGAACGAGGAGGCGCACAAACGGGAGGCGCTTGCCGCCATCAGTGCCACCCCCAAGCTTGTCATTCTGGAAAAGCCAGTCGCTGTCAATGTTGCCGAGGCGCTCGCAATCCAGCGGGCGGCGGAGAAGCAGGGCGTCTCCGTGCTGGTGAACCACGAGCGGCGCTTTGCCGCGGATTATATCGCCGCAAAGGCCTATATGCCCCGGATTGGCGAGATTCAGTCCGTATCGGCGTCCTTGTATTCCGGGATGTGCGTGTATGACCCGGCGGAGGAGGCTTCCGGCGCGTATAGCCTCATACATGACGGCACACATCTGGTCGATGCGGTGCTCTTCTTTCTGGAGAAAGACGGAGAGCCGTCGTGCTCGGAATTCCGTCCTGCCGCCGCAGACGTGCCGGAGCAGGGGAGCCGCAAATCAGGGCTGCTGGGAGCCGCGCTCCGCTTTAAGGAGCAGTCCTTCCCCCGGCCTGCCGCGCAGCACGAGCGCTTGGTGAACACGCTGCTCCATGACCCGGTGCTGACCGGGGTGTTCCGGGACGAAAAAGGCTGCGTCCGACAGCTGAGCGCCTGTTATACGACTGCACAATGCCCTGATGTCCGCATCACTATCAGCGGCCGCTCCCGCTATTTCGGCTTTGAGATTGCCATAAACGGAACCGAGGGGCGCATCTGCATCGGCAACGGCTACCTCAAATTCTACCAGAAGGGACCCTCTCCGCTGTATTCGGGCTTTAGTTCGCTGCTGCGCGACAAGGCTGCGCGCCTGCCCAAAAAGACCTTGTTTTTTTCCAACATGGTGCAGAACGCCGTCGATTACCTTGACGGTACGGCTTCCCTCCGCTCTTCGCTCCAGAACGGCATCAATGCGCTGGCTGTGCTTGAGGAGATAAAGGCCTCCCTGCGGGCAGAATAAGAGCGCGGCTTTCAGCCGTCCGGACGGATTTTTTGAGGCGGCGCAAGCGCTTTCCGTCCGTCTCCAGACAATCTGACAGAAAAATGTTTTTTTTCAGATAAATTACATTCCTTCTGCCGCATTTTTGCCGCTATTGACGATTCTGCTGTATTCTTCTATTATATACGGAACGGACGACGCTCTTTTATACGGGGTGTTCTTAAGGTCGTCTTGCAAAAAAAACGGTTCATGTGGTTCTTGATAGGAGCCCCGAAAAACGTGTGTTTTGGAAGGCAGCTCTGAACATCCGGAGCATCCTGTGAACATGGAGGCAGTCCCGGAGCGGGTCATGCTTTTGAGGCTGCCCTTGCTGAGAAGCATTTTGTGTGGAGCATTATCATAGATGAAAAAATTGCTGGCATCTGTATGTGTGTCGTTTTTGGCGCTTGCCGCCGCAGTCTCCCAGACCGTTCAGACTGCGGGCGAATTCTTTAAGTCGGTGAGCAGTTTTTACGGGACGATAAAAGATTACGAGGCAAATGTGTATATAACGATGGGCAAGTCTGGTTCCATGAGCGGCAAGCTGAGCTTTAAGCGCCCGGAGATGCTGCGCATAGACTGTATCCAGCCGAGCGATCAGGTTATCCTCTTTAACGGCGAGACGCTGACCGTCTATCTGCCCGGTTCTTCCGCCATCCTGCAGCAGTCCGTGAGCAGCACCGGCGTCAGGGCGGGAACCCCTGAGGGGCTTTCGCTGATGAGCCGCTATTACACGGTTGCCTACGAGACGGGGCAGGATGCGGTGCCGCTGGAGGAGGGGAGCACCGAGATGGTGGTAAAGCTTATCCTGCGCCGCCGCTCTGCTTCCGAGCAATTTGTCAGGATAAACCTTTCTGTGGATCCCGCGACAAAGCTTATCCGCCGTCTGGTCGGCACTACGTCCGACGGGCGTGTCTATACATTCGATTTTAAGGATTACAACCTGAACACCGGTATGGGAGACCAGCGTTTCCTGTACGATCCGCCGTCATCCGCAAACGTCTACAACAATTTCCTTTTTTCGGAGTGATGGCTCATGGAAAGCTATGGTGAAAAATTAAAGCTCGCGCGCGAGGCAAAAAAGCTCACGGTGGAAGTCGTTGCCCGCGACACCTCCATTACACGGCAGTACATCCAGGCCTTGGAGACCGAGGAGGAGATCGTGTTCCCCGGCGAGCCCTACCTTGTCGGATTCTTAAAAAATTACGCGGATTATCTTGGGCTTGATAGCGGGGATCTTATCCGTCTCTACCACTCGAAGCAGCTGCAGGAATCCCCCGTACCGGCGGAGCTGCTGCTGAAAGAAAAACCGAAATTCCTTATGCCGCTCATCGTCGTGCTTTCGGCGGCGGCGGTGGCGGGGCTGAGCTGCTTCCTCTACTTCGGCGTGTTCAAAGTGCCGCAGATGCGCGAGGAAAAAGCCAAGGTCATTGCGGATACGACCCGCATCCACCAGTATTCCTTTGATGGCACGACGCAGAATGTCCGCCTGTACAAGGGCGACCAGATTCTGCTGCCGCAGGAGTCCGGCAGCAACGTGGTGCTGACGGTGGCCGATACGCTGGCGGCGCTCTCTATTCTGACGCCGGCCGGTACGCAGGTCATCGATCTGAGCGAGGAGCGGGCGCTGGATGTGGACGGCGACGGGGATTCTGAGATTATCCTCTATGTGAGCGACGTAAGCCCGACGGATGCGAGTCGAGGCGCCGAGGTGCGCATGCTGCTCAAAAGCGCCGCTGACGGCGATGTCTCCTTGGCGTACGCGTCCGGAACATCAGAGCTGCGGCCGGATGATATTCCGGTTGTCGCCGGGGATGCAAAGATGCCTGTCATCATCGAGGATACCCGCGCCTATCCCTTTACTCTCAATATCTCGTTCCGCGGGCAGTGTCTGTTCCGCTACCGCTCGGACAACAAGGATGTGGTGGAGGACTTCTATCATAGCGGCGATATCATAAACGTGACGTCGAACAACCGTTTCCGTCTGTGGGCGAGCAATATAAACACGGTGAAGATTCAGGTGATTGCCGGCCTTTCTACGAAAGACCTTGAGACGGGCACGGCCGGTGCCGTTTCCGTTGAGGACATAAAGTGGATACGCGATCCAAAGAACGGCTTGTACCGTCTGGTGGTGGACGAACTTGACTGATATCCTTGCCGGAAAGACTTTTTTCCTCGACCAGCATGGCTGCGCAAAGAACCAGGTGGACGGCGAGCTCATTATCTCGCGTCTGTGCGCAGCCGGCATGACGCGTACTGACGATGCCGCCGCGGCAGACCTTATCATCGTGAACAGCTGCGGCTTTATCGAGAGCGCAAAGAAGGAAAGCCTGGATTCCCTACTGGGGGCGCGTTCTGCCTACCCGCACGCAAAGATTCTGCTGGCCGGATGTCTGGCGGAGCGCTATGCGGATGTCTTTGCGGCGGAGCTGCCCGAAGCCGACGGTATTTTTGGGAACGGCGACCTTTCCCGGGTTGAGTCTGTTGCCGCAGATTTGCTTGGCGGGGCACGGCCTGTCGTCCGCCCTCCGCAGCAGGGCGTCTGCTGCGGGAACCGCGGTCCGCTCCTTTCCTTCCGGGGCAGCGCCTATGTCAAGATTACCGAAGGCTGCGACAACTGCTGCTCCTTCTGCGCCATTCCGCTCATCCGTGGAACGCTGCGCTCCCGGCCGGCCGATGATATTGTCGCCGAGATTGAGTCGCTGCTTGCGGGAGGGGTGCGCGAGATAAACCTTATCGGGCAGGACTTGGCCGCCTACGGCTGCGGGGCCGGGGATTCGCTTCCCTCTGGCTGTTCCGCGCCCCCCGGCGGGGGCAGCTGGCACGACGCCTTCTATAAACGGCTGCGGCGCCCGCTCATCGAGGATGAGGCCTTGGCGTCTGCGGAGCCGCCTTTGTTCGCGCTCATGCAGAGAATCTCCGCAATCCGGGGGAATTTCTGGCTGCGCCTGCTGTACATGCATCCCGACCATTTTTCCCCGTCGATTTTGTCGCTGATGAAGCAGGATTCCCGCTTCCTTCCGTATTTTGATATTCCCTTTCAGTCCGGGGATGACGGCATTATCCTCGCGATGAACAGGAAGGGCTCCTTCGGCTCGTACACGGAGCTGATACGGCGTATCCGCAGCGCCTTGCCCGACAGCTGCATCCGCACGACCTTCCTTGCCGGTTTTCCGGGCGAGAGCGAGGCTGCCGCTGCCCGCACGCAGGAATTCCTCCGCGCAATCCAGAGCGACTGGTCGGGCTGCTTTGCGTACAGCCGCGAGGAAGATACTCCTGCGGTACGCCTTAAGGCGCGTGTTCCCAAAAAGTGCGCTGCCGGGCGTGCGGCTGCGCTGGAGAGCCTGCAGGCCGGGATTACGGCAGCTCGTTTGCGCGCGCGCTGCGGCAGGGACTACGATGTGCTCATAGAAGAAATCGTGCAGAACAAAGAAGGCACGGATGAGGGGCTTGCCATCGGGCGCGCGTGGTTCCAGGCGCCGGAAGTGGACGGCAATGTTGTTGTCCGCTATGATTTGGACGATGCTTCCGCAGTGGCGGCTATTGTTCCCGGCGCAGTGGTCAGGGTTCGCGCTTTGTCTGCCTCGGAAGTGGATATCGACGGTGTGTATGCAGGAACACGGTGATTATCTTTCCGTCCTCAATCCTTCGCAGCTTGCCGCGGTAAAGCACGACGGTGATTCCCTGCTTATCCTTGCGGGGGCTGGTTCTGGCAAGACCCGCGTCATAACGACAAAAATCGCCTACCTTATCGCGGAGAAGCACGTTGACCCCTATGCGATACTTGCCGTGACCTTTACCAAGAAGGCCGCCAACGAGATGCGCGAGCGTGCCGTCGCTCTGGAGCCCCGCGCCGAATACGCGCAGCTGCGCACATTCCATTCATGGGGAGCCTATTTTCTGCGTGCCCACGCCGAGCTTGCCGGAATATCCAAGAGTTTTACGGTGTATGACGACGACGACATGGTGACGCTTATCAGCAAGGCTGTCCCTTCGCTGAGCCGCCAGCAGGCGGCCGTCGCGGCTCATAAAATTGCGCTGGCAAAAGATTACTGCTGCACGCCGGACAGCGAAGAACTTGCGGCTATTTCCGACGAGCCCCAGTTCGCGCAGATATACGCGGCATACGAGCAGCGTCTGCGGGAGACCGGCAACGTCGATTTCGGCGACCTCATCATGCTGCCCTACCTTGTGCTGCGCGACAACGGCGATGTGCGCCATGCGATGCACCTGCGCTACCGGGTGATTATGGTGGACGAGTACCAGGATTCTAATGTCGCCCAGTATCTGCTGCTGCAGCAGCTTGCGGGCGTGGAGGAATCGAGCGGCACCTACGTGTGCGTCGTGGGAGACGATGACCAGAGCATCTACCGTTTCCGCGGCGCGGAGGTGCAGAACATCCTGAATTTCCAGACGCAGTTCCCCGGGACCTCGCTTATCCGTCTGGAGATGAACTATCGTTCCACAAGCGAGATTCTTGCGTGCGCGGACAGCGTGGTGCGTCACAACGGCGACCGGCTGGGCAAGACGCTTGTTGCCGCGCGGGGCAAGGGCAAAGTTCCCACGCTGGTATTCCTGCCGACTCAGGACGATGAGACGCAGTTCTGCGCGGAGATAATAGCGCAGGCGTACAAAAAAGGCACCCCGTACGGCGACTGGGCAATCCTGTACCGCACCAACGCCCAGTCTTTAGGCTTTGAGACTGAATTCCTGCACCGCAAGATTCCCTATACCATCGTCGGCTCCCTGAAATTCTATGAGCGGGAGGAGATAAAGGATGCCCTCTCCTGGCTTTCTTTTGTGGCGAACCCGCGCGATGAGATTGCGTTCCGCCGCATCGCGAACAAGCCGGTGCGCGGCATCGGT
>DGUD01000197.1 GCA_002393865.1 Treponema sp. UBA4319
AGATACTATAATAACATAGGAGCAGGGAAAGATAAAGGGCTTTCGCGCCCGGGCTGCTTTCCTGCACTCTCGTCAGCACAAACGCTGATTTGTCTGGCTACGGGTTAGGCGGACTTGGGCAGAGAAAACCGCAGTTTGTCGGGGGAAGGGGACAGCTAGATTTGAATCAGAAAACGAATACAGGTTGTTACCAATCTCTTTTCTCCCTTCCAAACCAACTGCCATTTATTCTGTAAAAATCGCATTTCCAGTTGTTGTTCACAGAATTTTCATCTAAAACAATTATAGCCCAGTCATAAAGGGAGACACGCCCAAACACTTGGGTACATTTCTGCAGCGCAGAATGGAAAGCACCGCAGTTCGTTCCGTAAGGTGTGTCAAGAAGGAAATGGCGTATCTTGTCATAATCTTGCAAAATACCGGAGATGTCTTTATACTTCGCCAAATATTCCTGCTTTTTCCTGTTTGTAAGCTTGAGCGTTTTTCTTGTATGTATGCCTCGTTTGGATTCTTCCTGGGCTATAGCTAAGGACAGGTATTTTGAAGAAATGCCTGAATTTTTGAGACCAAAAACTCCATGAAGAAAAAAAGACATATCATTTATTCTGTGAATTCCTCCTGAATTTGTCGATGAGAATTCAAGTCCTTCAGTAACTCCGCTAAATTCAAGAACGTCACCGTTTTTCAAAAAAACTTGAACCCGGTACTCATTGCCCGCCCAAAAAGGGTCATCTTCATTGTAATCATAAACAACGGCATCTGATACAGTCGTCAAAGACTTCAAATCTTCCTCTATGCTCTCAATCTCAGGTAACAAGCCTTGACGTTGAATTTCCACGACATCTTTTAAAGGATGATGGCGCACAACGGTTTGCCCATACAAAGGTAAAAGAGAAATGAAACAACACAAATACATTGTCTTTTTCATTGTGAGTCATCCAGAGCCTGCGGATACAGTTTTTCCATCTCATCGAATGGTATAAAAGTTGGAACTTTTTTTTCTGTTCCGAAACGAGACCTTACTGTTTCCGTGCTATCCTTCAGATTTTTTTCATTTGGTTCGGACGGAACATAATCTGCCCATAGCTCTCCATATGGATAGTAACCAGACTTGTCTTTTTCATTCTCTTTTAATTGCTCTCCTGCTGTATTTGCCAAGAGAGAAAAAAATCCATCAATATGAGAAAAGATAAAATTCCCATATTGCTTAATAGTTATATCGATATTACAAATTATATTTTTCTCACCATCACTTATTTTGTGAATTCTACCTGATAACATAATGCCATCAATCTTTTTCCGTTCCCAATCTTTAAGGTCATCTTTTATGTTTTTCCCATTTCGATATATATGAGATCCATCATATGTAGAATACGGAGGTAGAATAACAAATCCTTTTTCTTCTATTTTTATCAGTATATACTTGTCGGTTTTGTTCCTCACCCATTCTCCGTCCGGGTCAACGTACCTGACCGGGTTGTTCCCCGCGTAGTGGTACAAATGGCAGCTTATTGTGCCGAGCGGAAAAGCCGCCGGCTTATGGCTTGCCGCCGCTGCCGGGGATGGCATCGGCCTGTCCTTGACCTCTCCGGTAGGCATGGGCTTCTCCTCTGCCACTGGGCGTTCCTCCTTGATTGGATTATAACACGGGAACAGGGGAAAATAAAGGTCTTTCCGGGGCAGGGGCGTTTCCTTCCGCCTGTTCCAAAGGGGCGGATTTGTGTGGCTGAGGGGGAGGGCTGGTTTGGGCGGGGAAAGCGGAACACAAAATTGATTTCCGGCAGCACGATATGCCCCCGTTGACATTTTGGAGTTTATCAATCAGAATGGAAATTCGTGCTTTATTTTAGGAAGGATACAGGAGAGGAATATGAAGCGACTGAACCTGATGAAGTATTTCCGCAGATACGCAGCGCTGTACCTGATAGCATTCATCGCGATGTGCGCGGGGACGCTGCTGGACATGAGCGCCCCGCTTATCGTGCAGCATATCGTCGACGACGTGCTAGTAGGCGGCAGGATGGAGCTGCTCCGCTGGCTGCTGCTCGGCATCCTTGCAATCGGCGTCGGAAGATTTGTCTTCCAGTACACAAAGGAATTTCTCTGCGACTGGTGCGGCAGCAAAATCGCATCCGAGGTGCGCATCAACCTCTTCCAGAAAATCCAGAGTCTTTCCGCGAATTTCTTTGACGGCATCAACAGCGGGGAGCTGATGAGCCGCGTAAAGGACGACGTGGACAGAATCTGGGAAATCGCGGCATTCATGGGCATCCTCATCGCGGAGGTCGTCATACGGACGGCGAGCTCACTGTTCTTTATGTTCCGCATACAGTGGCAGCTGGCGCTGATTCCCGCGCTCGGAATGCTGGCGGCGGCGCTCATCGCCATCCTGATGGAGCAGAAGCTTGACAATCTCTATGGCGACATCGAGCAGGAGAATTCCGAGATGAACAACACCGCCGCCGAGAATCTTGCGGGCGTGCGCACGGTAAAGGCATTCGCGCGGGAAGGATTTGAGATTGCGAAATTCCACAAGCACAACCAGAAATATTACGAGCTGAACATAGAGATGTCGCGGGTATTCGTAAAATACAACCCGCTCATCCAGCTTATTACGCGGATGCTCGCGGTCATAACGCTGCTGCTGGGCGGCTACGTCGTCATCAACGGAAGCCCGCTTGCGGGCGGCAAGGGAATGAGCATCGGGGAGCTGATGGCGTTCCTCCAGTATGTGGGCGGCATCGTCTGGCCCATGGAGATGCTCGGCTGGTTGACGAACGGGCTCTCGCACGCACGGGCAAGCATCAAGCGGCTGAACAAAATCTATGAACAGGAGCCGGACATCAAGGAAAAATCTGCCCTTGCCTCCGCGCAGGACAGCGAGCTTGCGGAGCACCTGCTGCCGCCTATCGACCTGAACGGGGACATCTCCTTTGAGCACGTGACGTACCGGGCAGGTGACAGGGACATCCTGAGCGACGTGACATTCAGCATACAGGCAGGGCAGACGCTCGGCATCATGGGTGCAACCGGCGCAGGAAAGACGAGCATCATCAACCTGCTCAAGCGCATGTACGATGTGACGGAAGGCTGCATACGGATAGACGGCATCGACATCCGGGAGCTGCCGCTGCCCACGCTGCGCCGCGCCATCGCCTGCGTCATGCAGGACATCTTCCTGTTCAGCGATACGATTGACGGGAACGTGCGGCTCGGTTCAAAGGATACGATGACCACCGCGGAAGTGCGGCTGGCGCTGCGGAACTCGCACAGCGCGGAATTTGTGGACAAAATGAGCGGCCACGAGCAGACGGTCATCGGGGAACGTGGCATAGGGCTGAGCGGCGGGCAGAAGCAGCGCATAACCATCGCGCGCGCGCTGGCACGGAAGACGCCGGTGCTCGTGCTCGACGACTCGACTTCCGCGCTTGACACGGAGACCGAGCAGGAAATACAGGAAGTGCTCGCCTCGCTGCACGGCATGACAAAAATCATCATCGCGCACCGGATAAGCGCCGTGCGGAAGGCGGACAAGATAATCGTGCTTGACGCGGGCAGAATCGCAGAATGCGGCACCCACGAGGAGCTGCTCGCAAAGGGCGGGCTCTACAAGGAAACGTATGACAGCCAGTACAGCTAAGGGAAGAGCTGCTGGCGCGCAATGCGCGCATCAGATTTTCTGTAAGCCCCAGAGAGGTAAACGATGAACAGTTACAAACAAGACGAACATACCGAAAAAAAAGCAAAGTCAGTAACCATGCTGCGCCTTTTCCGCTATCTGCTGCACCACAAAAAGCGCATCGCGCTCGTATTCCTGCTGATGGCATTCGGCTCGGCAGTGGATCTGGTGAACCCGCTGCTGAACGAGCGTGCCATCGACACGTACATCATGCCGGGGAATTTCGGCGGCCTGATACGGATTGTCATCTTCTGCGCCATCATAAACGCGCTCGCGGTCATCGCGGTGCGGACTCGCATGCTGCTCATGGCAAAGACGAGCAACAAGGTCATCCAGGAACTGAGGCAGCAGCTCTACGACCACATACAGGGGCTCGACCTCGCCTTTTTTGACTCGCGCCCATCGGGAAAAATACTCGCCCGCATCATCGGCGACACCAATTCCCTCAAGGACGTGATAGAGAACGCCGTCACAACGCTCATCCCGAACCTTGTGACGGTCATCGCGGTCATGGTCATCATGTTCGTCAAGAACGCGCAGCTGGCGCTTGCGGCGCTGTGCAGCCTGCCATTCATGATTGCGGGGATTTTCCTCATCTCGCTGATGGCAGAGAAGCACTGGAGGGCAAAACGGCAGAAGTCATCCAACATGAACGCATTCATCAACGAGGATTTGTCAGGGATCAAGATAATCCAGAGCTTCCGCGCGGAGCCTGAGACCGACAAGACCTTCCAGGAGCTTGTCTGGGATGACCGGAAGGAATTCCTCCGCGCAGTCCGCTGGTGCGACGGATTCGGCTCGTGGATTGACCTGTGCTGGAGCGTGGGGACGATGTGCCTCTACCTTGTGGGCATCAAGGTGCTGGGCATAGGAAACGTGTCCATCGGCACCTACATCGCCTTCGGAAGCTACGTGGGCATGTTCTGGCAGCCCATCATGAACCTGAGCAACTTCTACAACCAGTTTGTGAACGCGGCGAGCGGCGCTGAGCGCATATTCGAGATTATCGACACGGAGGCGAAGGTCTGCGATGCCCCCGGCGCGGCGGACATGCGGCCGATAGAAGGCGCGGTCGAATTCAGAGATGTCAGCTTTGCCTATGACGAGAAAGCCGATGTGCTCAAGGACGTGCGCTTCTCCGTGCAGCCCGGCGAGACAATCGCGCTGGTGGGGCCGACGGGCGCCGGAAAATCAACGGTGGTAAACCTCGTGAGCCGCTTCTACGACGTAAACGGCGGCGCGGTGCTGATTGACGGCACGGACATCCGCACCGTGCGGCTGGAAAGCCTGCGCAGGCAGATGGGCATCATGACGCAGGACAACTATATCTTCAGCGGCACCATCCGGGAGAACATCATGTACGGGAACCTTTCCGCGACGGAGGCAGACATGCTTGAGGCGGCAAAGGCCGTCCATGCGGACGACTTTATCAAGGAGCTGAAGGACGGCTACGACACTAAACTGACCGCCCGCGGGGGAGAGCTGAGTAACGGGCAGCGGCAGCTGGTCGCGTTCGCGCGCACCATGCTCTCAAACCCGCGCATACTCATCCTTGACGAGGCGACGTCGAGCATAGACACAAAGACGGAGCAGCGGGTGCAGGCAGGAATCGCGAACATGCTCCGCGGACGCACGAGCTTTGTGATAGCGCACCGGCTCTCCACCATCCAGAACGCCAGCAGGATTTTCGTGATAGACAAGGGCGGCATCGTGGAGAGCGGCACGCCGGAAGAGCTTATGGCGCGGAAGGGCGCATATTACAAACTGCGGCAGGCGCAGTTCGCATAAGGAAGCAAGGAGAATACGCAATGAGGACAATCACATTGGGAAGGACGGGCATCACGTCCCCGCAGAACGCATTCGGGGCGCTGCCGATACAGCGCGACGATTTTGATACGGCGCAGCGCATACTGCGCCGCGCATACGAAGGTGGCATGACATTCTTTGACACCGCCCGCCTCTATTCCGACAGCGAGGAAAAAATGGGAGCGGCGCTCAGCGACGTGCGGAACCGCATCGCCATCGCGACAAAGACAATGGCAAAGACTCCCGACGAGATGAAGCGGCAGCTGGAAACTTCGCTCAGGAACCTGCGGACGGATTACGTGGACATCTACCAGTTCCACTGTGCGGAGCAATGCTACCGCCCCGGCGACGGCACCGGCATGTACGAGACAATGGAATCGTTCCGGCAGCAGGGCATGGTCAGGCACATCGGCATCACCGCGCACAAAATCGGCATCGCGGAAGAAGCCGTCCGCTCAGGGCTGTACGAGACGCTCCAGTTCCCCTTCAGCTACCTTTCCGGCAGCAGGGAGACAAAGCTCGTGGAGCTCTGCAAGGAGCACGATGTCGGATTCATAGCGATGAAGGGGCTTGCCGGCGGGCTCATCACGAACGCGAAGGCCGCATACACGTTCATGACGCAGTTTTCCAACGTGCTGCCCATCTGGGGCGTCCAGCACATGCACGAGCTTGAGCAGTGGCTGGCCTTCATGGAGGATTCCCCGGAATACGACGCGGAGATGCAGGCCTTTGTGGAGCGCGACCGCAAGGAATTCGGCACTGATTTCTGCAGGGGCTGCGGCTACTGCATGCCCTGCCCGCAGGGAATCATCATCAACCAGTGCGCGAGGATGTCGCAGATGGTGCGGCGCGCTCCTTCTGCGGGCTGGCTCACGGAGCAGTGGCAGCAGGCATTCCGGGATGTCCTCAAATGCACGGGCTGCGGCGCATGCAAAAAGAAGTGCCCCTACGGGCTGGATATTCCCGTACTGCTCAAAAAGAACTACGACGACTACCAGAATATCCTGAGCGGCAAGACAAAAGTATAGGGCTGCAGCCCCGCTTTGCCGGAGCTTCCGGCAGCCCGCCGGGGAACGCAGCCCATGGAATCAGGCTTGCGTTCACGCCGGGCGCGCATTTTTATTTTTCATGCCAAAGACCTGTCAGTCCCACGTGCTGCGCCCGTCGCCCGTGATGGGAATCTGTTCCCCAAGGTAGGTGGGCTTTGCGTGCAGCACCACGGAAAAGAATGCCTTTACGCGGGCAAGGCATTCCCTGCATTCCCAGCGCACATGCAGCATACGGCGGAAGCGGTTTATCTCCGGCGCAGCATAGCCCACCGCATCGATGCCGAGGCTCCGCGCAATGAACAGCGAGCGGTAGAGGTGGAAGCGCTGCGTGACCACAACGGCATCCTGCACGCAGAACACGTCGCGGGCGCGGTACATCGTGTCATACGTAGAAAAGCCCGCGTGGTCATAGAATATGAGGCTCTCGTCAACATGGTGCATCTGCGAGACATAGAGACGGGCGGCGTTCACCTCGTCGTAATACTGCTTGCCGTGGTCTCCGGAGATGATGACCCGCTGCACGGTGCCGTCATCCAGCAAGGTCAGGCCGCCCTCAATCCTGTCGCGGAACACATGGGAGACGGTGCGGACACCATAGACCTTTGCGCCCAGCACGATGGCCGTATAGCGCTCTGGCATATCGGCGGGATTCGTGTAGATATATCTGCGTGTGCTCAGCACGATAAAAAGATTCAGGGCAAACACAAAGGCTGCCAGGCTGAGGAAAAGCACAGTTGCAAGGGCAAGCAATTTTTTCAGCATAGCTCCAGTATAGCATAAACGGGCGCCGTATAACAGAGGAAATAAAAAAGGGAATCGAATTTTTTTTATAATAAATATTGACATATAATATTATTTAATGTATAGTATAAGTGTAAGCACAATATTACAGAGGATTAAGGAGCTGTCGCACCTGAATCCTGCAAGGAGGTGCTGATGCAGTTCAACACAGGCTCCGCGCTGCTCGATGCCGTTGTGCTCGCCGTAGTCTCAAAGGATGCGGAAGGAACATACGGCTACCGGATAACGCAGGACGTCAGACAGGCGCTGGACGTATCGGAAAGCGCCTTGTACCCGGTGCTCCGCCGCCTGCAGACGGCAGGGCTGCTGGAAACATACGACAGGGAATTTTCCGGGCGGAACAGGCGCTATTACCGGATTACCCCGCAGGGAGCGGCGGAGCTGGAAAGCAGCCGCCGCGAATGGCAAAGCTATTGCGCGAGCATAAGCAGTATTCTGTTAGGAGGAACGACATGACAAGACAGCAGTATCTTGCGGAACTGAAGCACGAGCTGTCAACGCTGCCCGTGGAGGAGCAGGAAGAAGCCCTTGAGTATTACCGCGGCTATTTTGAGGACGCGGACAACGACGAGGAAGTGATGGCGGAATTCGGGACTCCGCAGCAGCTGGCGCAGACCATCAAGGACAAATTTGCGAGCGTTCCCGACATCGCGCAGCAGAAGAACGAAGGCGCCAACGGAGAATCCAACACGTTCAGCAGCGGGGATGTACGCAGCCTGGACATATCGCTGGGCATTGCGGAAATCGTGATGGCAAAGGGAGAGAATTTCAGCGTGTCCTACCGTGGCCTTTCCAGCGGGGACATCCGATACGGGCTCTCACCTTTCGGAACATTCACGGTGGAAAGCTCCCGGCTGCTCTCCGGCATCGACAAGTGGCGGCACGGCGATGCCAACAACCACCCGCGCATCCTCATCAAAATCCCTGAGCACACAAAGCTCGACCTGCTGCGTCTCCACATCGGTGCGGGCTCGTTCAGCGCAAAGGATGTAGACATAAGCTCCTCAAGAAGCTATATTGATGTGGGGGCAGGGAACATCGTCCTGAACCGGGTGAGCAGCGGCGCCGGGCAGCTGCACTGCGGCATGGGCAACATCAGCTACACCGGCACGTTCGCCGGGCAGGTGAACATAGACTGCGGCATGGGCAACGTGACGCTGAACCTTGACGGACGAGAGGAAGACTATTCGATTTCCGCCAAGGTGGGGCTCGGCCACGTGCGCATGAACGAGCAGCGCAAGGACGGCATCGGCACCATGCAGTGCACGGAGCAGAAGCAGAACCATTTCTCAGTCAACTGCGGCATGGGCGCAGTGACTATAAAGATACACTAACGGAGGACAGGACTATGGCAACAAAACGGCTGTATAAATCACAGGACAAGAAGCTCTGCGGCGTCTGCGGCGGAATTGCGGAATACCTTGGCATCGACCCGACGCTGATACGCCTTGCATGGGCAATCATCACCTGCTGCACCGTGGGCACCGGGCTGGTCGCATACATCATCTGCGCGCTCATCATGTCCGACCGCCCCTCATCGGAGCCGGGCTGGGACAACATGAAGCGGGCAAACGAGTACACGGAGTCCGACAAGGAATTCAACAGCTATTTTGAGAAGGAAAAGAAAGAGAACAAGGAAAACAAAAGCAAGGAGGATGCCGAGTAACGCCCGGCAGGCATACAAAAAGGGGCTGTCCCAAAGAGGGCAGCCCCTTTTTTATTGAGGAAGCGCCAGAACCGGGCGGCTTCTAAAAGCAGCCCGGACGCGGCGGAAGGTACCGCTCAACGCGCCCCGGAAGACGCGGACGGAAGGTTCACGACGCCGCCTGCCGCAGTCAGCGGGATGTAAGTCGGCACGAGCTTTCCGTCCCACTTCTCGTAATACGCCATCTGCTCGTCATGCTGCCATTGCTCGCGCTGGATGGTCATGTTCTGCGATATTTTGGCGTTGTAGTAGGCGATACCGTCCGCCTCCGCCATCTTAGCCTCGGCCTCCTTCTGGGCCTTGATAAGCTCCGCCTCTGCGGTCAGCTCCGCGGCATCCTTTGAGGCCTGCGCCTCCGCGACCTTCTTCTGCGCGTTCGTCTGGGTAAGCTTCAGATCCTGCTCAGCCTTCTTGACCTCCTGCGCACGGTTCGCGGTCTCCTTAATCTGCTTGTCAAAGTCGTCGCTCCAGTCCCAGTTGGTGATTGTGGTCTGGGAGATTGCGATGGGGTAGTCCACCATGCGGTCGAGCACCGCCTGAGCCACCTTGCCCGTCACTTCGTTCTGCTTCTCCACAAGGTCGTAGATGGAATACTGTCCCACGGTCTCCTTGAGGGATGCCTTTACGTTGTCGCGCATGGCGCTCTGTATGACGGAATCGTTCAGGTAGCGGGTCACGATGTCCATGATGCGGTTCTCGTCGTACACATAGCGAACCGCCACGGTGCTGCCGACCGTCTGCATGTCCTTGGTTATGGCGCCGTCGGCCCCGCAGGAAAAGGAGACCTCGTAGGTCTTGGGCTCAAGCCTGAACTTCCTGATGACGGTGACAAAAGGCGCGTGGAACGCCATGCCCGGCTGGAGCACGCCGCCTTCCACTTGGCCGAGCGTAACCTTGACGCCGCGCTCATTTGGCGAGATGACCGTATACGAATTGAGGACAACGATGAGGACTGCAAGGACAATCACCACGGGAAGGATGATTTTGGAAAGATTCTTTGCTGACATAGGCAAACACTCCGTAAACAGATAATGGCGGCACATCAGCCGCATCCGGCAACGCGAACAGCCCTATTGTATACTGCCGCTCCGGCTCTGTCAATGCAGGGCGCAGCGCAGACAGCCGGCTGACACTATTCTACTTTGTAATACCATTGCCCGTAGAGGGTGCGGCCGTCGCGGGAGCCCATAACCTCCACAAGCTGCGCATCGTCCGGGACGGCGACCTCCAGCTCAAAGATGCCGGGCGTGCCGGTCTTGTTCATCATCGTGACGTTGCCGTCGATGTAGATTGCGCAGGAGACAAAATCCTTTGTCTCCACACAGAAGGTCTCCGTGCTGCCGGCCCGGACGCTGCCGCCCTGCGGCTGGACAATGCGGGTGCTCCGTGCAGACTCAAAGTCACGGTACTGCGACGGAAAGCGGTATACGCCCTCCCCGTAGCCCGCATAGCCATCCGCAGCCTGCACGTCAAAGGCGAGTATCTCCTCGTAACGGTCGGGCGAACAGTCCAGCAGCTTCAGGATTCTTTCCACCGCCCTGATACGGGAGAGCGCGAACAAGTCCTCCAGATAGTAGTAGCGGCCGAGCCTTCCGACCTTCTCGTAGGACTCGCGGAACAAATCCAGATCCTGCTGGGAGATTTTCTTTCCGGCAAGCAGGGCGGCGGCACGGGGCAAGAAATCGCCTTCGAATTCCTCCACAGAAAAATAGTTCTGGTAGCGCGCGGAGGAGCGCTCCCACGCGCTGAGCCTGAGCCTGTACACGCGGGCGTCCGGCACATCGACATCGACATACAGGCGGCCGGAAGACCTGCTGAGCCACGTGGCGTTGTCCACAGGCTCACGATGGGATTTCTCCAGCAGGCGGGGGTACACGGAGTAGTTTCCCTTGGAAGGAAGGGCAAGCTCGTAGCGCGCGGTGCCGTCAATGCTGTTGGCGTACAGGGGCGACTTGTCCTTGACGAGCCCGAAGCCCTTCTCGAAAAATTTGCCGGGGATGTACGGCTCGGCGACAAACTGCTCCTTGCTCACGAGCGGCGCGTAATACTGGTACTCGTCCTCCCCCGGCAGATGCGAGTACAGGAATTCGCGCGGGGTGCGGTACAGCCATTCCGTGCTGTATTCCTTGACAAAGTAGTCGGCGTCGCAATGCCCGGCGTCCCAGGTGACGTCGATGAGCTGCCAGCGCCCGCCCATGTTCACCGCGTTCCATGCATGGGTCATACGGCCGTCCACGTTCCCCTCGTAGCCGAAGCCCTTTGACCAGCCGGATATGCCGACGGCCTCTATACCTGCAAGGCGGCACATGCTGCACATGAGGTTCGTGTAGCCGGAGCAGACGGCCTTCCGCTTTTTGAGGACGGCCGCGGGGCTCTGGTCGCGGGCATCCATGTAATTGTCCGTAAAGACCACGGTGTCGTAGGCGATGTTGTTGCATATCCAGTCGTGCAGAACCTTTACCTTTGCGGCGGTGCCGGACACGCCGGACGTAAGGCTCGCCACCACAGCGGGCAGCGCCTCCTCCGGCTCCACAAAGACCTGCTCCATGAGCTGTTTCGGCACGGCGTTCACCCGCGGATCCATCGTGGCGGCAAAGCAGCCCGCCATGCACAGCGCCGCGCAGAGCAAAGCAGCGGCACGTCTTCTCATACCTTCCATGGATTCCTCCTTGTCCAAAAGGGCACGGGCATGCATTCCCTCCCCGCCGGAATCAGATACCCGCTCCGGAATCAGATACCCTCCCCGCCCTAAATTGTAGCAAAGCCTGGCGGGGAATGCAAGCCACGGCTGCCGCCATGCATGCCGCATAAGAAAAAATGCTACGAAGCAAAGCGGAATTCAGTTTTGTGCGGGCGGGAAGGAAAAGACGGCCGGGAGCGGAACATAAAACTGATTCCCGCGCGCCCGCAGGGCTTCAGCATGAGATGTATTTTATCTGAATACGGACGCGGTATTGGTAAATCATGTAAACTGTTTTAAGATGAATTTCTTTTTTATGCTACAAAAGCCAAGGATTCAACATAAAAAATGCGCGGAAGCGGAAAAACGCCCGGGCT
>DGUD01000154.1 GCA_002393865.1 Treponema sp. UBA4319
TGAGATGTATTTTATCTGAATACGGACGCGGTATTGGAAAATTATGTAAACTGTTTTAAAATGATTTTCTTTTTTATGCTACCAAAGCCAAGGATTCAACATAAAAAATGCGCGGAAGCGGAAAAACGCCCGGGCTGCCATTTGCAAAGCGAAGCGTGCAACCGGCAGTCCGGGTGTTTTCCACTGGGAGCGCATTTTTGTTTTCATGCTGAATCCCTGCTTGTTTGCCCCTTGCGGCTTGCCTTTTGTCCGCCGCTCGGCTACACTGTGTGCATGAACCTTTTAAGCATAAACAATCTTGCCAAAATCGGGCGGGAGAAGCCGCTTTTTACCGGCGTCACCTTCGGGCTGGACGAAGGCGACAAGGCTGCGCTCATCGGGCGCAACGGCACGGGCAAGTCTACGCTGCTGAACACCATTGCGGGCGTGCTTCCTGCGGACGACGGGACTGTCACCATCAACAAGGCGGCGGGCGTCTCCTACCTGCCGCAGAACCCGCCATATAACAAGGACGATACTATCCGGGAGCATATATTCAGGTCGGATTCCCCCAAGCTGCGCGTCATCCGCGACTACGAGGACGCCTGCGCCGCGATGGAAGGGAATGCAGGCTCGCAGCGCAGCTTCGACGAGCTTACGCGCAAGATGGAGCAGGGCGATTTGTGGAACTACGAATCGCAGGTGCGCTCCATCCTGAGCACGCTTGGCATACAGGACTTGGGGCGCCGCATGGGCGAGCTCTCCGGCGGCATGATAAAGAAGGTTGCGCTCGCGCAGGTGCTGGTAGAGGACACAAAGCTCCTGCTGCTGGACGAGCCGACGAACCATCTTGACATCACGACGATAAGCTGGCTGCAGGAATACCTTGCGCAGACCAGACGGGCTGTGCTTATGGTCACGCATGACCGCTACTTCCTTGACGCGGTCTGCGGCCGCATCTACGAGCTTGCGCGGGGAAGCGTCAGGCTGTACACGGGGAACTATTCCACCTATCTGGAGAAAAAGCAGTCCGAGGCAGAGATTGAGGCGAACACCGAGCGGCGCATCGAATCCGTGCTCCGGGCGGAACGCGACTGGCTCATGCGCGGCCCCTGCGCGCGCGGCACCAAGGCTAAGGCGCGCATCCAGCACGACATGGCGCTCATCAACCGGGAGAAATTCAGCGCGGACAAGGGCTTTAGCTTTGAGGTGGCGGGAAGAAGGCTCGGCGGCAAAATCCTTGAGCTGCATTCCGTCACCAAACGCTTCCCCAAGGGCTTTGCCGGGGCTGAGCAACGTGCCGAGGCGCCGGTACTCAAGGACTTCAGCTACACATTCAGCAAGGGAGAGAAAATCGGCGTCTTTGGCGACAACGGCACGGGCAAAAGCACACTGCTCAACATCATCACCGGGGCGGTGCAGCCGGACAGCGGCAGCGTCGTTGTGGGGCTGAACACCTCAATCGCCTACTACCAGCAGAACCCCGTCTTCAAGGACACGGACATGACCGTACTGGAATATGTGAAGGAAGCCGCCGAAGTCATGCAGATGAACGACGGCACGGTGCTGAGCGCGGCGCTCTTCCTGGAGCAGTTCGGCTTTGAGGGCAAGATACAGCATTCGCCTGTCAGCACGCTCAGCGGCGGCGAACGCAAGCGGCTCTTCCTTGTCCGGCTCCTTTTGAGCAACCCCAATTTCCTTATTCTGGACGAGCCGACCAACGACTTCGACATCTTTACGATGAACATCCTTGAGCAGTTCCTTGCGGGATTCAAGGGCTGCCTGCTCATCGTCAGCCATGACCGCTATTTTATGGATAAAATCGCCGATTCCCTCTTTATCCTTGAGGACGACGGCTCGGTCTCCGGCTACGTGGGCAAATGCAGCGAGTACCTTGACTACCGCAGGCAGCTGCGCGCGGAGCAGGAGGCCGCCGCGTCGGCAGAGAAAACTGCCAGGCGGCAGACAGCCCCCGCCGTGCAGGCAGCGGCTCCGTCAGGAACTGCAAAGCCCCGCCGCCGCAGCTTTAAGGAGCAGAAGGAATTTGAGTCGCTGGAGACCGAGATAGCGGAGCTGGAGGCGCGCAAGCCGCAGCTGGAGGAGGCGATGGCCGACAGCGACTACACCAAGTCGGCGGCGGCGGGAACGGAGTACGCAAATCTATGCGCGCAGCTTGAGGCGGACTATGCCCGCTGGGACGAGCTGGCGTCGCTCGGCGATTAGCAGAGGCCGCTAGTCCTCGTCTTTTGCCCAGCCGAAGGAATAGCGGACAGCTTTGTGCCAGCCGCGCAGCATTTTTTCGCGGAGCGCCGCGTCCATCGTCGGCTCAAAGATGCGCTCCGCTTGCCCGGTGCTCAGGATGTCGTCCCGGTTCTTCCAGAACGAGACGGCAAGCCCCGCAAGGTAGGCCGCGCCCATGGCGGTGCTCTCCACGCACGTGGGGCGGCAGATGGGCACACCCGCAAAATCTGCCTGCGTCTGCATCAGGAAATCGTTGCCACATGCGCCTCCGTCAACCTTTAGCGAGCCGAGCTCCATGCCGGAATCCTTTTTCATCGCATCCAGCACGTCGCAGGTAAGGTATGCTATGGACTGGAGCGTGGCGCGGATGATGTGGTACTTGTTCACGCCGCGCGTGATACCGACGATGGTTCCCCGCGCGTACTGATCCCAATACGGCGCGCCGAGGCCGGTGAATGCTGGGACGACATAGCAGCCCGCCGTATCCTGTACGCGGGTCGCCATGTACTCGGAATCGGGGGACGTATCGATGATGCGCATTTCGTCCCGCAGCCACTGGATTGCGGCGCCCGCGATGAATATGGAGCCTTCCAGCGCGTAATACACCTTGTCTCCTATGCCCCACGCGATGGTTGTCAGAAGGCCGTTGTGGGAATCCACCGGACGGTCGCCCGTGTTCATCAGCATAAAACATCCGGTGCCGTACGTGTTCTTTACGTCGCCCGCATTGAAGCAGGTCTGCCCGAAGAGCGCCGCCTGCTGGTCTCCGGCAGCCCCGGCGATGGGCAGCGCCCTGCCAAAATGCTCCGGGTCGGTCTCGCCGTAGAGGCAGCTGGAAGGCAGCGGCTTTGGCAGCATGCACGCGGGGATGCCCAGCAGCGCAAGTATATCCTCGTCCCATTGCAGCGTGTGTATATTGAACATCATCGTGCGGGATGCATTGGTATAGTCCGTCACATGGACTCTTCCCTTTGTCAGCTTCCAGATAAGCCAGGTCTCCACCGTGCCGAACAGCAGCTCCCCGCGCTCAGCTTTCTGCCGGGCGCCGGGCACATTGTCCAGAATCCATTTGAGCTTTGTCGCGGAAAAATACGCATCTATGATGAGCCCGGTCTTTGCGCGCACCATATCCGTGAGCCCCTGCTTTTTGAGCGAGTCCGCGTACTCCGCCGTCCGGCGGCACTGCCACACGATTGCCCGGCACAGCGGCTCCCCGCTCTCCTTGTCCCAGACGATGGTGGTCTCGCGCTGGTTCGTTATGCCGACAGCCGCGATGTCCTCCGCCTTTGCGCCGATTTTTGCCATCGCCTCCACGGCCACCGCAAGCTGCGTCGCCCAAATCTCGTTCGCGTCGTGCTCCACCCAGCCCGGCTCCGGGTAATACTGCCGGAATTCCTTCTGCGCCATACTGCGCGCGCTGCCCTGCCGGTCAAAAAGAATGCAGCGGTTGCTCGTGGTGCCCGCATCGAGCGCCATCACATATCTGCCCATGTCTCCTCCCTGCTTTGCTGAACAGTTCTATTATACACCGCCCTGCACGAGGGGGCAAGCGGCAACGCCGCGCCGGCCGGTTTCCTGCTCCCGCCGGGAGCGGGAAACAAAATTGATTCGCGCGGAAGGCTTGCATGCCGTGCTGCACGCAAGCGGCTCCTTGGGGCGAAATAAGGGAAATGCAAGCCTGACTGCAATACCTTATAAGAACATGAACTGCGGAAGTAGCAGACGATTTTCTCCGGAGGTTTCAGAAGGCTTCCGCTGGGAAAAAAGCGCCTCCCGCTGTATTACGGAAGGCGCAGCCGAATCTACGGAGCTCTGCTGTGCGGACTATTTGCTATCGCATTAAATTTCATTTCCATAACATATCTCTGCCACAGCTTTTCGGCTTTTCTCGGTAGCATAGGCATGCAAAATACCGAGCTTGTCATATAGTGCTATTCTGATATAAGAGGAAGTCGGCATAGGGCATGTGCACGAGATGCATTCAAAAGTTTTCCCTCATAAATCCTGCGCTTTTCTGGATGCTTTTTACGGGGTCTTTGTCAATCCAGTTGCTGTGCGTTTCAAGGATGACGCCTTCGATGCCGTTTTTCTTTGCGATTTCAGCGTAGGCCTTCAGGTTCATGCTGCCGCTTCCAAGCTCGGTTTCGTTTTCCTTTAGAATTGGCGTCGTGTACGGGCCTTTCTGCCTGCATCCCCTGTCCGTGATGTGCCAGAGTTTTATGCGGCTGCCGAGCCTCTCCATAAGCGAAGCAACGTCCGCGCCGCCGTCCTGCATCCAGTAGCTGTCGAATTCAAAATTGACGTATTCGGGATTCGTGTTTTCGATGATGACGTCGTATGCAGTCTTTTCCGCCGTGACGTGCTGAAGCTCAACGTTGTGGTTGTGATAAAGGAGTCGGATTCCGTATTCGGACAATTTTTTCCCCGCCTCATTCAGCCTTTCCGCCAGACGCCCTACTTCCTCAAGGTTTGAATA
>DGUD01000104.1:0-8962 GCA_002393865.1 Treponema sp. UBA4319
CGCTATTTCGTAAAGACGAACAGCCGCGCCAAGGCGACCGCGTATTTCAAGAGCGCTATCGAAACCTTCCGGGGAATGCGCTACCGCAACCGCCGGAACACCTACCGCTACATAGACACCTATCGTCTGCTGGGCGAAGGCTATGCGGACGAGCGCAAGTACATGCTCGCGGAGCAGACCTACGGCGAAGGCATAGATATCTTTGAGAAAGAGCATGAGTCCAGCGGCTTTGAGAGCACCGAGGACGTAGGAAAACTGTATGCCGACATGGGCGACATAGACTACTTTATCTCCGGCAATATGGACGTCGCGCTCGGCAACTACATAAAGGCTGTTGACAGCAAGAACGACACGCCGTCCGTCCGCTACCGCATCGGCTTTATCCAGTATACGAAGAAGAACTTTGCGGAGGCTCTCGGCTCCTTTATAAAGAGCCACGAGGGCGCGCCGAGCGATACCCACGTGCTGCTTGCGCTCGCGAATACGCATAGCCTGCGCGACGACAACCTGGCCGCCCAGGCGTACTACACGGAGCTGCTGGATATTCTGGACAACCAGCGCAGGCTGTACGGCGTGATGCTGCCGCAGGTTCGCGAGGATCAGGGCGATTTGGTGGACACCTACATGAAGGCCTCCAACAATCTCGGCGTAACGCTTTCCCGCCTTGCGAACCAGACTGGTAACAGCAAGCTGAACGCGGAATCCATCGTGCGCCTGCAGGATAGCCTGCGCGCGTACGATGCCCTTACGCGCAACCAGGAGACGATGGTTCGCCTTGAAGGCTCAAACCTTGCCGCCCAGAACATAAAATACATCACCGAGCCGATTTCCGAGTATGACCCCGGAATTTATACGCAGATTCCTCGTATGATAAATGATGAGGAAGGTCTGGAGTGAGGCCGTTCCTCAGGGCGAGCGGCGTCACCCGGCGCCAGTACCTGAACGATATAAAGAAGGAAGTGTTCCGCAAGTCGATACATATCTGCAGCGCGGCGCTTCCCTTTCTGCTCCGCTATGCGTATGCGCCGGTTCTTGTGGCGCTGGCTACGGTCGTCGTGCTGTATTCGCTCTCTGAGCTGTGCCGCCTGCACGGAAAGCCGGTGCCCCTTGTCTCTGCGGTTACGGCCGCCGCCGCCCGCAAGCGCGACGAGAATAAATTTGTGCTGGGGCCGGTGACGCTGGCCTGCGGCATCATTGCGACGGCGCTCCTCTGGAAGCCGCTCCCTGCCTCTATCGGTATTTATGCGCTGGCTTTTGGCGACGGGCTCGCAAGCTTGTCCGGCAAGCTCTTCGGGCGGGTCAGAATACCCCTCACGCAGGGCAAGACTGCCGCCGGGAGCCTTACCTGCTTTGCCGCCATCTTTGTGGCGGTCTTTGCCGTAACGGGCGATAGCGCCCTAGCCCTTGTCATCGCATCAGCAGGTATGTTCATAGAGCTTCTTCCCCTCAAGGATCTGGACAATATTGTCATTCCCGTCGTTTTGGGCGGCCTCGCGCAGTTCATCGGGGCGGAATAAGGCCGGATGCCCGTAGCGGATGCTGCTCTTTCTATTCCTTTCCTTTGGGGCTTTTCAAAACTAAGCGGCTTTTCCTTCCGCGTTTATTTCCAAAGATAGATTGCGTGCAGGGAATGCAGGTAGTAGAGGGTTCCCGCCAGAAGCATGCCCATGCTCAGTGCGAGGAACGCATAGTTGTCCGTTACCCACAGCAGGTAGTAGCCCGCCATCATGATGATGTAGCCGATGGTCTCCCGGCGCATTTCCAGCATCTTGTTCGTGACCCCGGTATATATCATGGAGATGACCGAAGCCACCATAAGCAGCGCGCAGAGAGCCGCGAAGGTCTCCCTGAATCCCCAGATAGCCGCGTATGTCGATGTTATTTTGGTGGTCTCCACGGGGAACGTGATGCCGGTAAGCGTCGCAATCACAAAAAGGATGACGATGTACTGCTCCACGTTCTCGCGCTGATCGGTGCCGTTGAACAGCGCCGCAAAGAGCAGCGACATCGGTGCGAGCACCCGCCCTGCGATGGTGATGCGCTGCAGGACAAGGAATGTGATGGATGTCGTGCGCCACAGGTTGAACGTGACCGTCACAAGGCGGGCGCTTTCCATGAGGCAGCCCAGCAGGAAGCAATAAAAATAGATGATTTCCAGCGCCTGCGTCTTCTCAAAATGGAATGTCGTGAATCCTGCGACGAGGATGACATATACGGGAAAGCTTATGATTCCTCCGATCACCGCGTAAAAGCTGTATTTGAACAGCTCTGTCCCGGAGAAAAGCCGCATGAAGCGGGTGAATTTTGTCGGGGTGGGGAAGATGATGGTGTTGCCCAGCAGCGCCTGCAGAAAAAGAGCGATGTTAAGGGCGGTGCATGCGATGGCCACTATAAGGAAGAACAGGAATATTCTGTTGCGGGTCTTGAGTGTCATGCTCCAAGCATAACCCAAGAAGAAATTTTAGTAAAGACTTTTCTTCTTGTTCCGATACTGAATAAGGGCTGCCAGCGTTTTTCTTGCGGCGCTCTTGGGAGGAATTATATGAAGAAGATGCTGGTGGGGGCCGCGCTGCTTTGCATGGGCGCCTTTCTTTGTTTTGCCGGCGATGCCGCTGCTTTCTCCGAAATAGGTTTTTCTGCTGACGGCAAGACATATATATTCGGTGAGTACGGCAAGACCGACAAGAGTTATCAGGCTTGGGCAGAAATATATACAGTCGATGTGGCGAAAAACGATTTTGTGCCGGGAGAGGTCTTTAAGACGCAGCCCGACCGTAGCACCGTGTCTGTCTCCGGGCGGCAGGCCTTTGATGCGCTTTTGAAAAAAGCTGAATGGAAACTTAAGAAATACAACTGCAAGCCCTCTTCCCCGGAGGACTTGCTCTATGTCCGGGATTCCTCTTCCCCGGCTTCCTCCGCTTCGACGGAAATCGTCTTCAGGGATTATGAGGCGTCTACCCAGGCGCAGCCGGTCTACTACCATATCAAGCTTGTTCCCACGGTGGAGGGAAAGGGAAACTCCCTTACGTCCAGTTTCTACATAGAGATGCAGAAGAAGGACGATGCCGGGAAAATCCTGAGCTCATGGCGGGTCGGCAACCCCGGCATCAAGCGCAAGCGGGTAAGCTCCTATGAGATTGAGCGCATATTCACAGACAGCTCCAAGCGCTCGCTCGTCTTTATCGTGCAGAAGACACTGGAGGACAACACCGGCACATCCATCCGCTACATGGTTGAGACCATGCGCTTTGACTAAAGCGGTCTGGAAGCAGGGGTACCGGGGCTGCGTTACAGAGCTGTTCCGGCTGCCGCCAGCGTTCCGCTTGCCTTGTCTTTGTGCCGCGGGCTGTCCCGCGGTATTTTTTTTGCCTTATTCCCCGCAAAAAGCGCGCAAAACGCAGCCTCTGGCAGGAGAAAGCTTACGGGGGGCACGTGCTTGCCCCGTAAGACTTGTGCGGCACGGGCGTTCTTTTCTGTCCCGTGCTTTCCGGAGGTTCTGTATGAAATTTCTCTGCTACGTGCGCCGCTGCCTGCTGCCGGCCGTCGGTATGGTTGCGGCCGTCTTTCTGCTCTCGTCCTTCTCCTTTGCCGGCAAATCCGGTGCCACCGGGCTCTCCCTGCTGCAGGGGGAATTCTCGTCCCCGCGGATCAGCGGCCTGCGCGTAACGGACAGCCGCACGGTTCTGCTGGAATTTGATCGGCCGGCCGCTTCCGCCGAATGTACGGTCCGGAAAGAGATGGCGCAGGAAGGGGATGCCTGCGAGGCTGTCTGGAACGACGATTGCAGCGCCGCGACATTCCGCCTTCCCTATGAGATGGAGCCCGGCGCCAGCTACATACTCAGCGGCGTCGTTGCCGACAGGCAGGGCAATACGCTGACCATGAGCATTCCGTTCTGCGGCTATAATGCCAGACCCGCCCGCCTTGTGCTTGCGGAGGTGCGGAACGCCTATTCGTCCAAAAAGCAGCAGTATGAATTCATACGGCTCTGCTGCCTGGCATCCGGGAATACTGCCGGATTCGAGCTTGTGGGAGCGGGCGACGGCGAGCAGTGCGCGTACCTCCTGCCGCCTATGGAAGTCCGCGCCGGGGAATCTGTGACGGTGCACCTGCGCAAGATGCGTGCCAAGGATGGCAGCGGTTATGCGCAGCAGGGCATGATCGACGAGGTGAACGGCAGGATGGACGAATCCTTTGCGGCTGATTCCTCTGCCTCTGCATGGGATCTCTGGGTGGAGAACGAGAAGAGCCGCCTTGCGCCTTCGGACATCCTTGTGCTGCGCAACAAGAACGACGGCTCCGTGGCGGATGCCCTGCTGTATACGGTGCCGGAGAAGGCCTCCGGGGACTGGGATGCCTCCTATGCTGCGATGGCGCAGGAGGTGCTCCTCGGCGGCGTCTGGACAGGGGCGGACGGACAGCCCTCTTCTTCCCGGCAGAGCGCCTTCCTTGCGGAGGGCATCACCAGCGCCGCCGTCACGCGCTCCCTGCTGCGGCGGAACTGCGCCGCGTTGCTGGAGGAGTACCGCAGCTCCGGAGCTGTGTCTCCTGCATCGTCAGCGGCGGATTGGTCTGTCGCCGTCAGGAGCGCGCGTCCCGCAAAGAAAAGCCGCTGACATGCGCCGCGCACGCTCTGCCTCGGCACGCTTTTCCTCCTCAGGAGAAAGTGGGAATATCGCGGCGGCGCGTGTACTTCCAGTCGTAGGCGTGGCTTCCCGGCTGCCCGGATTCGATACGCTCGTTTTCTTTGCGGAGCTGGAACTGCACCATCTTTTTGAATACGTCCATAAGCGGCTCCGGGTCAGCGGAGCGTGCCGCCATTCCTGCCGCCTGCAGCTCCTGTATCAGGTAGTAGCACGATTCTATGGTGGAGACGCAGTATTCCGCGGGCTCGTGCTTGAACGTGAATATGCTGCGGTAGGCGCCGCTGAATGAGAGCCGGGGGAGCGGGGCGAGGTTCCGTGAAAGCTTCAGAATCTTTTTGGAGCATGCCCACGTGGAATCGACGATGATGACGAGCAGCTGCCGTTTGCCGACGGCATCCCGGAAGCCTTCCGTCCCGGCCGTCCACGCGTCTTTGCCGGGGTAGAGCAGCACGGGGTAATACTGCGGATCAGCGAGCAGGCTTTCCAGCCGCTTGTTCTGGGAAAAATCGACGCCCATAAGGATTTCGCTGCCCGGCAGGGACAGCGAGGCGAGCCGCCCTGTCCCCGTCCGCTGCCGTTTTGCTTCCTTGGGGTGCATGAGAAAGATGAATTTGATGCCTGCTTCCACGGGGCGTATGCTGCTGCAGTAGCAGGATTCCTTGGGGCGCAGGCATTTCAGGCAGAGCTCACGCAAGGGAAAGAAGCGCTTCCTTGCCGACCGCACCGACTGTCTGCCCGGCGGGCTTGCCTTCCTTGAACACGATGAAATTCGGGATGCTCATGATGCCGTACTGCTGCGCGAGGTTCGGATTGTCGTCGACGTTGACCTTGCAGACTTTGAGCTTTCCCTGCTGCTCTTCGGCGATTTCCTCTATGACGGGACCCATCATCTTGCAGGGGCCGCACCATGGCGCCCAGAAATCCACGAGGACGGGGATGGTGCTGTCCAGCACTTCCTGCTTAAAATTGCTTTCGTTTACCTGTACTGCCATTGCTGTACCTCCACCTGTTAAGATACACAGGAATTGCCATAAAGTCCAGTGGCAGCCCGGAAAAAAAGCAGGCTCCTTCCGGAGCCTGCTCTGCCTGCCGCAGCGTGCGGCTTGGGGACTTGCCTTCTTATACCTTGAACAAATCCACTTCGTCGCCGATTTTCTTGATAGAGGCGTCCATTTCCCCCGAAAGGTTTGCGAGTGAGTTCCCCGTCTGCTGGATGCTCTGTGCTTCCTCGGTCATTTTGCCCATGTCCTGCCGCATCGTGTCCATGTGCCGCTGCAGCTTGCTGACTTCCTCTAGGATAGCCTTGTTGCCCTGGGACATCTCTGCCGAAGCGGAGCGCACCTGGCCGGTGATGTCGTTCATGCCGCTCAGAACCTGCGTAATCTGCTTGGAGCCTTCTTCCTGCTCCGACATAGCCATCTTGATTTCCTGCACGAGGTTGTTCGTACCGTTTATGCCTTCCGTGACTGCGGAGAACGCGGTGCCGGCCTCGTTGGACGCGGCGACGATGCCGCTGATGGTCGCCGTAATCCGCTTGAGCTGGTCGCCGATTGATTTGGACTGCGCGCTCGATGTCTCCGAGAGCTTGCGGATTTCGTCGGCGACCACAGAGAAGCCTTTGCCGGCCTCGCCTGCATGGGCGGCCTCGATTGCGGCGTTCATCGCGAGCAGGTTTGTCTGTCCGGCGATGCTGGATATGACGGAATTCGCCTCACGGAGCGACTTTGATTCCTCTTCGATGGAGGCGATGCGTTTGTTCACGTCGCTCTGCTTCTGCACGCCGGAAATCGCCTTTCCTGCCAGCTCCTCAAAGGCGCCTGCCATCTTTGTGATGGAGCTGTCCACCGAGCGGATGTTGCCTATCATCTCCTCTATGGCGGCGGATGCCTGCGTGACCTGCCCGCTCTGGGATTCTATCATCCTGTTCAGCTCCTCGATGTTGGATGCAATCTGGTTCACGGAGCCTGCGGTCTGGGTGACGCTTTCGGTCTGGTTCTCCATGTGCTCGCCCATGTTGTGGATGCTTGCCATGATGTTCGTGATGGCGTCCACGGTCTCCCCGGCGCTCTCGTGCAGGCTGTTGCCTGTCTGCACGAGCTTTTCCTTTGAATGCTTGAGGGAGCTGATGATGTTCTGCAGCTTCTCGCTGAACATGTTGAAGCCTTTCACCACGTCGCCAATCTCGTTCTTGTGCTCGTGGTCAAGGACGACCCGTTTTGTGAGGTCGGCGTTGCCGCTCGCGATGCCCTGGATGGTCTCCTTTACCGTCTGGAGCGGTTTGAGCGCCCTGCTGGATACAATGCCGATGATTAAGATAAGGACGAGCGCCTGCAGCACGGCGCCGGCTATCATAATCAGGCGGATGGACATCGCGGTCTCGTAGACCTGGTCGCGTGAAACCTGCATAAGGATGAGCCACGGGGTATTCTCGATGGCGGATATGGTGTAGAACACGCTCTCGCCCTTTGAGTCCTTTGCCCACATCATGCCGACTTGCTTGCTGTTGCCGCTGAGCTTGGCGAGCTCCGTCTTTATGGCCTGCACGTCAGCCGTCATCTTCTCAAGGTCGCCGGAGGATGCGACCACGTCCATTGTGCTGGAGAGCAGCGCCGCGACGCCCGTGTCGCCGATGCGGATATTGCTGACAAGGCCGCTGATGGTGTTTATGTTGACGATTCCGTTGAAGAATCCTATGGTTCTGCCGCCGGACTTTGCGGCTTTGCAGACATGGATGACGGTTTTGCCTGTAGTCTTGGAGCTGACGGGGTCGTCGATGGTGGCGTCCATGCCCTTCTGGAAGATGTCCTTGAAGTAGGAGCGGTCGCTGACGGTCGTGTGGGACATGTTGTCGGCGTCGAAGTTTCCGGCCGCATCGACATACGCCACGTAGTCGAAGTCGCTGCTCCTGATTTCTGCGTGCGACTGCAGCCATGCGACGATGCCCTCGTCTGTTCCGGTCTGGAGGATGTCCTGCGTGGTGTAGACCTGCAGCTGCTTCGTATATTCGGCGATTTTGCCTGAGATAAGCTGCGCGTTCGACTTTGTGAGCATTGCGAAGTTGTCTTCATATTCTTCTGAAAGCTGTTTCTTCATGTTCCTGACGCAAATCAAGACCTGCAGGACGCTCAGGGTGACGATGATGAGAATCATCACCGAAATGATAGACATGCTGAGACTTCCGTTTTTTTTGTTGCTTGCCAATTACCATCCTCCTTGACTATGCAGGAATACTGCGCTCGTTGCGGGAGCCTGCGTTCCGCTGAGTGGAAAACCCTCTTCTTTTTAGTATCGGCCATAAATGGACTTTTGGCAAGGGAAAGTTCTGCTTATTTTAAGAAGAACTACGGCTTTCAGCCTGAATCCCTGCTTCTTTCTGCCGTGCTGGATTTTTTGGCGGAAAAGCAGTATATTGTGAGCTGAGCTGGTTTCAAAGACCTCGGTGCGTTGCGCTTCTTGAGGTGCGTTTTGTTCAGCTTCAAAAGTCTGCTGGACTGTTGGAACTGGCCCCATTGACATTTTTCAGAGGTAAGAGACATGGCAAAGAACTTGACTCCGATGACGCTGTTGTGCGGTTATCTGGGCGCAGGGAAGACAACCCTGCTGAATAAGGTGCTGACGAACCAGAAAGGCTATAAGGTCGCGGTCATCGTGAATGACATCGGCGAGGTGAACGTGGATGCCAAGCTGATAGCCGACGGCGCAAAGATTACCGATACGTCCAGCATCGTCCCGCTGACCAATGGCTGTATCTGCTGCACGCTCAAGACGCAGCTTGCCCAGAACATAGAGAACCTTATCAAGACCGGCAAGTACGACTATATCATGATAGAGGCCTCCGGTGTCTGCGAGCCCATGCCGATCGCGCAGGAGCTGGAGACCATCAAGAACGGAAAGCTGGACAATGTTGTCGGGGTGGTGGACGCAAAGCGCCTTGTGGACGAATTTGCGGGCGGCGACAAGCTGCTTGCCGAAAAGGACGAGGAGGACATCGAGTCCCTGCTGGTGCAGCAGATTGAATTCTGCTCCACGCTCATCATAAACAAAAAGGATCTGGTCACGGAGGACCAGATGAAGAAAGTCCGCGCCGTAATCAATGCGATTCACCCCGGCGTAAAGCTCATCGAGACCTCGCACGGCGATGTCCCCGTGGAGGATATCCTTGCGACCGGCAGCTTTGACTTTGACAAGGTGTACGCGAGCGCCGGATGGTGCCAGAAACTTGAGGAAGCCGGCGACGACGACGATGATGATGACCATGACGAGCACAAAGAGCATGGGGAGCACGATGAGCACCACCACCATCACGATGATGACGA
>DGUD01000104.1:9000-18215 GCA_002393865.1 Treponema sp. UBA4319
CACGATGATGACGACGATGATGATGGGCATGAGGCGCACGGGCACCACCACCACCACGAGCATAAGCACGACGGTGACAGCGGCGGAGACGAGGATGAGTACGGTATCTCTACATTTGTCTACTACCGTCGCGTACCCTTCGAGCGGCAGCTGCTCGATTCCTTTGCGAACAAATGGCCGGCCAATATCATCCGCTGCAAGGGGCTCATGTGGTTTGCGGACGAGCCTGAGATGGCATGGGTTTTCGAGACGTCCGGGCGGCAGATTCAGGCCGGCTATTCCGGTCAGTGGATTGCAGCCTGCCCGCCGGAGGAGCAGAAGCAGATTCTTGCCCAGAACCCGCAGATTAAGGCCGAATGGGATCCCAAGGTCGGCGACCGCATGATAAAGCTCTGCGTCATCGGACAGAATCTGGACAAGGCCGCCATCTCCGCCGAGCTTGACAAGTGTCTGGCGAAATGAGCGTCCCTGCGGGGGAGCTGCGCCTGCGGGCGCACCACGGGCTGTGCATACGCTTTTTCTGCGGGCACGGCTATTCCCCCGCGTTCACCAGGAACATGGAGGATGTGCAGGCCCGCCTTGCCCGGCAGGAGCCGTTCCTGCTGGTTGACGGCATGGATTCCCTGTGCTCCTGCTGCCCGAACAATCGCGGCGGCGTCTGCGAGAGCCAGGAGAAAGTGCTCCGCTATGACGCGGCGGTGCTGCGCCTGTGCGGCCTGCAGAGCGGCTCCACGATGACCTGGAGCAGTTTGTCGGCGGCTGTCGCCGGGCATATCCTTGAGGCAGGGGCATTCGCTTCCGTCTGCGGGGACTGCTCGTGGCGTTCCCTCTGCCATACGGAGGCGGGCTGATGGGCGCCGCGGCAGACAGCACGGATGCGCGGCAGCAGCGTTACGTCTACCTGACGGAGACTCCGGTACCGCGCCTGATAGCGTCGCTTTCCGTGCCGACTATCATCAGTATGCTTGTCAGCGGCCTCTACAATATGGCGGACACGTTTTTTGTGGGCCGCATCTCAACGGAGGCGACCGCCGCGGTCGGGGTGGTATTCTCGCTTATGGCTGTCATCCAGGCGCTCGGCTTTTTCTGCGGGCACGGCTCCGGTAATTTCCTCTCGCGCAAGCTGGGGGAAGGCAAGGTGCAGGAGGCCTCCGAGATGGCGGCGACGGGTTTTGCGCTTGCCTTTCTCCTTGGGCTTGTGCTCCTTGTCCTGGGCCAGCTTTTTCTGGAGCCGCTGTCGTTCCTGCTGGGGGCAACCGTTGCCATTCTTGACGACACGCAGCGCTATATGCGGATTATCCTTGTCGGTGCGCCGTGCATGATGTCCCAGCTGGTCATAAACAACCAGCTGCGCTTTCAGGGAAGCGCGGTGTACGCCATGGTGGGGCTGGTGTCCGGTGCCGTGCTGAACATAGCGCTTGACCCGCTCTTTATCTTTGTGCTTGGCATGGGGGTGTCCGGCGCGGCGCTCGCCACCGTCGTGAGCCAGTTCGCCGCTTTCTGCGTGCTGCTCGTGGGGAGCCGCCGCGGGGCGAACCTGCGCCTCCGGCTGGGCAACATACGTTTTTCCTCGCGCTACCTGCTGCAGATTGCGAACGGCGGCGCGCCCTCGTTGTTCCGGCAGGGGCTGGCGAGCGTCTCTGCCGTCGTGCTGAATACCGCCGCCGGAAGCTTGGGCGGAGAAGCCGCGATTGCCGGCATGGCGGTGGTGACGCGGGTCATGATGCTGGCGAATTCCGCGCTTATCGGCTTCGGGCAGGGCTTCCAGCCTGTCTGCTCGTTCAATTATGGGGCGAAGCGCTACGCGCGTGTCCGCGAGGGCTTTTTCTTCTGCGTCAGGTACGGCACGGTCTTCCTGCTCTTTATGGCGGCGCTGTGCATCGCCTTTGCGCCGGAGATAGTGGCGTTTTTCCGCAGCGACCCTGCGGTGGTTGCCGTCGGTACGGTGGCGCTCCGCTGCCAGGCGGCGGTATTCCCCCTCGGCGCGTATATCGTCATGTCGAATATGTTCCTCCAGTCGATAGGGAAGGGGGTCAAGGCGTCCATCATGGCGGCGTCCCGGAACGGCTTGTTCTTTATCCCTTTTATGCTCGTGCTTTCATCCCTGCTGGGGCTGAGCGGCGTGGAGATGACGCAGATGTTCGCGGATATCTGCGCTTTCCTGCTGGCGCTCCCGCTGGCGATGTCGGAGCTCAGGAAGCTGGGCTAGAGGAGCCGTATGTGCCGCGAGTCGCCCGCAAGCTCCACGACGGGCGCGGAAAGTTCGCCGGGATGCCTGCTGAAGCGCAGTATCGTGATTGCCGTGAACGGAAGGTGCAGGATTGCGCACAGATAGGGGAACTGCTGGTTCAGCACGCGGGAAAGAAATGCCGTGGTGGAGCCGCCGTGGCAGAAGAGCACGGCCGTGTGCTCCCCGGAGTCGGGGCGGCAGTTGCGGTAATACAGACCTTCCCGCCTGTAGCCCAGCTCAGAGAGCCAGGTGTCCGCCGCCCCTGCAATCCTGTCTATGTCCACGGTCGCCGTGTTGTCCTTAAAAAGCGGCAGCTCCCGCCACTGCGGGTTTTGCAGGCTCTGCCCGTCCCCCGCCATGCTGCCGGCGATAGTCCATGGGTTCCATCGCTCGTCGTACAGGGCGCCTTCCCGACCGTAGCGGATTTCCCGCATAAAGTCCAGAATGCGCGTCTGCCCCGCCCCCGCCGCCTCGGCAAATGCCTGTGCTGTCTGCCGCGCCCGCCCCAGCGGGGAGGAGTACAGCGTTTCGATGCCTTCGTCCAGCAGCCGTTGTGCCACCGCCTGAGCCTGCCGCACGCCAAGCTCCGTAAGGCAGTCCTTCTCGTAATCAGGCTCCCCGTGCCGGACAAATATAATCCTCATCTTCATCCTCCTGCGATGGCAAGTATTCACTGTAGGAACAAACAGTGGCGCTGTAATGCAAGACCTGGGAGGAAGGCAAAGAAGATCCCTGACCAGGTCGATTCTCCCCCTGCGGAACGCCAGCCCCCGCCGCCTGTCGCGTGCATCGCTCCGGTGCTTTGAACGCCCTTGGGTATGTCTCAAAACCCGTCCGGCTTACAGCAGGGCAAGCAGGGCGGCTTGGTCTACGGCGCGGAGCGCAGATTGAATCATGCCGAAGCGAGCGGCCTCGGCCGCCGGGATTGCATAGCCTTCAAGCCCGGATATAATCGTATCCGCGGCGTCAAAATCAAAGGCGTCCACCACCTCGCGCAGCGCGGCGTATGCCTCGGCAAGCTTCTCTGCGCTGATTTCTGGCTTTGCGTACCCCCCGGCCGCAGCCGCGGCGTGCTCGCACAGCGGCGCAAGCTTTGCCGAATAGGCGCGGTATTCGGCCAGCAGCTGCGGCGTTTTTTGGGCGATGTCCAGGACTGCGTCTGCGTCCCCGCCCTGCGCCGCGTTGCCTGCGGCCTCAAGCTCCTTTGCCAGCTCTGAAAGCTCTGTGGCGCCGACAAGCCGCGCGGACGATTTGAGCGCATGGACAAGCACCGTATAGTCCTTCCAGTCGTCCGCAGCGGCGTAGCGCTCAATCTGGGCGGATTTTTCCTCTATCACCCCGTGGAAGTCCTTGATGGCATCGCGCACTATCTCCACGCTCCCGCAGTTTTTGAGCGCGGCGGCGCTGTCAAGCCCGAAGAGCGCAAAGAATACGGGATCCGCCTCTTTGTGCGTCCGGCGCTCCCGGCCGTCCCATCCGCCCGCCTGCCGCATGACAAAACCGCTGTCACCCGCGCGCAGGATTTTTCCGGGCGGCAGCAGCCGCTGCAGGACGGCCTCAAGTTTTGTGCTGTCTATAGGCTTGGTCAGGTAGTCCGTAAAGCCCGCGCTCAGGTACTGCTCCTTTGCGCCGCTGATGGCGTTTGCGGTGAGCGCAATGCACGGAGTGCCGAAGCCTGCGTCTTTGCGGAGCTCTCCCATCATCTCGATGCCGTCCATGGCGGGCATCAGGTGGTCGATGAAAATAAGGTCGTATCGTTGCGAACGCGCTTTTTCAAGCCCGCTGATACCGTTCTCCGCCGTATCCACCGTAATCCTCGTCTGCTTTAAAAGCCCTTTTATGACGGTGATGTTTATCGGCGTGTCGTCAACGACAAGGATTCGCGCGTCGGGCGCCTGGAACGCTTCCTGATAGCTGCTGTTGTTCTCCGTAAGCTTTGCCTTTGTCTTTTCGTAGTCGCCGATTGGCTCCCAGTCCGTCACGCCCTGCGCCACGCTGAACGAGAATTCGCTTCCTTTGCCGTACTCGCTTTTTACCTCAAGCTGCGTCCCCATCGCGGAAAGCAGGTTCTTCACGATGCTCATGCCGAGCCCCGTGCCCTCAATCGCGCGGTTCCGCTTTTCCTCGATGCGCTCGAAGGGCGAGTAGAGTTTTTTCAGATCCTCCGGCTTGATTCCGATTCCCGTGTCGCTGACCTGAGCCTTCAGGAGTATGTGCCCCTCGTCGCATTTCTCGAATCCGATGCCTAACGTCACCTGTCCCTCTGGCGTGTACTTGACGGCATTGCTGAGGAGGTTCAGGATGCATTGCTTTATGCGTATCTCGTCGCCGTGCAGGCGGTGCGGCATCTCCTTGTCCACATGCACCTGGAAGTGCAGGCCTTTTGCCTCAGCCTTTATGCCCGTCATGTTCACGAGGTCGGAAATCATCACGCTGGCATCGTAGTCTACGGGGATAATCTCCAGTTTTCCTGCTTCGATTTTGGAGAAATCAAGGATGTCGTTGATGATGGAGAGCAGCGACTTTCCGGAGCTCTGGATATCGCTCGCGTAGCCGCGTATCTCCGTGTCGCCGCACTCGCGCAGAATCATCTCGTCCAGACCGAGCACGGCGTTGATTGGCGTCCGGATTTCGTGGCTCATCGACGACAGGAAGTCGCCCTTCGCCTTGCTTGCGGCCTCTGCCTTCTCGTTCGCGATTTTCAGCTCGTGCGTGCGCTCCTCGACCTTCCGCTCAAGCTCGCTCTGGTAGCGGTGCATGTTGTAGACCTTGTGCTGGATGAGCACCGCAATGACCAGCGTGATAAAGACACCTATTGCAATCCAGAACCCGATGAGCTCCCACAGGTACGGCTCTTTGATGACCGTGACGGAATAAGGGGAGCCTTCCGCGCCGTCGCTGTTCTGCGCCTTCACAAGGAATTCGTACTTTCCGTGCTTGAGGTTCGTGTAGGTGATTGTCCGCATGGCCAGCCAGTCCGAGTAGTCCGACTCAAAGCCTCTGAGCATGAATTTGAAGCGTATGTTCTCGGAGGAGATGAAGCTCAGCCCCGTGTACTTGATGGAGAAGCGCTTTGTGCCCGGCGGAAGGACGATGGCTCCGCCGTGGTAGTCGAAGCTTTCGCTGTCTACCGTGTAGCTCTGGATTTCTATTTTGGGGGCAGTGGTGTTCTTGCCTGATTTTAAGGGGTCGTAAATCGCAAAACCGTCCACGAGGGGGAACCATGCCCTGCCCAGCGAGTCGATGGTTCCGAGAGAGACGCTCGTCACGCCGTTGGTGACAAGCCCGTCTGAATTCCCGTAATACTTTACCGGCACCGTCTTCTTGCGCCCCTCGCCGACGTCCAGCATATCGCTGAAACTTGCGGAGAATATCCCCTTGTTCGTGGTCATCCATGCGGTGTTCATGGGGTCCACGAGCAGCTGGAATACGCTGTCCGTCCCCAGCCCCATCTTGGAGTTGAAGCTTACGAACGATTGCGTGTCCTCGTCGAATTCGGAGACGCCCGTTCCTGTCGCAATCCAGATGTGATTCCCGATTTTGCCGATTTTAAAGATGACGTTCCCGGCAAGGCCTTCGTCCGTCCCGTAGTGCGCTATGATTGCTTTGTCCTTGAGAATATAGACGCCGCCGCCGTTCGTGCCGAGCCAGACCTGCCCGTGCTCGTCCTCGTAGAGCCACATGATGTAGTCGTTCCGCAGGCCGTCTTTTTTTGTCAGCGTGGTGACCGAGCCGTCCTCGTGGCTGATGATATTCAGTCCCTTGGTCATGCCGATGTAATAATCGCCGTTTTTTGTCTTGATTGCGACCCGGCATTTTATGTCGTTCAGGCCGTCGGCTTCCGTCCAGACCGTGCTGGTGCCGTCGGGCATAAAGCGCACCAGGGGAATTTTGGCCGAATATGAGGAGAGCAGGACTTCTCCGTCATCCGTTATGCCCACATGGCGCACCCGTGCCCCTTTGCTGAGCTCGGTGAGCTCGTTCTCCACAAAGCTGTTGCCCTTGTAGGCATACACGCCGTTGTCCGCGGCAATCCATGTGATGCCGCGCGCTTTGTCCTCGCAGATTGCGTTTACGGAGATGCCCGTCCCGACCGTCTGGAATTTCCCCGCGCTCAGCTTCTCCAGCCCGCCACGGTTGTAGGAAATCCAGAAATTGCCCTCGCGGTCCTCAAGCATTTTGTTCACGCCGTTGTCGGGCGCGCCGTTGCTCTTGTCGTAGTAAGTGAGGAAGCCGGCGTGCATGATGGTGAGCCCGCCGTCGGTGGAGAACCAGAAGTTGCCCGAGGAATCCTGCGTTATCGCATTGATTGCAGTCCCGGCGATGCCGTCGTGCCCTATGTCGTAGACGGTCTCCTCGTTCTCTTTGATTCGCACCGCGTAATGCGGGTCTACGCCGAACCAGAACGCGCCGTTTTTGTCCTGATACATCGCGCGGACGGAAGGGTGCGCAATCTTGGTAATCCCGTTGTATATGCTGAATTTTCTGTTCGAATAGAGCAGGAGGATATCCTCTCTGCCCGTGGAGACCCAGATTCTGCCTGCCGAATCGCACATGAGCCGTGCCACCAGTATGTTCTCAAGCCCCAGCTCGGAAAGCCCGTCGGGAATCACGAATTCGCCTGCCTTTGTGAGATAGCAGATGCCGCTTGAGGTTCCGAGCCAGATGTTCCCTTCCTTGTCCTCGCAGAGGGCATTCACCTTGTTGTCGGTAAGCCCGTCGGATGTATCGTATTTTACGATGTCCCCGTCCGGCCTGATGAGCGAGAGCCCTTCGCCGTTGTGCCCCACCCAGAGATTGCCTTGGGAATCCTGGATGAGCGCCTGCACCGACGCAAAGTCGAATTTGGGGTCGGTGTAGCGGCTGTACGTGACGAATTCCACGCCGTCAAAGCGCACGAGGCCGTCATAGGTGCCAATCCACAGGTAGCCGTCCTTGTCCTGCAGCATGGTGGTGATGGACATGCCGGGGAGCCCGTCCGCCGAGGTGTAGGCGCGGTGGACAAAGTCGTAGAGGAACGCGGTGTCGGTCTCTCCTTTTATGGCCGTCTGGGCGGACGGGGTAAAGGCTATGGCTGCGGCAAGGATTGTTGCGAGGAAAAGCTTTGTGCGGGGCGCGGCTCTGTGCATAAGAATAGTATAGCATGCTTCTGGCGATTTGTGGGGATTTTTTCCTTCTTGCGCTCCCGCCGCGCTTTTTGCTACCAGCGGCTGCCGGCAGGGAACGGACATGTGGCGCTGAGCAGCCGTGCGCGGTATGCGGTATAGGAGCCGCATTCCGCGCAGAGCATGTCTGCTTTGTGCGACGGGCAGCTGCCGCAGGCTGCGAGCCGCCGCGCATATTCGTCCGCAGGGGCATGCAGCCCCTTGACGAAGGGCTGCGCTTCCGCCGCCTTGCGCACGCTTTCTGCGCTCATCTGAGCCTGCAGCACCCGCAGCGCGCACAGCGGGCAGGCTGCCTGAGCCTCCATGCCGCGCTCCTAGACCCGTACCGTGACTGCTGCCACGGCATGCGCCGGGATGTCGAGCGCCACAGTCTGCCCGTCGCTGACCTGCACGGAAAGCGCCTGTGCGGTCACGGCATCTCCATTGCTGAACGTGTTCATGCTGTTCATCGCCTCGCCGCTCACGACCTCTGCGGAAGCCCCGCCGATGCTGCCCTGAAGCCTCGCAAAGCCTATCTCAAGGTGCTTTGAGGCCTGCGCGTCTGCGTTCGCGATGGTGACGAGGTAGCAGTCCGTGCCGGACGCATCGTCTTTCTTTACGGATGCGGAGACGCTGATGCCCGGCACCAGCAGCTGCTTTTCAGCGATGCCTGCGGACGGCGCCGCAAAGCTTGTGCCAAGCAGCGTGGCGTCCTGATGCCCCTTGAAGAGGCGGAAGACATGCCAGGTGGGCGTAAGCACGATTTTGTCCCCCTCCGTCAGAACCGGGGACTGCAGGACATTGACGGCCTGCGCGATGTTCGCGATTTTTACGCGGTCGGCATGGTTGTTGAATATGTTCAGCCCGATGGCCGCGACCAGCGCGTCCCGGATGGTGTTCTGCTGGTAGAGGAAGCCGGGATTGGTGCCGGGCTCGCACTTGTGCCAGCAGCCCCATTCGTCCACGACGAGCGCGACGCGTTTTTCGGGGTCGTACTTGTCCATAATCTCGCCGTGGCGGCGCAGGAGCTCGTCAAGCACAAAGGTGTTCTTGAGCGTGCGGTACCAGCCTTCCTCGGTGAATTCCGTGGCGGAGCACTGGTGCGCCCAGTCAATCTCAAAGGTGTAGTAGTGGAGTGAAAGCCCGTCCATAAAGCGCCCTGCCTCGCGCATGAGCACCTCTGTCCAGTTGTAGTCGCTGCCGCTCGGGCCGCAGGCAATCTTCTGGATTTTGTCGCTGCCGTACTGACGCACAAAGGACTGGTAGCGGCGGTAGGTATCCGCGTAGTATTCCGGGCGCATGTTGCCGCCGCAGCCCCAGCTTTCGTTGCCCACGCCAAAGAGAGGGAGCTTCCATGCGCCGGGGTGGCCGTTTTGTGCGCGGAGCTTCGCCATGGGGCTTTCCCCGCTGAATGTCATGTATTCGACCCACTCGTCCATCTCCTGCACGCTGCCGCTGCCTACGTTGCCGCAGATGTACGGCTTGCAGCCCAGCTCGTCGCAGAGCCCCATGAATTCGTGGGTGCCGAAGCTGTTGTCCTCGATGACGCCGCCCCAGTTCGTGTTTATCATGCGCTTGCGGCCGGACTGCGGGCCGATGCCGTCTTTCCAGTGGTATTCGTCGGCAAAACAGCCGCCCGGCCAGCGCAGGTTCGGGATGGCGATGTCGCGGAAGGCCTTGAGCACGTCCTTGCGGTAGCCGTGCACATTGGGGATGGGCGAATCTTTGCCTACCCAGAAGCCGCCGTAGATGCAGCGCCCCAGGTGCTCTGAGAAGTGGCCGTAGATGTCCTTGCTGATGACGGATTTTTTGTCTTCCGTATCAACGATGATAGTCTGTGT
>DGUD01000188.1:0-239 GCA_002393865.1 Treponema sp. UBA4319
TGTTTTCATGCTGAAGCCCTGGCGGAGGGCTCTGCTTTGTTGCAATGGCACGGGCGTTCATGCTATCATGGTGCGCAGCTTTCAGGAACCGCATGACCCGCCGCAGGCCGGTATTCAGGCTGCGATTCCAAGGAGGAAAAAAGTGCTTTCCACACAAGAAATTATCGGTCCCCGGGACCGGCCGGAACTCAAGCGGTGGATTCCGCTGAGCCTGCAGCATGTGTTCGCCATGTTCGGCG
>DGUD01000188.1:292-610 GCA_002393865.1 Treponema sp. UBA4319
CCATGTTCGGCGCAACGGTGCTCGTCCCGCTGCTGACGGGGCTGAGCACATCAACCGCGCTCTTTACGGCAGGAACGGGAACCTTGCTCTACATCGCCATCACAAAGGCAAAAGTACCGACCTACCTCGGCTCGTCGTTCGCCTTTATCCCCGCGCTCGTAGCGGTGGGGCAGACATACGGCGTCCCTTATGCGATGGGCGGCGCAATATGCGCGGGTATCTTCTACTGTCTGGTTGCCTGCCTTGTCCGCTTTACCGGACGGGGCTGGATCGACAGGGCACTTCCCCCCGTCGTCATCGGCTCGGTCATCATCGTCA
>DGUD01000188.1:655-2704 GCA_002393865.1 Treponema sp. UBA4319
TCGGTCATCATCGTCATCGGCATGAGCCTTGCCCCCACCGCCATAAAAGAAGCCATGTACGTCGGCTCCAGCGGCAATGCGGAGGATTATTCGCTCGTCTACCTGAGCATCGCGGCGGTTACGCTTGCAATCGCAGTGCTTGCGAGCATCTGTCTGAAAGGATTTTTCAATACAATATCAATCCTTATCGGTCTGGTGGGCGGCTACCTCTTTACGCTCGTCATGGGCTGCATCTTCCCCGCCTACCACATCATCGACTTCAGCGCAGTCGAGCAGGCAAAATGGCTGGGACTCCCCTTCCTCCAGCGCGACGACGCAGGAAGATACTTCTACATGGCACCGAAATTCAATGCCGTGGCCGCGCTCACTTTCATCATCGTGTCCATCTCGACTATCTGTGAGCACCTGGGGGATATCCTGACCACATCGAAAGTCGTCGGAAAGAATTTCTACGAGGATCCGGGTCTGCACAGAACCCTTATCGGCGACGGCATTGCGACCGCATGGGCCGCAGTCTGGGGCGGACCGCCGAACACAACCTACGGCGAGAATATCGGCGTAATGGCAATCACGAAGGTCTACTCCGTGTGGGTCATCGGCGGAGCCGCGCTCATCGCCATCCTGCTCTCTTTCTGCCAGAAATTCGGCGCCGTCATCCAGACTATACCGACGCCTGTGCTCGGCGGCATCTGCACGCTTCTCTACGGGCTGATAGCGTCCTCCGGACTGCGCACAATCGTAGAAAGCGGGGTAGACTACCAGAACAAAAGGAATCTGACGATATCATCTGTAATTCTGGTCATCGGTATCGGAGGGGGAATGCTCCGCTTCAATGTCGGCGGGAGCTTCACTTTCAGCCTTGGAGGAGTCGCCCTTGCGACAGTCGTCGGCATCCTGCTAAACCTAGTCCTGCCATCCGATGAACAGCGGGAAGCAAAGCGCTGAAGGATATGGCCGCCTCCAAAACCTCTGTTTTAAGAGGCAGCTTTGAGGATGCGACGGTATAAACCACAATGTTGTAAAGACTTAGCCCCCGCAGAAAGCGCTACAGGCTCAGCGGCGGGGACTTTTCAGGGCTTTCCGCCGTCACAATGTGCGGCGGCTGTCTTGAGGAGCGCCAGCGCCTCGGCAGCCGTCTCCGCGACGAAGCCGGGATTGCGGCTCCGCAGCACATCCGTAGTATTGAAGCCCCATGCGACAGAAACGATGGGAATACCCGTTCTCCGGCAGGCATCCACATCCCGCAGCTCATCGCCGACATAAATGAGCGGGGGCTTGAGCTGCCGCTGTGCGAGGCGGATGGCACGCGTTTTGCCGAAAAGCGGAACAGATGCCCGTATATACGAGAAATATGATTCTATGCCATGCTTTTTCAGGAACACCGAGACAGTCCGGGCAGAATTCGAAGTCAGAATTCCCAGCTCAAAACCTGATGCCCGGAGCGCTGCAAGAAGTTCCCCTACACCGGGAAACAGCTGCAGCTCCTCCGCCTGTTCCGCCAGTTTTCTCCTGAAAAAATGAATCAGGTACGGCAGCTTCCACAGGGGGATAGCCGCTGCGCGCAGCAGCTGCATCGCCGAAAGCTTACGCGCAAGCCCGCAATCAAGCTCGCGGTAGCCGAATTCCCCTGCGTACGCGTTCACAAGCGCCAGCCCAAGGGAAACGCTGTCCGACAGAGTGCCATCAAAATCAAAAAGTATCGTAGCTCCCATACTCCAGAACGCAGTTTACACGATAAACGGCCCGTGCCGCAAGACCAATTGCTGCCGCCGCGTCTCACGGCCGCAGCCATCCGCGCCGCACAGGAAGGCGCATACAGTCCACAGGAGGGCGCGCGCGGGGAAAAAAACACCCCCCGCCGCGAGGGCAGGGGGAGAATAAAAAAAAGCCGGCAGCCTCCTACTTTCCCGCCGCGAGGGCAGTATCATCGGCGCAGGAGGGCTTGACTTCCGTGTTCGGGATGGGAACGGGTATTGCCCCTCCGCCATGGCCGCCGGCATACTAATATCCGGCAAATCGCGGGACGCACGGGGCGGGCAGCTCTGCCCG
>DGUD01000007.1 GCA_002393865.1 Treponema sp. UBA4319
TGAGATGTATTTTATCTGAATACGGACGCGGTATTGGAAAATTATGTAAACTGTTTTAAAATGATTTTCTTTTTTATGCTACCAAAGCCAAGGATTCAACATAAAAAATGCGCGGAAGCGGAAAAACGCCCGGGCTGCCATTTGCAAAGCGAAGCGTGCAACCGGCAGTCCGGGTGTTTTCCACTGGGAGCGCATTTTTGTTTTCATGCTGAATCCCTGGCAAGCGCCGCCGTTTCCGCACATTTTCCCCGTACTGCATCCCGTTTTCCTTCAGCATGGGAGCAAGAAAATGCGCCCCGGCTGAAACCAAGTATTTTTCGCACATTTTAAGATAAAACACACCTTACATCGAAGCCCCGCCCTTCCCTCCACGCCTTCCCGCCCACCCCCTTGACAGGCGCAGAGCTTTCAGTCAGAATTCAATTGATTTATGCAGGGACTGATTCTTAACGGCAGCAAAAATGTTTTCGAAGTCGAATGTGACGACGCCATCACACGTGACTGCTCCATCAAGGGCAAAATCCTGAAGACGGATAGCGGCTACTACAACCCGCTCGCGCCCGGCGACATCGTGGAGCTAGACGACGCCACGCTGGAGGAAGACAAGGGGCAGATTACCGCCCTCGTGCCGCGCAGGAACGAATACGTGCGCTGGAACATAAAACGTCGGCTCCCGCAGCTGCTGGCGGCAAACCTCGACTACCTGCTCATCGTGACGACCCCCGACCAGCCGCCGTTCCGGCCGCGCTTTATCGACCGCGCAATCGCGCAGGCCGAATACGAGAAGATAACGCCGGTCATCGTCTGCAACAAGTATGACATCCCCGCCGCCCAGGACGACGAGCTACAGGAACGGCTGCACATCTGGGAGAACATCGGCTACACGGTGCTGCGGCTGAGCGCAAAGACCGGGGAAGGCATGATGGAGCTGGCGGAGCTGCTGTCAAACAAGCTCACCGCGCTCGTGGGGCAGAGCGGCGTGGGAAAAAGCTCCATCATCAACGTGCTGGACAACAACGTGGTGCTCAAGACGGGCAGCCTCAGCCAGAAATACGGGCGCGGCTGCCACACCACAACCAAAGGCTCGCTCATGCACATCAAGGTTGACGAGGCGCTCACCGGCGGTATACGCGGTGTCACCGCCAACATCATAGACACGCCGGGAGTCAGGAGGTTCCTGCTGCACGATATCTCGGCGGAAAACCTCGCGCTCTACTTCCGCGAATTCGTGCCGTTCCTCGGCAAATGCGCATACGGCATGAGCTGCTCGCACCTGTCGGAACGCGACTGCGCCGTAAAGCAGGCGGTGGAGGAAGGGCACATCAGCAGGGAGCGCTACGAAAGCTGGCAGCGCATACAGGAGGAGCTCCGCACGGGAAGCTTTGAGGACTAGGGCAGCTGGCGCCGGGCGGCAGGCAAGGCTCCGCTAAGCTTCCGGCACAAAGCCCGGCGGCAACGGCGCCTCCACGCAGACGATATGCCCGTCTACCGGATAGGGAAATTCCAGGCGGAAGGCGTGGAGCATGAGCCTGCTGCCCCACGCAGGATTGCCTTCCCTGCCGCCATACAGCGTGTCGCCCACAATCGGCAGCCCGGAAAGCGAAAGATGCGTGCGAATCTGATGCGTCCGGCCGGTCAGAGGGAACGCCTCCACGTAGAAGCAGCCCCCCTGCCGCCCGATGACGTGAAAATCCGTGCGGGCGCGCTGGCCGCCCCTGTGCTCCGGCACGGCACCCATGCGGCACGGCGCGGATTTGGGGCTTAGCCGCCCGATACTCGCATCCACGGAAAAACGTTCCGGCGGCGCGGCACGCCCGTCCGCCGTACAGACCACGCGGTAGGTCTTGCGGGCGCTGTGCTGCTCGAACATATCGTGCACCGGGGCATTCGCCGTGCGCGACTTCGTAAAGAGCAGGACGCCGCTCGTAGCGCGGTCAAGCCGGTGCATGATGCCCGCATACGGCGGGTTCCTGAGCGACGGATTTTTCTTCCACAAATAATCCACGACAGCCTGATGCATGTTCGCCCTTCCTTCCACGATAGTCTCCTCCGTCGGAAGGAAAGGAGGCTTGTTCACCACGATAAGCAGCTCATCCTCAAAGAGCACGTCTTTCCCGCCCAGCTCAAAGCATATATCGTCCGGCTGCCGCTCAAAAAAGAATTTGTCTTTGTCCAGCAGCGCCTCCACGCGGCTGCCACGGCGCAGCGCAAAGGCGGGAATGCGGCGCTGCACGCCGTCAACCCGCACCGCGCCCGCAACGATGAGCCTGCGTATCTTACTGTTCGACATGGAGCCGGCAGAATCCCCCAGCGCGCCCGGCAGCTGCCTGCGCAGGAACACATCCAGCCGCAGCGGCTCCTGCACATCCCAGCAGAGCAGCTCCATCAGAAGGCCTTTGCCCCGGCAAGCGTCTGCAGGATATTGTGCATCACGCGGAAGCTCCCCGGCGTAAGGGACGCCTCGTCATCCTTGGGGCTGTGGAAGAGGCGCCAGGTAAGCGGCAGCCGCTCCTTGTAGGAATAATCGGGGATGTGCTCCTCCATACGCTTCTTCTTGCCGGACTCCCGGTTCATCACGGCGTCGGCAAGCCCCTTGTTCTTGTTCAGCTCGCGGGCATAGAGCGACGCCTCGTCGGCGGGAAGCATCGTGATTGCCACCGCAGGGATGCCGCAGGCAAGGAAAGAGGCGTTGTCGCTGTACGGCACCGGCAGGCTCATCCAGCGGCCGGGACTCGCACGCCGCAGCAGCTCCTCCGTCCTGCCGAACAAATCCTTGAACGCGGACATAAAACGGGGCGACACATCCGGGGGAATGGCCGTATTGGAGAGCACCGGAATCTCGCCCCGCCCGCAGGCATCAAAGACATACACGTCGTCGTTGGTAATGCCGAGCCTGCGGAACACGCTCGCCAGCCCGAACGCCCCCTGCTCGCTCACGCCGGTGTTCCAGCCCAGCTCTTCGCCGTCGGTAAAAAAAATGCGCACGTTGTGGAACTGGGGCCAGTCCTTCAGCTCTGCCGCCCATTGCATCAGCTGCCAGTCCGCGGCACTGTTGTCGTTCGCGCCGGGGCTGCCTTCCACCCGGTCATAGTGGGCGATGACAGTCTTTATCCTGAACTGGGGATTGTAGGCAGAGGCGCCGAACTGCACGAGGATGTGGTTCTTGCCGTCTATGGGAACGACGGCTGTCTTGACGCCGAGCTCGCCAAGGTAACGCCTGATAAAGGCGCAGCGGTCGGTGTCAGGAGCGATATACTCAGAAAATGCGGGTGGCAGAAAACTCATACCCTTCTATAATCGGCAGAGCCGCCCGCAAAAGCCACTGCAAATTACAGCAGCGGCGGCGTGTACGGCTGTCCGGCACCAAGCCCGCGGAGCAGAGCCTCCATCCGGTTCAGCCGCGCATTGATGTCGGAAAGCTGCCCCTCGATGTTCTGCCGCAGCAGCAGGACAGTCGCATTCGCCTGCTCATAGTTCACCTCATGGGCATAGCCGCCGAAAAGCATCGCAGGAGAAACGCCCAGCTCGCGGGACAGCCGCCCGATGAGCGGGGCGGAAGCAAACTGCCCCCCGGTCTCAATGACCGACAGGTGCTTCTGGGAGATTTTTATCCGCTCGGAAAGCTGCTCCTGAGTCAGCCCCGCACGCTTCCTGTACTTCCGCACATTCCTACCAAACAGTTCCGGTATGCCCTCAGCCTCTTCTTCGCCCATACAGCACTATTATGAACGCAAAGCCCTTCCATAAAAACCACTAATCAAGTAATATATATACCTTAAAACACCAGAAAACACCGTAGCCTTTGCATTTCCGTCCGCATTCTATTACCAATCAAGAGGAATTCCCTTCCCACGCACGGAGAAGCTGCCCCGACAAACGCCCCTCCCGCACGGCGCCCGCTCTTTGCGCGGGGGCGACGTACCATGCAGTCAATATGCAGACAGTGCCTTATAACAAGTACCGAGAAGGAAGTCAAAATTTCCCGAAATTTTCCTTGCCTTTATATGCAAAAAACAGTACTTTATAATGATTTGGTAACCTACCAAATGGAAGGCTTGGGGCATAATCTAAATGAGGATGCATAAGTGCATCAAAAAGGAGTCTTTATGTCGTATGATTATGTTCCCAAAAAGGAATTTACCCCTTATTCAATCTTCTGCTCATCCAAAACGAACCAGCTGAAACAAGCCCTCAAGAAAAAAGGCATAGCCTGTACTTTCTATTGTATAGGCAGCTATGCGAGAAACATGGTAACTCGGAACGGCAATGCACCATTTGATTTGGATTACAACCTTGAAATCGAGGGGGAAATCCCAAAGGAATTTTCTGATTTACAGAAGCTCAAGAACCTCGTGCGTTCAGAGATGGACTCGCTGATAGAAAAAGATAAAAACTATTCTTTCGGAAAGGACTCGACATCAGCTATTACCTATATCTTGCATAAAAAGGACAGTAATATCGTAGACTTTTCCTTTGATATCGGCATTGTAAGCCGGAATAAAGAAGGAAACCTACAAAGGCTCATCCATGATAAGCACAAGAATCGTCTTTTATGGAACGAAGCTGTAGATTCTAAAGAAACCGAAAAACGAGCAAAAGAACTGAAACTTGCCGGACACACCGATGAAATAAAGTCTGTATATTTGACAAAGAAAAACCTCTACCTGCAAAAGGGTACTATCGAAGAGCACCCTTCGTTCAATGTGTATATCGAAACCATCAATGAGCTTTATTATAAGCACTTTTGCAAGAAGGGAGCGAAACAACCAAATCATGCAAGCAAAAAATCATCCCTGCAAGCATATTTGTCCAAGGTAAATCAAACAAATGCTTCCATGTACATAAACGTTTTCAAGCAGAAAGGATGGATTCCAGATTTCGAGTTTTCTTGGGAAAACACGTATGAAAACGGAATCGCATACTGGAGCTGCTCTGAAAAGAAATCAAGGCTCAAATCTGAAAAAATGCGGAACAAGAGAGCCTCAAAAAGGTCTGTTGCTTATAAAATTATCCAATCCCTAAAATAAAGCTGATTCCGGCAAAAGACTTAAGAATCCTCAAGCAGAAGAAGCAGATGCCCCCCCCCTGCTTGAGGACTGGAGAATTTATTTCTTCTTGAACACATCGGAAACCTGGTCATACGAGCCGGACTTCCCGATATCAACGGTTGTAAAGAACAAGCGGAGCCCGCTTTCCGAAATCAAATTATTCAAGCTCTGACCTGTACTGCTGCCATAGTCATTTCTTCTGTTATACTTATTGGTCGTGGGACCGAATACGTATACAGAAAGAGCCGCCGTGATGTCAGATTGCCGGGAAAGCATGTCGCGCAGCCTGCTTGACAGGACAGACGTTGACAAGTCGCCTTTCGGGAAATCCTGCAGCAGGACAAGGACAAAGGCCTCCGCCCTCGTAAGCTTATTCTTTTCGACCACCTTGTCTATGGAATCCGTCATCGCCTTGTAGGAGTCATACGAGTCCTTTTTTGAAATTCCCAGTTTCTTAGCCTCGTCATACTCGGAAAATGTGACAAAACCTGCATTCTGGGCGGTACGATACTCTTCAGCACGCTTGAAACCGGCTTTTTGAGCAGACTCCCACTCATCCTTCGTTTGAAAACCAGCTTTCGTATAAGTACAGTATATATCATAATCTTCAAACGAAGGATATCCAAGTTTTTTTGCCTCATAATAATCCTCGGATTTTTTAGAAAAGAAACCAAGTTTGTAGGCATCACGAGCATCCTCGATAGAACGAAAGTGATTATTAGAATACCAGTAATAAAAATCAGATCTCTCTATGCCAAGCTTCTGTGCATTGTAAAAATCTTTGCCACTCCTAAACTTGTTTGACAATCCAGCTTTGCAATCTGCTATAGTACTATAGTCGCCTATCGAGAAGGAAAAATAAGTGCCGTCTGCCACAATAAAAACAGTATTCTTTATGTTCGTTTCACCAGAACTATAATTATAATTTTTTGCTTCTTCAGTTTTGCTCACACGGTATATAACAGAAACCTGATAGTCGTCTATCATAGCTTCAAAATCCTCAATATTCTGTACTGCAATGAGCGGAACATTAGTCACGGAAGTGACATCGACATACCGCACGGCAAACACTGGTGCAGAGATTATAAAAAAACTTAGCAGGAACAAAAGCTTTCCATACTGACACAATTTCATTGACACATATCCTCCGTGCATTTCCTTCACTCTTTTTCCTTATACCCGCTGGCGAAATCAAGCACGCATTCGCAGCCGTAGGCCTTGTGCGCGGGTGCGAAGGCGACTCCCGCATGGGTATAGTCCTTGCCCATGATGTTCTTCCGGTGGCCGCGGCTTTTTACGCCGTCGTCAATCAGGAGGGTGACGACTATCTCCCTGGCGGTCTTTGAGCCGTAGGAGACGTTCTCGCCAGCCGCACCGCTATATGAGCCATAGCGCCTCATCCGGGAGAAGGGGTCGCTCCCGTCCGTGCCCGTATGCCCGGTCTGATCCGTCAGGCTCTGGCTGTCCGCATGATCCTTGGCGGCATGCGTCAGGCCGTCCGAAGGCGACAGGGCGGGAAGGGATTTGTGGCTGCCCATGAAGCGTATACATTCGTTCACGGCAGCAGCCCCTTCATTTGTCTGCATCATGCCGCCATACACGTTGCCCTTGAACTTCTTGAGCCTGGGCTCGATATAGAGCTCGGCATACTGCCTGGGATTGCTCCGGGCCATGTTCATCTCAAGGACGACATCCTTCTCAATCTCATCCATGTAATCGGCATCCCGTGCCGTGTCAAGGGCGGACAAATCCCAGAGCGTCTCATCCACCGGCTCGCGCTTGTATCTTGACGGTGTCTTTGCGCTCTTGGCGGATTTGCCCTCGCCCTTAGGAGCATTCTTGAGAGACTCTTTGAATGAGCCGAATTTCTCGCTGAACGAGCCGGCTGACGCAGGCATGGCAATGGCCGGCAGCACAGCGAGGACAAAAGCGAGACGCAGCAAAAGCTTTTTCTTCATGATCTTTTCCTCCTTATTGCCGCACCGCGTAGACCCACAGCCCCTCGTAGTTCCGCCCGTTCCGCGAGCCGAATACCACCAGCTGCTCCGATTCCGCCGGAATATCGTGCTCCAGCACGAAGGCCCGCGTCTTGGGGTCACGGCTCATGGGAACAAGGCCGCCGCCAGCCGAAACGCCGTCGGAAACGGCGAACGCAGTGTAGTCGCCGGACTCAATCTCAAAGCGGACGCTCCCGCCTGCCGCAAGCGAGCCTTCCAGCGGCGCGCCCAGACGGGTGGACGTGGCGGCATTGTAGGCGGAATAGGCATAGGGATATTTCTGTACGCCCGCGCCGTAGCCCGCGTAGTGGCCGTCGGACACGAGGCCGAACTTGAAGATTGGTATACCCCAGTGCGGGCTCAGCTCCAGCAGGCGCAGTATCTTGTCCACGGCGTTGTTGCGCTCCGTGGCAAATTGGTCCTCCGCCAGATAATAGCGCCCGTTGTCCGGCTCCTTGTAGAAGGCGGACTTGAAGTGCTCCAGCTCCTTCTCCGTAATCTTCTTTCCGGCAAAAAGCGCTTCTGCCTTGGGGAGCATGCTCCCCTCAAATTCGCCGATGCCGTAATAGAACGGCCATGTCACTCCGGCGGTGTTGTAGGCGAACACGCAGACGGTGTACTTCTCCTTGTCAGGAACGTCCAGCTCAAGCGCCACGGTGCCGCCGCTCCGGTTCACCCAGACCGACTGGGGGATAAAGGATGAGCTGGCGGCGGACTGGAGCTGCGCATAGACAGCCTTGCCGCTCCCGGAAAGCGAGAGCTCGTATTCGGCGGGGGCGGAGATGACGGTCGTGTAGTCCGGCAGCGGCTCCCTGAAGGCAAAGCCGAAGTCGAAGAATTCCGGCTCCACGAACGGCTCCTTGACGAACTGCTCCTTGCCCAGCGCGGGGGCATAATACTGGCTGTCGTCTTTTTCCGGCAGATGCGAGTACAGGAAGACGCGCGGGGCAGCGAAGAGCCATGATGTAGAGTATCTCTTGACGAATTTCTTCCATTCGACGATGCCCGCATCCCACGTGCAGTCCACGAGGTACCAGCGGCCGCCCACCTGCACGGCGTTCCATGCATGGTCGGTGTAGTCCTCAAGGTAGCCCTTATAGCCGAATCCCTTTGACCAGCCGGAAATGCCGACGGACTCTATTCCCGCAAGGCGGCACATCTCGTTCATCAGGTTGGTGTAGCCGGAGCAGACGGCCTTCTTCTTTTTCAGCACGCTGCCCCAGTCCTGCCCGGAAATCCTGCCGGAAAAGAGCATGTCCGCGTCGTAGGCGATGTTGTCGCAGATCCAGTCGTGCAGCACCTTGACGTTCCCCAGGGAAGCGCCTCCCCTGCCCACGAGCGCGGAGACGACTGCAGGCAGATAGTCGGCGGGTTTCACAAAGACGCCTTCCTGCACATCCTTTGGCACGGCGCGCACCTGGGGCGACATCCTGCCCGTCCTGAAGGAGGCGACGTTCCCGGCACCAGCATACAGAGCGATTGCGGAATTCGCTCTGGCGGCAAGCGCCTTGTCGGCATCAGGGCGCTGCGTGTAGGCGTAGAGCCATGCGCAGTCGCCCCAGCGGACGGCAAGCTCGACTTTCTCGGCATCCGGCCGCCCCTCGTCGGACAGGGCAGAAAAGTCGATTCCCGTATCGACGGCAAAGGGGCTCACGACCTTCCGTGCCCGTGAGCTTCTGGCAGGCTTTGCGGCTTTTGCGGATTCCTTTTTTGCGGACTCTGTGCCGGAGCCGGACTTCTTGCCGAACGGCAGGGCAGACGCGGGCACGGCAAGGGCGATGGCGGTGGCAAACGCGCAGGCGCAGCGGAACAAACGGTCTTTCCTCATTCTCATTTTTCCCTCCTTGGAAACATGAAAAAACTATCGGGCCAGTCTCAAAAATCCGGACAGAGTTTTGAAATCGGCTCTATCTTTCAAAAGAATATTATAACCTAAAAAGTATAAAAATCAAGACGGAAAAGGCCAATCCGAGAGAGACGGGCAGCCGAAGCCACCAGCTCATTGAGATTCTAAAACCGCAATGATTCGTTCTGCGATTGCCTGCATCCCCTTGTCTCCCGGATGCCGGGCAACCCCCGCATGCTCGACGACATGGGCGCAAGCAGAAGCATCGTAGAATGGCAAGATAATTGAATCCTCCGTCAAGCCAGAAGGCCGCATCGCTCCCCTGCAGGGCATCCGAGCGTTCACGCAGCTTCAGTACGGTAGCCTCCAGCTGCCTGATCCGTCCGTCTTGTATTTCTTCATGCCGTATGAGCCGGTAAGAAACATAAACTCCGCAAGGAAGCACGAGCAGCAGCGCAGCACAGAGAGCCAGAAACAGTTTTGTTTGTTTGTCAAGAGCATCTTGTCTTTTTGTCCTCCTGTCAAGTCTTTTTTTTAAATACAAAATTTTCCAAGCCGTAAAGCAGCATGAAATCCAGCACAGGTTTTATGCCACAGCAAATCCGGCAGCAAAAAAACAAACTGCGCCCGCAGCGAGAAGAAGCAAAGCTCTGCCGCGGGCGCAGTTCTCAGATTTTTCTCCCACGCCGAAGAGGCCGGGGAGGTATAGACGAGCCGGTCTCAGATGTCCAGACGGACTTCCGGAACCGGCACAGCTGCTTTAGTAGCGGTCGCCGTCAAAGCCACCGTCATTGTCGCGGAAACCGCCGTCGCGGTAGCCGCCGCGCGGGCCACGGCCAAAGCTCCGGGGAGCACGGTCGCGGCGGGGCTTCTCCTCCGCGACGTTCACGCGGATACGGCGCCCGTCGATTTCCCGGCCGTTCAGCTCGGCAATCGCACGCTCGGCGGCGTTCTCGTCATCCATCTCCACAAAGCCGAAGCCCTTTGACTGATGGGTATCGCGATCCTTGATAATCGTGACGGAAAGCACATCCCCGTACTGGGCAAACTGACCGCCCAGCGTGTCTTCAACTGTAGAATAATTAAGGTTACCTACATAAATTTTCTTGGACATTCCCAAAAATCCTTACCGTCTTACGGTGTGTATGATTGCTGATGCCAGCTGCGAACAAAGCGTTTCCTGAAATCTAAAACCGTAAACCGCAAGGAATTGAAGTTTTTCAGAGATTTTTTAGAGAGCTCTTGCTCACTACCACCATACAACAAGAAGCCCGCGCTGTCAAGGGCAGCAGACAGCATCCACGCAAAGCAGGCAAGGGCTCGGCATAGAAAAAGCTGCGCTCCCGGCGGGGCTAGTCAAAGAAGCGGCTGTCCAGAACGGCCTCCGGCTCCGGGCGGGCGGAAGGGGAATGCATATTTTCTTCTATTAATATGCGGGTCGCGCAGGACTTGCCCCAGTGGAAGCAGAGCGCCATGAGCACGACAAGCAGCGCCAGCGAGGAGAGCAGCCAGAGCCGGAACTTCAGGACACTGCCTGACAGCCGCCCCATCCCCGCGCGGAGCAGGCGCTCCAAGGCGGCAAGCGCCTTTGCGGCAGCACGCAGGAACACGAGCAGCCCGCGGCCAAGAGCCTGTGCGGCAGAGAGCAGTTTTTTTCCCAGGGCAAAATCTGATGCGGCCATGCGCCCATTATAGCACGTCCGAGAATCTTTTCCAACGGCCTCTTATCCGGGGACAGGGCTTCAGCATGAGATGTATTTTATCTGAAGACGGACGCGGTAGTGGAAAATCATGTAAACTGTTTTAAGATGATTTTCTTTTTTATGCTACAAAAGCCAAGGATCCAACATAAAAAATGCGC
>DGUD01000093.1 GCA_002393865.1 Treponema sp. UBA4319
TACATCTCATGCTGAAGCCCTGATGGAAATCGGTTTTTGGGCATACTGCGGGCGGGAGTGGTATCTGATTCCGGCGGGAGTGGTATCTGATTCCGGCGGGAGTGGTATCTGATTCCGGCGGGAGAGCCTGCCGGAATGAGCTTAAAGCAAGAAAAATACACATAAACTGCTGCTTTCGACACGCTCAGGCACCGGATAACGACAAATATGTATGTGTATTTCAATAAACTGAATTCCATGCGGGCAGAGTGCCTCCTCGTGCTCCATCGCGGGGGGAATTTCTTGGAAATAGCGGAAAACTGGCGCCGGATATGCTGCAGCCGGCCTTGCCGGGGGTATTTTTTGGCGTCTTGTCGATTTTTTTAAGTATATATCAATTTTTATCTGCGTCTGCATCTGCAGCAGCTGCCGTTTCTGCCAGCAGCCTGCGGAATGTCGCTTGGTCGGCAAGTTCCCCGGATGCAGCGCTTGCGGTGCCGGCACAGATGCCGTAGCGGAGCGCCTGCGCGTAGTCCTGCGTCTCCAGCCAGCCCGCAAGGAAGCCCGCGACCATGGAGTCTCCGGCACCGACGGAATTGACGGGGGTGCAGGCGGGCGCTTCCCTGCGGTGTACCGAGCCGTCTTCCGCGACGAGCACGGCGCCCTTTTCCGCCAGCGACACAAGGACATTCCGGGCGCCGCGCTCCCGCAGCGTGCGGGCATAGGGAATGGCGTCCTCCTGCGTGCGGATATGCGTGCCGAACAGCTCCCCAAGCTCGTGCATGTTCGGCTTGATAAGGAATGGCCTGCATGCCAGCGCCTGCTCCAGCACGGTGCCGGTGCTATCGACGACAAAATTGATGCCTTTGCCGCACAGTGGCTCCATGATGTCGCGGTAGCTTGTCTTCGGCATGGATGCGGGAATGCTCCCCGCAAGGACAAGGAAATCCCCGGCCACAATGGAGCCGAGCTTTGCGGCCAGCGCCGTGTGGTCTGCCGCGGTGATGGCAGGGCCGCTGCCGTTCAGCTCCGTCTCTTCCTGCACCGCGGCGCCTGCCGCTTTCCTTGAGCGGATTTTCATGTTTATGCGGGACTGCCCGCCCTGCACGCGGATAAAATCAGTTTTGATGCCCAGCGCCTGTACCTGCCGCTCTATTTCCTGCCCGGTAAAGCCGGCGATAAAGCCGAGCGCCCGGCTGGGGATGCCGAGCCGGTGCAGCGCGATGGAGACGTTTATGCCTTTGCCTCCGGCACGGAGCGTCTCTGCCATCGTGCGGTTCGTGGCTCCGGGCGCGAAATCCTGCACATCCGTTATGTAGTCGAGGGATGGGTTTGCGGTGACGGTGTATATCATTGGGGCAAGCATAGCATTGAAGCGTCGTGCCGTCAATGCTATAATAGAAAGGCTGTTTCAAAAAGTCAGCCGTTTTTTTTGATTTGCTTCCTGGCGCCCGGAAGCTGCTGCTTTCCGCGCAGGACGTGCATTTTTCGGGCTGAATCTTCTGCAAGGAGGCCGCTGTGGGGCGTCCGTATGGTTTTATCCTCTTTGATTTTGACGGTACGATAATGGACACGTCGGAAGGCATCCGGCATTCCTTTGATCGCGTGGTGGACGTCTACCATCCGGATATTCCCGGAAGGGAGGTCTATGAGCGCATGATTGGCCCGCCGCTCCCGGAAAGTCTTGCCTCTGTGTTCCGGCTGAAGGAGGAGGACATCCGGCCTGCCATGAAGGTCTACCGCAGCTATTACGCCGAAAAGGGCATGTTTGAGTCGCGGCCCTACGACGGCATCGTGGAGCTGCTCCGCGCGCTGCGGCAGGCAGGAAAAAAAGTCTTTACCGCCACGAGCAAGCCTGAGCCCTATACCCGCCGCATTCTGGAGGCAAAGGGCATGCTGGGGCTTTTTGACTTTGTCGGCGGGAGCGACCTTGAGGAGAAGCGGCGCGCGGGCAAGGCGGACGTCATCCGCTATGTGCTCGCGGAGAACGGCCTTGCCGGGCGCACGGAGGACTGCGTGATGGTGGGTGATACCCGCTTTGACATCCTTGGCGCGCAGGAGACCGGCCTGGATTCCGTGGGCGTGCTTTACGGCTTCGGCTCGGAGGCCGAGCTGCGTGCCGCGGGTGCCGGCCGCATCGTGGCTTCCGTGGAGGAGCTCGGCCGCCTGCTGCTCTCATGATGAGGAAAAGCTGCGGCTCCGCTTCGGAAGAAGATACGCTGAGGCCGTGTACGAATTTGCAGAAACGTGCGCATTGTGCTATACTTGCGTACTGTGGGGATAAAGGGCGTTTGCCCGTCCTTTGGGAGGAATTGTATGAATACATCTGTCCGGAAGCCGGCATTGCTTGCGCTCTGCTCGGCTGCATTGCTGGTGTCGTTTGCGGCATGCGGGAAAAAGCCTTCCGCTTCTGCCGAAAAGACGTACACGTACCGTATCGTGACCGCCGCGCCGCATTCTTGGAGCCCGACGGACGTGCAGACGAACGAGGACGCCGAGGTGATTAACCGTACCAGCGCCGGATTGTATGAATTTGCGCTCAACGATGCCCGCGATAATTTTATCGTCACCTGCGAGATGGCGGCGGATTTCCCGCAGGACGTGACCGCGGAATTTGCCGGGAACCCCCTGTACGGTGTGCCTGCCGGTGCCACTGAGGGCTGGGCGTGGCGTATTCCCCTGAACAAGGACGCAAAGTGGGAGGACGGCACGCCGATAAACGCGGACACCTATCTTTATAGCGCCCAGCAGTACCTGAACCCGGAGATGAAGAACTACCGCGCGGGCACGTTCTATGTGGACAGCCTGCCGCTCGCCAACGGTGAGGCGTATTACGAGGGCACGGGCAGCTGGTCTGACGTGGGCATCATCAAGAACGACGACTACACGATAACGCTGGTGCTCACGATGCCCTTGAGCCCTTTTACCTTCTTCTATAATTCAAGCAATTTCCTGCTGCTGTACAAGGATTTGTACGAGGCAAACAAAAAAGCTGCCGGAGACCTTATCAAGAGTTCCTACGGGACGAGCCCTGAAAGCTACATGTCGTACGGCCCGTACCGCATAGCGAGCTACCAGCCGGACAAAATCATGCTGATGGAGAGGAACCCGCAGTGGTACGGCTGGACGGACGGAAAGCACGAGGGGCAGTACCAGACGACGCACATCGAGTACAATTACATAAAGGAGCATGCCACGGAGCTGAACCTGTTCCTGCAGGGCAAGCTTGACGCCGTGAGTCTGACCGCCGCAGATCTGCAGAAATACGGCAACAGCGAGTACCGGCTCATCACCCCTACCTCATATACGTATAAATTCAGCTTTAACATCGATCGGGATGCGCTCAAAAAGCTTGACGGCGACGGCGTGAACCATTCGGTTATCTCCTACATCGACTTCCGCCACGGATTTTCGCTCGCGATTGACCGCCAGAAATACGTCGATACCATCAGCCCTGCCTCCACGCCGGGCTACGGCCTGATGACGACCCTGTATGTGGCCAACCCTGATTCCGGGGAAAGCTACCGCGATACGCCGCAGGCAAAGCAGGCGCTCTGCGAATTCTACGGGGTGCAGGACGAGGATGATATCACCGGCTACAACCCGGAGCAGGCCCGCGTCTATCTGCAGAAGGCCTATGAGGCTGCCGTCGCCGCCGGGGACTTAAAGCCGACCGACACGGTGCAGATTGACTTCCACATGTACGCGGCCGACACGGTGTACAAGCAGACCTGCGACTTTGTGCAGCAGGCCATGGACGAAGCGGCCGCCGGCACGGGCTTTGAGGGCAAGATTACGGTCAAGCTGGTGCAGGACGAGGACTACTACAACCACATGCGTCAGGGGCTCGTTGACCTTGCCATGACGGCATGGGGCGGCGCATCCTATGACCCCTACGGCGTGCTGTGGGATTACTGCGATATGGATGCCCTGAACGAGTACGGCTTTAAGCCGATGGAGGAGACGCTGACCATAACGGTTGACGGCCGCCCGCTGACAAAGACCTATAACGGCTGGTACCTTGCGCTCTGCCAGGGAGAATACGCCACCGCCGCCTACGAAACGCGGAACACAATCCTTGCCGCCGTGGAGAAGGCGCTGCTGGAGCATTACAACATGATTCCGTTCCGCTATGCGAATTCTTCTTCTATGATTTCCCAGCGCGTGGTGGAAGGCGCCGACCACTTTGTGAACGACATCGTGAAGCGGGGAAGCTTTCAGTTCCGCACCTACACGATGGATGATGCCGAGTGGGAGGAATACTGCCGCAAGAGCAATTACCAGCTGACGTACTAGGCCTGCGGGGCGGAGGTAAAGCATGCTGAAATATGTGCTGAAACGGATAGCCCTGATGATACTGAGCCTGTTCATCATCATGACCATGCTCTTTGTGCTGATACGCTTGCTGCCCAACCCGGTGGAAGCCGTGCAGGGCGGCTATGACCGCGCGCTCCGCGATATGCGCGAGGCATGGGGCTACAACAAGCCGGTGATGGTGCAGTATGCCATCTTCCTCAGGAACGTGTTCACGCGCTGGGACTGGGGCTTCTGCACCACCATGGGGACGTTCCTGCAGCCGGTGACGACGTACATCGTGGGCAAGCTGCCCGCGACGGTGTACATAAATGTCTTCTCCGTGCTCTTCTCGCTCCCGGTGGGTATCACATTCGGTATCATTGCCGCCGTGAACAAGAACAAATGGCCTGACCATGTCATCCAGTTCTTTATCATGCTGTTCATATCCGTGCCTTCGTTTGTGTATGCGTTCTTCCTCCAGTATTTTGTGGGCTACCGGCTCAACCTGTGCCCGCTCATATTCAAAGACGGCACGGACTGGTTCACGTGGCCGATGTTCCACAGCGCGATTATGCCGGTGCTGGCGCTGTCCTTCGGACCGGTCGCGGGCAACATGCGGCTTATCCGCGCGGAGCTGACGGAGCAGCTGACCAGCGAATATATGCTGCTTGCCCGCGCAAAGGGGCTTACCCGCATGCAGGCTACCGTGCGCCACGCCTTCCGCAATTCTATGGTTCCGCTCATGCCGTCGTTCCTAGGGGATTTTATCGGCATACTCGGCGGCTCCATGATTATCGAGCAGATTTTTGCGGTGCCGGGCATCGGCAAGACCTATGTCATGTCCATCGCGCTCAAGGATTACAGCGTGTTCATGGCAATCAGCATGTTCTATGTGGCTATCGGTCTTGCCGCAGGAATCGTGAGCGATCTGAGCTACGGCTTTATCGATCCGAGAATCCGCATGGGAGGAGACAGGAAGAATGAGCTTTGACGAATGCAGAGCCGCCGCCGCGACGCAGAATGAATTTGAGGCTCTGGCGCCGGAGCAGTTTGCCTTTGTGCGGCGTAGCGCGGAGGATGCGGAACCGCGCTTCCATACAAAGCCGGCCGGATACATGCATGACGTGCTGTACCGCTTTGCGACGAACAGGGGTTCCGTCATCTGCTTCTTCATCATCGTCGCGCTGTTCCTGTATGCCTTTATCGGGCCGCTGATTTCCCCGTACAAAATTTCGGACAGGGACGGCTACTATGCCTATGTGTCCCCGCGGCATGCGCTCTTTGAGGGGCGCGGCTGGTGGGACGGCGGGCACAAGATGGAGCTGAACCTGCAGACCTACCAGTATTACCGGAACATCCCCGGCGCAATCATACGGGATTACGGCGTCCATGAGCGGCTTGTCGCGAACAGGCGGCAGCAGTGGCATTCCGTCCGCATCGACACCTACGCTAAGGTCGGCTGGGTAAAGATGCTGCTTTCGGAGCGCGAGTATGAGGCCGCAAAGGCGTGGGAAAGCGGGGAGCACCGCTTGTTCTGGCCGGTGATTGACCAGAAAAAAGTGCGCAATCCCGCCTATCAGAACGACATGAACGCCTGGTTCGCCACGGACGAGCGCGGCATTGCCCAGCTGGACGCCGCCGGGAACGCAATGGATATCTTTGTGCGGGACGACGCTTCCCCCGACGGCTATGCCTACTATACGCTCCGCATGAACGGCACCCAGTATGAGGTGCGCGTGCTCTACCGCGAATGGTACTATTATACGCATGGTGCATACCCGTGCTTCTGGTTCGGGGCGGATGCGTCCGGCTGCGACATATTCACACGGCTGGCGCACGGTGCGCGGCTCTCGCTGTGCCTGAGCCTCATCGTCTCCGCCATAAACCTGTGCCTTGGTACCGTCATCGGTGCGCTGGAAGGCTATTACGGCGGGCTCTTCGACCTGCTCTTTGAGCGGGTCAAGGATATTATCTACGAGGTTCCCACGCAGGTGACGATGACGCTCTTCCAGCTCTATCTCGCCCAGAAGCTCGGCCCGCTCGTGGCGCTTTTCTTTGCCTTCGTATTCTACGGGTGGATAAGCATGTCGTCCGTGGTGCGCGCCCAGTTCTACCGCTTTAAGGGGCAGGACTACGTGAACGCGAGCCGCACGCTGGGCGCAAAGGATTCGCGTCTCATATTCCGCCACATACTTCCGAATGCCATCGGCTTTATCATAACGGTGTCGGTGCTCTCGATTCCCGGCGTCATATTCAGCGAGGCAAGCCTGTCCTACCTGGGGATTGTGGATCTGGATTCCCCCACGATGGCGAGCGTCGGCACTATGCTGAATGCGGCGAAAGATGCGCTTTCCTCCTATCCCCACGCGGTGTTCTTTCCGGCGCTGTTCATCTCCATACTGCTTGTCTGCTTCAATGAATTCGGCAACGGTCTGCGGGATGCCTTTAATCCTACGTTGCGGGGGGTGACCGATGAGTGAGCGTGCTGAGCAGGAGCTTGAGATCCGGCACCTGACGGTTTCGTTCAGGGCAGGGAAGAACATGGTGCATGCCGTCCGCGACGTGAGCCTGACGGTGGGGCGCGGCGAGACGCTTGCGATTGTGGGCGAGTCCGGTTCCGGCAAATCGGTGTCCGCAAAGGCGGTGCTCGGCATAGAGGCGCCGAACGCGGTCATTGAGGGCGGGGAAATCCTCTATGGGGGCGACGACCTGCTGAAGTACAGCGAGAAGCAGTTTGAGCGCATCCGCGGCAACCGCATATCCATGATTTTTCAGGATCCGATGTCGTCCCTTGACCCCATCATGAAAATCGGCCGCCAGCTGACGGAAGCGATGATTCTGAACGGCAGGACTGAACAGCGCCTTGCCCGCAAGGAGGCGAAGCAGCTGCAGGCTGACCTGCTGTCTGCCCTGAAGCAGGCGGGCATGGATGGCGCGGAGATACGGGCTGGATTGCGGGCGTATGTGGCCGCGCGCGGCGGTGGGGAGCATGCGGCTGCGGGGCAGGACGCTTTTATTGCGGCCGTTGCCCGTGCCGGCGCACAGGATACGCTCGGCAGGCTGGAGGCTGCGCTCACTGCGGCCGGAAAGCGCGTGACGGCAAAGGCTGCACGCGAGCGCGCGCTTGAGCTTTTGCGGGAAGTGGGAATCCGCGACCCGGAGAAGCGCTTTGACCAGTATCCCTTTGAATTCTCCGGCGGTATGCGGCAGCGCATCGTGATAGCGATTGCCATTGCCGCGAACCCCGATCTGCTTATCTGCGACGAGCCGACGACCGCGCTTGACGTGACTATCCAGGCGCAGATTCTTGAGCTTATAAACAGGCTGAAAAAGAGCCGCGGCATGAGCGTCATATTCATCACGCACGATCTGGGCGTTGTGGCGAACGTCGCTGACCGCGTTGCCGTTATGTATGCGGGGAAAGTCGTTGAGGTGGGTACGGTGCGCGACATTTTTTACCGGCCGGCGCATCCGTATACCTGGGCGCTGCTTGCCTCCATGCCCGACCTTGATACCGGCGAGCGGCTTGTGTCGATTCCGGGCATTCCCCCTGATATGCGCTACCCGCCGCAGGGAGATGCCTTTGCGCTCCGCAGCGCGTATGCCATGCAGATTGACTTTGAGAAGGAGCCGCCGCTGTTCCGGATAAGCGAGAGCCACTATGCCGCCACCTGGCTGCTGCATCCTTCCGCGCCGCACGTGGAGCTGCCCAAGGCTGTGACGGAGCGGATACGGCGTATGCGGGAGCGCGAGGAGGCTGGAAATGAGTGAGACGAGGAAGGAGCCGCTCTTAAAGGTGGAGCACCTGCGCCAGTATTTCAACAAAGGGAATTCCCGCGCGGTTGACGACATCAGTTTTAATGTCTGGCGGGGCGAGGTCTTTTCTCTTGTGGGGGAATCCGGTTGCGGCAAGACGACGACGGGCCGGTCGGTTATCGGCCTGCACAACATAACGGGCGGGCAGGTGTATTTTGACGGACAGCTGGTGAATGCGGGGCTGTACGACTGTGAGTCCGCCCTGCAGCAGGCGGCCCGCGATGTCAAGGATAAAAAAATCAGTCCTGAGGATTACCGCCAGATAGTGCGGCAGCAGCGGCAGGAGGAGCGGCGCATCCGCCAGTTCCTCCGTAAGCGGGACTTTGAGACGAAAATCCAGATGATTTACCAGGATCCGGCCACCTCCCTTGACCCCCGCATGACCGTGCGGGAAATCATCGCGGAAGGGCTGCGCATCCAGGGCATCAAATCTGAGGAAGAGATTTCACGCCGCGTGTCAGACGTGCTTGTGCGTGTCGGCCTGCTGCCGGAATATGCCGGGCGCTATCCCCACGAGTTTTCCGGCGGTCAGCGGCAGCGGATCGGGATTGCCCGTGCCATCATCATGGAGCCCAAGCTGCTTATCGCCGACGAGCCGGTCAGCGCGCTGGACGTGAGCATAAAGGCGCAGGTCGTGAACCTGCTTGACGACCTGCGCAAGGAGATGGGGCTTGCGGTTCTGTTCATATCCCATGATCTTTCGGTGGTAAAGTATTTCTCTGACCGCATTGCGGTTATGTATTACGGAAAGATTGTGGAGCTTGCTGATTCCGCCGAGCTCTTTGCCCGACCGCTGCATCCCTACACGAAGTCCCTGCTGAGCGCGATTCCGCTGCCGGATCCCGATTACGAGCAGCGGCGTGTCCGCACCGTCTATGAGCCTGACTCTGCCCACGACTATGCGCAGGATGCCCCGTCGTTCCGGGAGGTCTTTCCCGGCCACTGGGTGCATTGCAACGGCGCGGAATACGAGCGCTATAAGGCGGCGCGTCTGTAGGCCTGGCTCGTGCGGAATGCTTGCATAGCGTGTTGCGCGCAGGCTTCCCCTTGGGCGGAGCAGGGGGGCGCCTCTGTTTGCGGCGGGCTGCGTTGATTCAGCCGGGAGCGCCCTTGCTCAGCAGGAGCGCCGCCGGACAATATTTGTGGGCAGGAGGATGTTCGTCGCGTTCTCTCCTTGCCCGGCAAAACCGTCGATAATCATCTCCACCGCCTTCTGGCCCATGCTGCTTTTCTGCACGTTCATCGTTGTCAGTGGCGGCATGGTGTAGGCGGAATCCTCGATATTGTCTATGCTGATGATGGCGACATCGTCCGGAACCGCTATCTGGTGCTCGTTCAGGTAGCTGAGCGCGCCGATTGCGACCTCGTCCGAGCCGCACACGAGCGCGCGGGGCAGTTTGTTTTCCCCGTGGATTTTCTCCATGGCCATGTAGCCGCCCTGCATGTTGAAGGCGCTTCCGATGGTGATGGCTCCGTCGTCAAGCTGGTGCTCCCTAAAGGCCTGCCGCATGCCGGCAATCCGCTCGTCCTGCTGCCCGATATATGCGATGTCCGTGTAGCCTTGCGCAAAGAGGAATTCGGCATCCTGCGCGGCGGCGGCGCTGCGGTCGAACATGACGCTGCTGAGCCCCTCGTGCTTCCATCCTACGCAGACGATTTTCTTGATGCGCTCCCGCATTTTTTGTATGAGCTCGTGGTCGCTGCGTTCTTTCAGGCATTCCCCCACCGAGAGCAGGATGAGCCCGCCGATTTCCTCTTCGTGAATCAGCTCGTTAAAGAGGACGGGATCTTTGAGCTCCCCAAAAAAGCGGATAAAGTCAATCTGATGCTTGTGCTCGTGGGCGGCGATATGAATTCCTTCTATTATTTCCGCGTAGTAAGGGCGGCGGAACATGTCCGGCGCCCGCAGCACGATGCCGATGCGGTTTGCCGCGATGCCGACGGCTCCCTGCTGCAGCGTCCGTGCGGCTTTGTTCGGGTGGTAGCCGAGCCGCTCGATGGCGTCCAGTATCTTTTTACGGGTCTCAGGCGCGACGGAGCGGCCGGAATTTCCGCTGATGACGTAGCTCACCATGCTGCGGGTAACTCCCGCCTCCCGCGCGACATCATATTGCGTTATATTTTTTTTTGTTCCCATACTCAATCCCCTGATATATAGCAGAGCTGGCCGGAAACTCCCGCTTCCGGCCGGCCAGATTCTTTTGCCGCCGCTGTCCGGAATGTGCCGTTAATAATCCACTGAAAGGGTGAATATGAGACCGAGCAGCGCCGTTACCGAATTTGCCGATGATGTGTATGTCACGGAGTCATAGGAATAGGAGCCGCCGTTGTAGAGAACCGGCGCGACAAGCGTCACGGTCAGATATTTGAATGGCGTGTACGAAATGCTCGGTATGACGTAGCCGGACATGTTGTCTATGTTCAGGTACCACTGGACGGAAGGAGAGACATCCGAGCGGAACATGTGCGACCATGCCGCGGTAAAGGCGAGCTCCGAGCTTGTCGTTGAGCCGCCGCCTGTGTGCGAGTCGTAGATAAACTGGTATTCCGCGGCAAAGCCCATCTTGCCGATATCGTCGAGATCCCACAGGCGGCTTATGCCGCCGACGAATTTTGCGTAGGAGATATCCTCCTGCACCTTGCCGCGCGGGGCGTGCACTTTGCCCCACAGCGTTATATGGTTGCCAAGGAGATCCGTCGTCACGGACAGGCCGAATGCAGGCTGCATGCGCTGGGTGTCGCGCTTTGCCCACGTCCTGGCGAACAGGCTGACCGCAAAGGGCCCGATGGGGTATTCCACCTCCGCCGCATAGGCGATATTCTCTTTGCTGACTTCCGGGATGTCGCTTCCCTTGTACATGGCGAGCGCCTCAATCTGCCCGTAGCCGATGGGAATGGTGATGCTGGTGTCAAAGCGGCGCGTCGGCGTGAAGGAAAGGTCGAAAATCTTGGGCTCGCTGTAGTCCTCGTCGTCGAGTATGTTCGTGTCAAAAATGCGGGAATTCCCCCAGCTTTTTGCCGTGGCGCCCACGGAGATATAGACTTTTTCCGCCAGAATGTAATCAAAGTACAGGTGGCTGAGCGATATGTCGAAGTCGGGGAATTCCGTCCTGACCGCCCCTTGTATGGTGAATTCCGGCGCCGGATGCGCAGTAAAACCGAGCGTGTTGTTGAACGTCATGCCCATGTTTGTGTTTGTGTCCGGACGGATTTTTTCGACGAGACCCGCAGCGGCATTGAAATGCCCATAAAACGAGATAACCGGGCTTCCCGTGGAGAAGCTCGGTTCCATGCTCTGCTTGTCCTCTACCTGCTCTTCAGATAGCTCGCTGTCCCCTACATCGTTGAAAATATCGTCCACGCTGCTTTCGTAGTCTTCGTAATCCTGAGGAAAGCAGACGGGCGGACAAAGAAGTATCAGCAATGCCGAGGCAAGCAGGAGACAGCGGATTTTCATCACTTGCTCATCATCTCAACGTATTTCTTTGTGTATACGGCATCGCTCTGCTTTTCGAAGGAATCCTTCGTGAGGGTGATGGTTATCACGGTCTGCTCGTACTGCATCTTGTTGTTGATTTTCTTTCCGCGCAGATTGTCTATAATCGTCATTGATTCCGGCACCGAATACTCCTTGTATTTCTGGAGCGACTGGTACTTGGGGATGAGCGTCGTGCGGAGCAGCTGCCCGGAAAGGCTGTAGTCCTCGCGCTTGCGGATAAGCCCGTCGTCTTCGGTTACCCAGAGCTTTATGGTAGGATAGCTGACATCCTCTACCGCCGCGTTCAGCTCGAAGAGCACGCATGAAAGCTTGCCGAGCGTTACCCGCGTGGCCTTTGCGATTGTATAGTCCCTGCTGTAATGCTGGGGGGTAAAGTCGCTGTTGTTGGCGTTTGAGCCCTGGAATTTGTCCTGTGCGCTCGTAAAGACAAACTGCTTGTCGGCCGGGTCGTAGTACCAGATGTTGTTGTCAAACTGGACATAGCCCTTGCCCTTGTCTTTCTTTGCGGGGCCGGTGATAAGGATGGTGTAGGAAGACGCCCTGTCGCGGCGGTACATGACGGCGTCAAGGACGGATTTTCCCTGACCCGGCTTGTCCTGCACGATAGAGTACTTTGCGGAAAAGTCCGTCTTTGTGAATGCGGTAGTCTCGTCTGTCTTCTTCAGAAGCGCGGCTGCATCGGCAGCAGAAAGCTTTGTGTCAGCGAAAGCCGCGTTTGCTGCAAGAAGCAGCCCCGAAAGTATAGAAACAAATGCGATTCCTGTCTTTTTCATACGTTCAACTCCCTTAAAATAAGGATAATAATTATGTTGTCGTGGCGAGTGCTCCCACTGGGCTGATGCTCACGACGTTTCGAATAGTAAACAACATAGAGGAAATGGTCGTTACAGCAATTACAAAAAATAGTAATACTGATTTTACCACGCTGACGGACGGCCTGAGGCGCCCGTTCTCAAGGAAAATGTCCATTGCCGGGATGAATGAGAAGCTGAACTGAGTCAGCACCGCCATGACGATGCCGGTCAGCAGCACTCCCGCAAGGAATCCTGCCGTCAGCAGGTAGAAGGATTCCGTAAGGAAGAGGAATTTGACGCTGCCGGGCTTCATGCCGATTGCCCGGTACGTGCCGATTTCCGTGATGCGCTTCATGATGATGATTTTATAGGTGCTGCCGATGCCCACGGAGATGATGGCCATGAGCACGATGATGATGAGCAGCACCACGGCCTTGATGGCGTCTATGAGCAGCTGGAGATCCTGTATGTTCGCGTCGAGGGAGATGAGCGCGTAGCTGATGTCGTCCCGCGGCATGTCGTAGTCGATATAATGGTAGAATTCTTTCTTGCAGTCGTAGCGCGGGTACATGGGGAGCACCTTCGCGAGCTGGTTCTGCAGCAGCGCGACGGTATCCGCGCCGGGCTCCTCTTCGTTGAAGTACATGCAGATTCTGTTCACGTAGTCGTCCGGGCGGGCGGTCACCTTCCTGAGCGCCCGGATATCGATGTACAGCGTGTACATGCCAAAGAGGCTGTTGTTGTTGAATATGCCGGAGATGACGAGGTTTATCGTGTTCTTGTAGCCCTTGTCGGTGTAGACCTGATAGGTTACGGTATCGCCCGCACGCACGCCGAGCCGGGCCGCGATTGATTTTGATATGAGGATATTGTTGTGGTCTTCGGATGGCTCCGCGTTTCCTTCCACAAAGTCGAAGGCAGAGAACAAGTCCCGTTCCGCCTCAAAATCGACGCCTTTTGCCATACGCTGCCGCACGGTCATTCCCTCAAAGAAGATGTATGACTTGCGGGCGTCGTAGTCTATGCGCGAATAATACGTGACGTCTTCTGGCAGGAATCCTTTGAGCGTCTGGATGAGCGAGTCGGTATCGCCCAAGGAATAGGAGATGTCCCCGCCCATCAGCGTGATGTCCCCGCCGTAATACTGCTTGGATTTGTTGTGCACCGCCTTGAGCATGCCGTCCGTGACCCAGAGGGCGGAAAGCATGATGGTGATGCCTGCGAGGCAGACCGAAAAGAGCGAGACGTACTGGCGCCGGTTGTTTACCAGCGTGTGCAAGGCTATGCGGGAAAAGAACATTTATACCTGCCCCCTCATTGCTACAATCGGATTACTTTCCATGGCGACATGTACCGGGTATATCCAGCCGAGGAAGGCGAGTACGACGGAAATCCCCATGCAGCGCAGGATATTCCGTGCGGTAAGCACCGCGTTTATGCTGTTGCCGCCGAAAAGCTGTACCAGCAGCGAGTTGTTGAGCTGGATGCCCGCCCTGTTTATCAGCGTGCTTATGGCGCAGCCTATGAGGCAGCCCAGCGCCCCCGCGCTGATGGTGAGCAGGGAGGTCTCGCTCAGGAACTGGAGGGCGATGAAACGCTGCGTCGCGCCGATAGCCCTCAGTGTGCCGGTCTCGCAGACCCTGCCCAGCGCGGAAATGGTCAGCGTGTTGTTTATGACGATAAAGCCCGTCAGCAGGATGAGTATGATGCCGACCGTCATGATGATGCGCAGGTAAAAGACGTAGACCACGGAGCCTCCGGCAGCCGTGCGCCAGTTGATTGCCTGTACCGGCCAGTCCCTTTTCTTGAATTCGGCGTTGAGCGCCTTTATCATTTTTTTTGCGGAGAGCCTTTTGTCCGTGCGGCAGATAAGGTACGACCACGTGTTGTTCTGCGCCGCATCGAGCTCCTGCCCGTCATCGTCCTGCTGCAGGAGCGCCGGGATATCCAGCTCCTCGCCTTCCGTCACGACGGAATCCTCCGCGTCTGCGAAGATGTCATCGAAGTTGCCCTCGTTGCTGCGTTCCAGCAGGTTTTTTACCTCTTCGTCAAGCTCTATGTCGTCAGTGGTGTCCTGCACGCCCATGAGCCCGCGGAGCGTCTCCGGGTCGATGAGCGCAATCTTGTCAAGTGTATAGTTCCTGACTTCGTAGCGGTAGATGCCGGTAATCGGAATCGCCCTGATGGTAAAGGATGCGCCGTCCGTCATGACGAGCTTTACCGTATCGCCCACGTGCAGCTCGGTCTCGGCATCCTCTTCGATGAGCGCGAGCGAGGTCTCGCTCAGCATCAGCCCGCGCTCCCCGGCCGTATAGGGTCTGCCGGAGACCATCTGGATTCCGCTCATGTCCGCCATGTATTCGTCCCCGATGACCCCGAAAAGCGAGAGCGGTATGTTCTCTTCATTTATATCCATCACCGCCACGCCGGTAATCTGCGGGATGACCGATGTGATGCCCTCCGTACCCCTGACGAGCTCGTTGACCTCGGCGAAGGGGATGAGCAGGGGGATTTCGGAAAGCTCGCCGGTTACCGGGGTCTCATCCCCGAAAAGGCTGAGGGGGAATTCCGATTTCGGGCAGACGACGATGTTGCCGGTAAAGCTGTTCACGTATGTGTGCTCCATGCCGCTGTCCGTGCCGTCAAAGATGGCATTTGAGACAACAAGCAGCGCGAGCGTGAACGCTATGAACAATATGATGACTGCGGAGCTCCTGCGGGAAAGCACGTTCCGCAACGCAAAACGAAATGCAAACATGTACCGCCATACTATCATAGTAAGGGCAAAAACGCAAGTTGAGCAGGAGGCCGGAAAAATGCGCGGAGGCGGGGTTCCAAGAGCCACCGCCATTTGCAACGCGAAGCTTGCAACAGGCGGAGGCTCTTGGGTTCCCGCCGGGAGCGCATTTTTCCGGCTGCATACATATCCGGCGGGAGTGGTACGGATTCCGGCGGAAAAGCGTGGGGCGCTGCTGCTTGTGCCGCCCGTTTTCGCGTGGAAGCAAAATCAAGAAATTTGGTACCCCCCCCTTCCGGGTGATGACAAGGGGCTTGCCGACGTGGTATCATATACCCATGCGTGGGGTGCCCAAGGCTCATTCATATAGTAAGGAATTGTTTATGGCGGCATGTTTCGCTGGAAGTCTCGGTCTGTTCGGAAAACAGAAGTTCGCGGGCAAGGCTCCGCTTTCCCGCAACCCGGCGTTGGGGGCTTTCTTCTGCGGGTGCATCCTGCTTGCTTCCTGCGCAAACGAAGTGAACCTCCGTGGGGGCGCAGTCGGTTCCGGGAATGATACTATACAAGAGTATGGTGGGGGGGGGTACGGGCGCGCCCATAACTTCCAGTCCAGTACGCCGGACATCGTGCTGGGGGACGACGGCTTTTCTGTCATAAGCGTGAAGGAGCACATAAGCTACACGGAAGTGGTGTCCGCCAGCACGGAAGACGAGGGAAAGACCGGCTACCTGAAGATACTGCCGCTGCCGTCGGTCTTGTTCAACCAGACGCAGGACGGTACGCCCGTCACGTGGACGGGCTACACGGTGAGCGTCACCGTGAACGGCCGGAGCATGCCCGCCGTCACGTTCCAGCAAGGCGACACGGAGGCCGTCGTCATAGAATTCATCCCAATCGGCTCCACCATATCCGGGACGGCAGTAATCCAAGTGCAGGGTGCCGGTGGGCAGGACATCGGCTACACGCAGCTGACGGCGGAGTCCGCGCCGGCGACAACAGGGGAGGGCGACAACTCCATCCTCATGTATATCCAGGACTACCCCGTGGAATTCAGCATGGATGGGCACGAAGGCGCTGCCCCTGCGGCTGCGGAGTATGCAAAAAGCGGTACGAACGGGGTGCTTGAGCCGCCCACGGACTGCCTGTACATGGATGAGTCCGGCGCAATGGTCTTCTGCGGCTGGTCGCTGTCGGCTGGCGGGGCGGCGGAATTCCCTGCCGGGACTGCAATTCCTTCAGCTTCTGCCTACAAGGGAAGGCTGGTGCTGCACCCGGCGTACCGCAGGGTGGCGGAGTTCACGGCGGTGTACGACAGCGGCACCTACCGCTACAGCGCCATGACGTACAGGGATGCCGGCATGCCGGTGACGGTTCTGGCGGGAGGGCTTTCCGTAACAGTGGAAGGTTCTTCCGCAGCATCGGTGCAGGTGCCGGTGGGCAGCAGCCGCAGCATCTCCGTTTCCGGGGCGGGCATTGCGGCTTCCTCGGAAACCTTCACGGTGGCGATAAAGCCGGTGCATGCGCAGATGCAGGAGCTGTGGCACTGCATGCACCGCGGCGAGACTGACAACGACATGGGCTTGGTCAGCACCTACACGTTTGGGGGCACCCAGGTCTTCCACAGCAGCGGGGGATGGGTCAGCAGCGACAATTCGTGGACAGACCTTACCAGCGGGCTGAACAAGATAATCAAAACGTACTCGAACCTGGGGGATTCGATTGCGTGTGCGGCGAACGGATTGGAGGAATGGGACGGCAGTTCCGAGAACGACGGCTTGGGCTCAGGCAGCGCCTCCATCACGCTCCTGGACGCCATCAATCAGGTTGACGGCAGCTCCAGCACCAATTGCGGCGTAGGGGTGAGGACGTATGGCAGCAAGGGCAACACGGAGAACTCCTTCTATTTCAAGCTGTACGAGGACTGAGCGCAGGGCTTCAGCATGAGAT
>DGUD01000058.1 GCA_002393865.1 Treponema sp. UBA4319
TTTTCCGCTTCCGCGCATTTTTTATGTTGAATCCTTGGCTTTTGTAGCATAAAAAAGAAATTCATCTTAAAACAGTTAACATGATTAACCAATACCGCGTCCGTATTCAGATAAAACACATCTCATGCTGAAGCCCTGGGACTGCGGCACGGAAATCAACTTTGTGTTCCGTTCCTGGCGGGAGTGGCATCTGATTCCAAGCAAATCTGGCTGATACGGTCTCGCTTCGTTGTGGCAAAGAGTGAGGCGGCATGCAAAATGCGCGGCAGCGGGGGGCAAGCCCCTCCGCCATTTGCAATGCGAAGCTAGCAGCAGGCGAAGGGGCTGGAATCCCGCTGGGAGCGCATTTTTGCTTTTCATGCAGGAGTCGCTGCCGCTCGTACTGCGGCGTACGGCGTGCGGAAAAGGCTCGTGCCCGGCCAGCTGCCTCCGGGCAGCCTCTTGCTGCCGGCATTCTTTTCCTCGGCATATGGCGGCAGGCAGGAAATTTTTTTTGCAGAATTTTGTATATTTATGCATAAAAATACTTTTCAAACAGGACAAAATATTTTACTATGAGTGCAGTGCCTGTAATTTATTGCAGGTCTAGGGGTACAATTATGCAATACAACATCAAAAACGCGTACTGCAAGCGTGTGTGGGACGACATCAGCGCCCGCTATGCAGATCAGGGACATTTCCTTCAGGCGGCAGGTCTCGTGCTTGAGACCATTTCCCCCGCTGTGGACAAAATGCCGGAGCTTGAGAAGAATGCTGTTCTGGAACGCCTTGTGGAGCCGGAGCGTATCATTATGTTCCGCGTTCCGTGGATGGACGACCAGGGCAAGCCGCATGTGAACCGCGGCTACCGCGTTCAGTTCAACAGCGCTATTGGCCCCTACAAAGGCGGTCTGCGCTTCAGCCCGGAAGTGGGACTCGATGTCCTGAAATTCCTTGGCTTTGAGCAGGTGCTCAAGAATTCCCTGACGACGCTCCCGATGGGCGGTGGCAAGGGTGGCTCAGACTTTGACGCGCATGGCAAGAGCGATGCGGAAGTCATGCGGTTCTGCCAGTCATTCATGACCGAGCTGTACCGCCATATCGGCGCTGATACCGATGTTCCCGCTGGCGACAAGGGCGTCGGCGGCCGCGAGGTCGCATATATGTTCGGCCAGTACAAGCGCATCACTGACCAGTATACCGGCGTTCTGACCGGAAAGGGGCTGGCCTTCGGCGGCTCACTGGCGCGCACAGAGGCTACCGGCTACGGTCTTATTTACTTTGCGGAATGCATGCTCAAGAAGCTCGGCAAGGATTTCAAGGGCAAGACAGCCCTTATCTCCGGCGACGGCAACGTGGCGCAGTACGCCTGCGAGAAGCTGCTGCAGCTGGGCGGCAAGCCGCTCACGCTTTCTGACTCGACGGGCTACATCCTTGACGAGGAAGGCATCACGCAGGAAAAGCTTGAATTCGTAAAGGCGTTCCGCGCGGAGCACAAGAAGATTGACGAGTACGTCAAGAAATATCCCAAGGCAAAGTTCTTCAAGGGCGAGAAGCCGTGGGGCGTAAAGGCCGACCTTGCCTTCCCCTGCGCCACTCAGGATGAAATTTACCTTGAGGATGCCGAGAAGATGGTGAAGAACGGCGTGTGGCTGGTCGCGGAAGGCGCGAATATGCCGACCCGTGCGGAAGCCATCGAGTACTTCCAGAAGAACAAGGTCGTGTTTGCTCCCGGCAAGGCTTCCAATGCTGGCGGCGTGGCGGTTTCTGGCCTTGAGATGAGCCAGAATTCCGAGCGCCTCTCCTGGAGCTTCCAGGAAGTTGATGCCAAGCTCAAGGAGATTATGACCAACATCCACGACAATGCCTATGAGACTGCCAAGAAGTACGCCACTGAGGGCGACTACGTGGCTGGCGCGAACATCGCGGGCTTTGTGAAGGTTGCCTCTGCGATGGTCGCTCAGGGTCTGGTCTGATAGCTTGCAGAGACATGGCGGGTATTGCGGGAGCGATGCCCGTTGTGCAGGCGTTCGCCTGCGACTCGCATAGCGCGTAAAATGATGCCCCGCGGAACCTGCCCGGTTCTGCGGGGCGTTTTGTTTCCGGGGGCATCAGCATGAAAAAGGAATGCTACGGAAACCGCTTTTGTGTGGAGCGGGATACAAAATTGATTCGCGCGGAAGCCTCGCGCTGGTGGCTGGACAAGTTTTTTCCTTTATGATATACTGCGCGGGCTTGGTCGATTAGCTCAGCCGGGAGAGCATCTGGTTTACACCCAGAGTGTCGGCAGTTCGATCCTGTCATCGACCATAGTGGCCGTCTCAAACGCGGATGCGTTTTGGGCTGGCTCCATACATGCAGAAAGCTGCCTTTAGAGGGCGGCTTTTTTTGTCTCTGCGGTTGAGTCGGGCTGCCGGAATCAGATGCCCCTCCCGCCGGAATCAGATGCTCCCTCCCGCCGGGATCCAATGCCCCTCCCGCCGGGATCCAATGCCCCTCCCGCCGGGAGCGCATTTTGCCTTCCTGTTGTTGCCCTGCTTCCATGCCGGGGCTTCAGTATGACATTTATTTTGCCTTAAAATGAATATATTTATAGGAATAATTCTTAACTGAGCGATTTTTCCGCCCTCAAAAGGAGGCGGGATTCAGCATTTCTTGTACAAGTGAAGTATTCAAAATGAGTCAGCGGGACGTAGGAAAAAAATAAGGAGGGCCCCTTTAGGGAGGATTCCTTGTTTTTTTCCGTTACTGGGACCCGCTGACTCATTTTGAACGCTTGAATTACCGTTTCATGCTGAAGCCCTGCTTCCGTGCGCCGCCGCATTGCGGGGGGCTGCGTTTTCTGCTATCATGAGGGCATGAACTCCAAGCCGATTACCACGATTACCCCCACGCCCAGCGCCTGGAAGCGGATCTGCCTTGTTCTGGCAGGCGCCGTCCTCATGGCGGTGAACCTGAGCACCTTTGTGTATACAGGGGGGCTGTTTCCCGGCGGCTTTGCCGGGGTCTCCCTGCTGATACAGCGCTCGCTGCTCAAATTTGCGGGCGTGGAGCTGCCCTATTCGCTGCTCTACCTTGCGTTGAACGCGTTCCCCGTGTATATCAGCTTCAGGTACATCGGGCGGCGCTTTACGCTGTATTCCCTGCTGATGATAGCGGTCTCCTCGCTGCTGGCGGACATCATGCCGTCGTACACCGTCACGGATGATGCCGTCCTCTGCTCGGTCTTCGGCGGGCTGCTGAACGGGCTTGCCGTGGTCTGCTGCCTCTTTGCGGACGCTACCAGCGGCGGCACGGACTTTATCGCCATCTATTTTGCGGAGCGCCGCGGCAAGGACATGTGGAACGTCATCTTTGCGGGGAACTGCGCCGTGCTTGCCGTGGCCGGTCTCCTCTTCGGGTGGAACAGCGCGCTGTACTCCATCATCTTCCAGTTCGCCTCCACGCAGGTGCTCAATATGCTCTACCACCGCTACCAGAAGGCGACCATGCTCATCATCACCAGCTGCCCGGACGAGCTCTACGGCGAGGTGCAGCGGCTCGCGCACCATAGCGCCACCAAGTTCGCCGGGCGCGGCTGCTTCCGCGGCGAGGAGAAATTCCTGCTCTACACCGTGGTGTCGGGCGATCAGGCGGGCGCGCTCGCAAAGGAGCTGCGGAAGGCAGACCCTGATGTGTTCATCAACGTGCTCCAGACAAAGGAGCTGCTCGGCAAATTCTTTACCCGCGCCAACGATTAGCGCTGCCAGCCGCTGCGCTGCCTGCCGATGTGCAGCCGCCTGCAGGGGAATGCGCTCCCGGCGGGAATGGTATTGGATTCCGGCGGGAAAGCGTCCGGCACCGCGCATTCCCCTCCGTATTCTGCTGCCTGCCGCGGCTCCGTGCCAGGGCTTCAGCATGAGATGTA
>DGUD01000150.1 GCA_002393865.1 Treponema sp. UBA4319
GCCGGGCAGATTTCCTTGAACTGGGTAAAGACAAGCACACGCTCTCGCTTTTCGTAAATCGTCTGGCAGATGTCTTCTAGCATCTCGAACTTTCCGCTGTCTTTTTCTGCAAATCCGTCCGCTCCGTTGAACTGGTCTGGGTGATTGCAAATCTGCTTTAGCTTTAAAAGGGATGCAAGTACAAGGCCGCGCCTCTTCATGGGGTCTTCGTCCTGCTTTGTCTTTTCCAAAAGTTCTGCAAGGTCATCCACATATTTTTTGTAAAGGACACGCTGCTTTTTGGAAAGGGTCACATAGTCGGTCATCTCCATTTTTTCGGGAAGGTCAGAGATGATTGACTTGTCCGTTTTTAGGCGGCGAAGCATGAAGGGGGAAATCATCGCCTTAAGTTTTGAGTAGCCGGAAGGATTTTCCTTTAGGGAAGATGCGAAGCGCTTGAATTCCGTTGAAGTTCCCAAAAGTCCCTTGTTCAAGAAGTCGTAGAGCGACCAGAGGTTTGTCAAATCGTTTTCTATCGGGGTTCCAGTGAGGGCGATGCGTGTTTTTGCATTAAGCGACTTTATGCTTTTTGTCTGTTTTGATGAAGGATTTTTGATTGCCTGGGCTTCGTCCAGAATTACAAGGTCCCAATCTGTTTGCTGCAAATCTTCCATGCGGCTTACCATGCTGTAGGTGGTGATGGAAAGGAATGGAGAGTTGCCTTTCTGAATTGCGCCACTGTCATTCTGAACTTGGTTCAGAATCAGAGATGCCGAATCACACTTCGACAGGCTCAGCGTCCGTTCGGCATGACGGGGTGCGTTTTCGGCATGACGGGTTGCGTTTTCGGCATGACGGGTTGCGTTTTCGGGCTGACAGTTTTTCTTTTCTGCATTACGAGAGGCTGATGGGTGTAAAATCTGGAGCGGCAGAAGAGGGGCGAACTTTTTGCATTCATTCTGCCAGTTGCCTAAAAGGGATGCAGGAACTACGAGAAGGATTTTTGAGTCAGGGGAATCGGCCCGGAGTTTTTCCAGAAATGCCAAAACTTGAATGGTTTTTCCCAACCCCATGTCGTCGGCAAGACAGGCACCGAAGTTGCAGGCCGTCATCTTGGAAAGCCATTCGTAGCCCTTTGACTGATAGGGACGCAGGGTAGCCTTGAAACTTGAAGGGAGTTTCAAAGCCTTTTTGCTTGTGCTTGAAACAGAGCGCAGGTCACGGAGAAGCTCTGAAATCCATGTGGCGTTGGAGATGGCGTTAATGTCAATCTGATCTTTTGAATCGGAATCAGCACTGCCTGAGTTAAGGCTCATGCGCAAGGCTTCCATCATGGTGATGTCGCCGCGGTATTTTTCCATCTCTGCCAGAAGCACTTTCAGCCGCTCGTGGTCAACTTCCACCCACTTGCCTTTTATGAGCGAAAGTCCCTCGTTCATGGCAAGCATCTTTTTGATTTCTGCCTTGGTGAGTTTTTGGCCGTCAACTTCAAGATAGCCTTCCATTCCAAGAATCGTGTTCAGCCCTAAAAGGGCTTCCTTTTTTGTGAGCGAGACGGAGACCTTTGCTTTTTGCCGGGATTTTTTCCACCAGTCGGGAATGCGGCAGACGATTCCGCTTTCTTCTATCTTTGGAATGTCGCGCAAGATTTGCCAAGCCTCGTTTGTGGTGAGCCGCAGGGGATGGAACATTTCTCCGCTTGAAGTAAATTCCCCGATTAGTTTTGAAACCTCCGCCGCCCGGTTCAGGCAGGAAAGAAGTTCCAGGATTTTATCCCGGTCATTTTTGTATTCGGTGAGGGCATATTTTAAGGGCGCGTGTTTTATGTTTCCCTTCTCATCTTTTGTGGAATAGGTTGCAAGAAAAGAAAATGGATATTTTTCGTCGTTTTTGTTTTCCACAAGATGAAAGAAAATTCTTTCGGCAACTTTTAGTCGCTCATCTTTTTCCGCAAGATAAAGGGCAACTGTTCCAGAATAATTTTTAATCTCGTAAGAAAAGCAGCCGTTCAGTTTTGCCCAGAGAATCCGAATCCAGTCTGAATTTACGTTTTCTGCGCCGGGGGCGAATGGAAGCGATGAAAGAAGATTTTCTGTTAAATCATCAGAGAGCGGAACTGCTGTATTTTCACGGCTAAGTTCAAGGCCTTCCGTTCTTGAAAGCTCGGTCAAAAATGAATCTGCAATCTGCCAGAGAAAAAGTCCCGCATCGTCCACGCTTGCAAGCGGACGCACATCGAAACCAAGGTCGTACAAGGCCTTGATTGGATCATCCTTAAAGGCTCCGCTGTATGTTGCATCGTCCACCGCAAAGAGCGATGGCAGAAAACGAAAGCGCAGGGGCTGAATCGCATTTTGTTTTTTCATCTTGTAATCCTGTGCTTCCAGCATAGCACATTTTTGACCGTTTTTCAGCTGGAAGTCTAATGAAGTTTGAGTTCCCTGTGGAGCAGTGCGGGATTGGGATTATGTCATTTTTCTAGAGCAGCTTGTCCAGCTGCGTATGGGAACGGCGTTCCTTGTCATCAGGCAGGGGCCTGATTATAAAACAGGGGCTACCGCAAGAAATAAGGCAGCTTCTGAAAAAATGTGATATAATAGGACTGCCCGGAAAGCTGCGCTTTCTACGCGTGCGGGGCCGGGAGGGAAGGCTCTGGGCAGCGCGCATGAAAAGCGTCGGGGCATTGTCCGCAAGAAAGCGTGCATACCGGGCTTGCGGGCAAACCCGCGGGGGATTTTAAGGGGCGGGCCCCTTAGGAGAGGGGGTAGCGGACAAGCCAACAAAGCGGAGAGAATCGGCACTGCTTGCAGGGGCGATTCGTGGAGCGACTTGGCTTGGGAGCGAGGGGGAGACTTCCCCCTCCTTGTAAGTGTTACGGGGGAAGGAGCGCCGCATGCCAAAAGCAAAGCACGAGCCGCCGCAGCTGCGCGAACAGGCGGCACAGGCCGCGCGCAAGATTCTGGAAGGCTCGCGGAGGGGCTGGCGGACACGAGAGAACAGGCTGTAGAGATGAAGACATTTTATGCAAAATGGATGGATGGCGTGGTGCTGCTGATTTTTGCCGGAGTGCTTGCAGCAGCAGCACTTTCACTCACAAAAAGAAGCGGCGACGCATACCTTGTTATCACGAGCCCTGACGGAGAATATATGTACCCGCTGGGCACGGATGCCGAATACTCGGTAGCCGGCCGCATAGGTGCGTCGCGCATAGCGGTCAAGGACGGAAAGGCATTCTTTGCGGATTCCCCGTGCCCCAACAAGACCTGCGTGCAGTCCGCGCCGCTTTCTACCAACGGTGCATGGGCGGCATGCCTGCCGAACGATATATTTATACGCATAGAGGGCGGTGGCTCCGACACGGATGCCGTCGCATACTAAAGAGCCTTTGCAAAAATCAGATGCGGCAGCATCAATAAAGAAGAGAGTTCCGGAACTGCCGCGCAGACAAAAAAACTGTGCGGTCTACAACTGAGCCCGGAAAAGGAGTGCTTACATGGCAAGGAAGAAGGGTTCCATCGTCTACAAATGCTCGAACTGCTCGTACACGCAGCCCGGCTGGCTGGGGCGCTGCCCCCAGTGCGGGGAATGGAACACGCTGGAAGAATGCATTATAGACCCCAACGCGGCGGGTCCATCGCTCAAAGCTGATGGCAGCGCCGTAAAAGCGCGGCCTGTACCGATGGGTACGATAAGTGTACAGGGAGAAAACAGGCTTTCCACCGGGAACGAGGAATTTGACCGGGTACTTGGCGGCGGCGCCACAAAACGGAGCGCAATCCTTATCGGCGGCGAGCCGGGCATAGGAAAATCGACGCTGCTTATACAGACCGCGGCGTCGCTCCTGCGCCGGAAAAACAGCGGAAGAATCCTCTACGTTTCCGGGGAAGAGTCCGCGTCGCAGATAAAAGGCCGCGCAGTCAGGCTCAATCTTGCGGTGGACGCAGTGGAAATCCTCTGTACGCTGCGGCTGGAGGACATCCTTGATGCGCTGGACAGCCTTTCTCCGGAGGCCGTCATCGTAGATTCCATTCAGACGGTGTACTCCGTGCAGGCAGGCATAGTGCCCGGAACGGTGAACCAGCTGAAATACTGCGCGAACGAGCTTATCAGCTGGGTAAAAGAACGCGACAGCGTGCTTTTTATGACAGCCCACGTAACGAAGGACGGCATGATTGCCGGCCCCAAAAGCCTTGAGCACATGGTAGACACCGTGATTTCTTTTGAGAGGAACACAGAGGACGAAGTCCGCTTCCTGCGGGCAATGAAAAACCGCTTTGGCTCCGTGGACGAGCTGGGGATTTTCCAGATGGAGCAGGACGGGCTCAAAGCGGTGGAAGACCCGAGCGCCCTGTTCCTGACGCGGCGGAAGGGTGGCACTCCTGCGGGCACGGCATGCGTGCCGGTATTTGAGGGCAGCAGGGTATTCGTCGTAGAGGTGCAGGCGCTCACGGTGCCGGCAAAGGCGGCGGTAAACCGCGTATACAGCGACCGTGTGGACAGCGCGAGGGTCAGCCGGGTAGCAGCGGTGCTGGAAAAGCGCGCCGGCATCAAGTTCAGCGACCAGGACATATACATCAACGTTGCGGGAGGCGTCCGGCTGACGGAAAGCGCCATAGACGCGGCGGTGGCAGCGGCGCTCTATTCCGCCCGGACGGACATTCCCCTGCCGGAGGAGACGGTTGTAGTAGGAGAGATAAGCCTTGCCGGGGAAATCCGCCCGGTGACAAAAATCAAGCAGCGGGTCAAAACCGCACGGGAGCTCGGCTTTTCCAGGATTATCGCCCCGGAAAAATCCGCCGATACGACGGAAATCTCCGACATAAAATCCCTTGTACGGGCGCTGTTCAAGCAGTAAGCGGATGCATGCGCCGGGGTGCCCAAAAGCACGCGCATGAGCGCCCGCGTATAATCCGGGAACAGCTCCGCGCCCGCTCAGCGTCTGAACAGCGCCACCACTTTGTCAAAGAATGAGGCTATCACCGTCACAAAGCGCGCGCCCGCAACAAAAGTCCCGACGCTGCTTCCCAACGAAGACAGGAAGAACACAAGCAGCGTGCGCAGTATCCGGTTGCGGTAAAAGCCCCGCAGGGAAGCCGCGTCCTCCTGCAGCGTCTCCATATCCGCGACCTTGGGCTTGCAGACAATGGCCTGCGTGATTCCCGACACGACGCCTATGCCGATAAACGGGCACAGCGATGTAAACGGCGCCCCCGCAAAGGAGACCAGCACCGCAAGGGGATGCCCGCCGGCCAAAAGCGCGCCGACAGCGGCAAGCAGGCCGTTCCAGAAGACCCATGCCCCCAGCATGTCCCAGCCGCGCTGTGCCCCGCCGATGACAAAGCCCGCCACAATCAGCGCGACGATGAGCGCTGGAATAATCCAGCCCGCAAGCCTCGCGGGCACCGTCTTGTCAGGTACGCTCTCTATGTCGGAGCAGTCAGTTCCTTCGGAGCCAGCAGCGATTTTTTCAAGGTGCTCCTTTACGCCCGGCAGATGCCCGGCACCCAGCACGGCCAGCACCTTTGAGCCGGGGCACGCCCAGATGCGGGCGGCAAGATAGCGGTTGCGCTCGTCTATAAGCACTTCCTTTATAGCAGGGAGCGTATCGGAAAGCTCCGCCATCAGGCTGTCCATCTCGCTGCCCTGCTTGAGCTGCTCTATCTGTTCAGGGGAAACCTCCTCGTGCGAGAAGGCGCTGGCAAGCAGCACCGCAAGAAGGCTGCACTTGCCCATAAAAGAGCTTTTCATCCAGGCGCGGCGCAAGGTCACGGAAATAGGACGATCTACCATCTCGCAGCGGATTCCCCGGCTCCGGGCAGCATTGAGCGCGGCGAGCATCTCGTCGCCGGGCTTTACCCCCATCGGGGCGCCCATACGCTTCTGGAAGGAAGACAAGACGACGTTTGCCAGCATAAGGAAGCCGTTCTTTTCCCGCAGCACCTTGACGATGTCCATCTCTCGCCATGCATCGGGATTCTCCAGATTCGCAAGCCGCTTGTCATCAAGTTCCAGCGCAACCGTATCAGGCCGCATGGTCTCCACGGCTTCGGATACTTCCTGTACGCTCAGCTCCGATACGTGGGCAGTCCCCACGAGCACAAGCTCACGCTCCCCGAAATTCAGTGAAATTTCAGTTTGTTTTGCTTGCGTCGGCATCCGCTTCCATCCTCCATTCCGCAAGACGATACTCAAAGAACATGGGGCTCTTCATATCCACAACTTTCGTATAAAACTGCTTTGCGGCCTCTATGCCCCCGAACATATCGTAATACAGCCCAAGATAGAAATACATCTTTCCTTTCTTGTTGCCATTGTCTATCGCGTTTATTTTCTGGGGGAGCGGCATTTCCCCTGCCTCGTCGTGGAAAACCCGAAGCATCGCATAATCGATGGAATTGCGGTCAAGCTTGCGCAGCACTTTGTCGCTGAATTTCTTTGCCTCAAGCTTGTTGTTTTCCATATAATAGCAGTATGTCACCATGAGCGGGTAGGAGATATTGCCGGTCTTGTCCATCTCCATGCACTTCTCAAAGGCCTGCCGCGCCCGCTGCCACTGCTTCTGGTGGATGGCAAGCACGCCGATGCTCTCATAGGCAAAATAGTACTGCGGGTTGTATTTCAGCACATTCTCGTAGTCCAGAAGCGCCTGCTCATACTTGTCCTGCTCGTCGTACAGCCCTGCGCGATACGCGTAGGCAAGGAAGTAATCGGGCTGAATCGAAATGGCTTTTGTCCACGCCTGCTCCGCAGCGTCAAAATTGCCGAGGTAGCGCTCGTAGGTTCCGCAATCCATAAAATAATCATAATTAGTCGGATCGATTGCTATCGCCTGCTTTATCTGCTCGCTCGCAAGCCGGTACTCGTTGTTGGCAGAGGCTATCTTGCCCAGATACGAATAGGCGGGGGCATAGGACGGGTCTTTCTCCAGTATTTTCTTGAATGTGGCCTCGGCCTCCTTGTCCTTGCTGGCGTCCTTTGCGCCAAGGAAATAATCGGACTGGCCGAGCCCGAACAGCGCATCCTCGTTGTCCGGCTCACGCACGAGCGCCTTCTTGTAGTACAGGCGGGCCTGCGCATAGTTCTTGCCGTCAAAATAGTCCCGCGCAAGCTCCATGTTCGCGGCAGGATTATACGCGTCCTTGGCGAGCAGCAGCTTTATCTGCTTGTTGCGCTCGGCGGTATTGCCCTGAAGCTTTGCGATGTAGGCAAGCATCTCTATCGCGTCCGTATTGGAAGCATCTTTCGCGTTCAGCGCCGAACAAATCTGCTTGGCGTCGTCAAAGCGGCTGTCGCTTATGAGCAGGGAGGCTTTGAGCAGCAGGAGGTCGGTGTCCTCCGCATAATCGGCGGGAATGGAGCCGTAGAGGCTCAGTGCATCGCTGATGGTACCAGTACGGAGCGCCTCCTGCAGGCTGCCCACAAAATCGTTCTTGGAGAAAGACGGCTCTTCCGCCGCCACGTCCTCAACGGTGTTCAGAGGAAGGATGGCCGTTCCGGCCGCAAACCCGGCAGGAAGCATCATAAACGCGGCGGACAGGCAGCAGAACACGCGGATAAGTCCCCCGGAGCATTTCTGTAGTTTCTTCATAAATCCCCACTAAATTCCTTTCTATAAAAGAGGCTGCATCAAAAATCAGACGAATTCTGAGACAGCTTCCAAATTCACCTTAAAAACCGCAATGCACGGTATTGCAGGCAAAGCTCAACGCGGTTTTTACAGGCACGTTCCAAAAGTAAGCGACTTTTGAAACTGGCTCTATTGAAGCAGTTTGAAAACTTCAGTTTTCGAACTGCAACCTTGCAGAATCGCATTTTTGCAAGGCTTCAGCCTGAAAAAACGCAAGACCTGAGAGGGAACCTAAAGGTTTCCGAACAGGTCTATTGCATTTTGTACTTTTACTAGCTAAAATATACAAAATATGCGTAAACATCCTGTTGTAAAGTTCCTTGGGCTCACAGTCCTCTACGCCGCTCTCATTGTCGGCATTTTCATACTCCAATTTAAGACAGAAAGCGTCATATCCAGAACAATCGGCGATATGCACATAACGCTTGCCCAAACTGAAGACAAGAATAACCAAGTTTCACTAAAAAATCAATTTCAAGTGAACTTCAGGGGAATCTCTTTCCGCACAGCGGAAAATTCCCCTGCCCTCGCCCAGAATTCCCAGAGCGGCGAACAGGAAGCGCTGGTTCTGGACGGCTGGGAGCAGAAAGACACGCTTTCCGTCGAATTCAGCTTTACGGACGGGGCAAAGCTGACGTTCAGCGTATCCGACGAGAGCCCGGAGGCTTTCCTAAATATAACAGCGCAGCTGCCAAAAGATTACGACACAATCACGCTGCCTTACAGCGCGCTCAACGGCACCACCATCCAGAACAGGCAGCCGGGGAGTTTCCTGGCCACCCTGAAGGACAAGACATACCTGTTTTCCGCCCCGCTCATAGAAGAGACAAGCATCGCGCTCTCCGCAGAGACGCCCTTCGCATCCTACATGAGCTACGTACCGTCCACGACATTCAAATTTGCGGACACAGCCGGGCTCAAGGGCGCAGACAGCGAGGCCTACAAAGAGAGCATCACGCAGCTGCGGAATTCGGTAATATCGCAGTTTACGCAGCAGGCCACGTCCGCCCGCTCGAACTCGCTTACGGAACTTGAGGTTGTGGCATACGTGGCGGAGATGACCAGCCGCAACAGGTTCCCCGCTGCGCTTGAAGCCGTTCCCGCCGCATTCAAGCGGAACAAGAGCACGTATATCTCTTCCCCCTACTTTGCGGTTCTCGCACGGCACAACACGGAAATCGGCGTGCAGTCGGAGAAATACGCCTCTATGGTCAAGACGGCCACTGCATCGGGAAACCTTGATATTTTTACCGTGGACGGCATCGCGGACTATATCCTGCGGGAAAAAAAGACGGCAGCCATCCAGACGCTGCTCGCATTCCCTGCCAAGCAGGAGGAATTTGCGCCGAGCATCGTGCAGGCAGGCGGCATTCTCTCAGTCTACGCAAAGCTCGCGCGGCAGGACGCAAACCTTGCCGCTGCCCTTGACGTCCCCGTGCAGCAGTGCCTTGATATACTGGAGGCAGCGCTCTCCATCGACGACGAGGCGCTGGTCTTTGCGGAAGAGGATTTGTCTGCCGAGGAAAAAATCCGCGTGGGGCAGGCGCTCATAGACTACGCGAACATGACGGGCAGGAACGAATGCGGCGATGCAGGCAGGCTCCTCGTCACGGAGAGCAATCCGGCAGGCCTTGATTTTCCGACCATCGCGGCGCTGTACCCGGTACTGGTGCAGGACAACCACTTCTACCCGCATACCGAGGTGCTGGGCTACTACGGTACGCGCCCGGTCTGGGCATGGACATGCGCGTCCTCCATCAGCTACAAGATTGCGGCAAACAACGTGGTCAACATCTCCATAGACTTTCCGCTCGGTTACTCGCACTACGTGCTGTTCAGCGGCATCCCCACGTTCCACGACCGGATCAGAATACAGAACCTCGATTTCCACACCGACCCGCGCTACGAGACCTACAATTCCTCCGGCTTTATCTACAACAAAGATGACAAGACGCTGGATTTGAAGAGCCGCCACAAGTCGCAGATAGAGCTCGTGGAGCTTTTCTGCGACCCGGCACCAAATTTCACCAAGAACTAAAAGAACTGAGGGAACGGAGCCGGGCTTCCCTGCATGTCAGCTTTCATGCAGGGGATACGGCGCCCGCTTTTTGTGCATGGCGAGCAAAATACGAGCCCTGATGGAAGCGCGTCAAGCCCTGTACCCCCAAAACGCCCCTTTTTTACAAAAATATTGCTGAAATTATACCGTTTTTTTAAATTTCATGATATAATGGAGCTGAATAAGGGCACTTTTTACAAAAAAGTCACGGTCGAGCCAGTTCCGGCACAGTGTGCGGCTGGAATTTGCCCGTTTTATTGCAGGAGCACTTGTGAACAAGCATGACTTTCCCAAAATCCATTTTTACGATCAGGATTTTGTAGATATCTATAACAAAACATGGAACTGGCTGGCCGATTACTGGATAAGCCCGAGCACGGGCGAGGTAAGCCCCGACGGATATTTCATCTACCCCGTCGACGGGAAATATATCCTTGACCAGTCGGAATCTATCTTCTCTTCGTTCTTCCTCGTGTATTCGAACCGCAATTATCCGGCAAACAAAAACCTTGACTATTTCTACGCACAACAGGAAGAGAACGGCGCAATCCGCTGGAAATACGACACTGCCACCGACAAAGCGCTCGTGGACAGCCAGAACCCCGAAGGCATCGGGCTGCCCCTGTTTGCATGGGCAGAATACAACCTGTACCACAAAAGCGCCAACAAGCGCCGCGTCAAGGAGGTCATGCCCATACTGTGCAAGTACATGGAATGGATTGACCACACCTTTAAGCAGGAGAACGGTCTGTACTCCGTGCCCCCGGAATGCTCCACGATGTTCAATGCACCGCGGCACGAGGCATTCTATCCGGTGGACTTCAACAGCTGTATGGCCATCAACGCCGCCCACATGTCCGCGCTGGGGGATATCCTGAACGACAAGGATTTGAGCTTCCAGTACAAAAAGCTGTATTTCAGCCTCAAAACAAGAATCAACGGGCTCATGTGGAATTCCGAGACGGGCTTCTACCACGATCTCAAAAAGGACGAGCAGCAGCTGCCGCAAAAAACCATCGCGGGCTTCTGGCCGCTGCTTGCGGAGCTGCCCAACGCAGACCGCGCGGCGATACTGATACAGCACCTGAGCAATCCCGAAACATTCGGTACTGACCACCCCTTCCCCACGCTCAGCGTGGACGACCCGCAGTTCAGCGAGAACGGGGAAGGTTTCAGAGGCTCCGTATTCCCCACGTTCAACTTTATGGTCATAAAGGGGCTGGAGAAATACCAGTGCTACGACCTTGCCCGCGAGTGCACAATCCGCCATCTGTACTACATACTCGAAGGCCTTAGCCCCGTCGATACGTCAAAGAAAGGCGACCTGTACGAAGCCTACCTGCCCACAAAGGAGGGACCCGCAATCCTGAGCGACACACCGCAGTTCCCGCGGCGGAGGTTCCTCCACTTCCTTGGCCTCTCAACCATCGCGCTGATGATAGAGAACGTCATCGGGCTGAACATCAGCCTGCCCCGCAAGACCGTGGACTGGGTTATCCCCAATCTGGAGATTATGGGCATAGAAAAGCTCTCGCTCAAGCGGAACCTCATCACCATCCTCAGCAACAAGAGCAACCGCGGCTGGGAAATCCAGATGGAGAGCGAAAAGCTGTACTATTTTACCATCAATATCCTCAACCAGAAGAAAAAAACGCTGCCTATTCCTTCCGGCAGATGTTCTATGCTCATAGACAAGCTGTAGCAGCAAGGAATCGATGCAGTGCAAGCCCCGCAGGCCGTCATCGAAATCGGTTCCACCGGCATACGCCTTCTGGTTGCCGAGATTACGGAAGACAAAAAAAGGAATATCCTCGACCGCAGCGAAGTGCCCGTAAACATCGGGCGAGATGTCTTTACCGGCGGTTCCATCAGCCGGGAGACACTGCTCCTGACGCTCCAGATACTGAACCGCTTTGCCGAGCAGCTTTCCGGATGGGGGATTGAGCGCCGGGAGACCATCGTGCTGGGCACGAGCGCCGTACGTGAGGCGGCAAACCGCGACCCCTTTGTAGACAGAATCAAGGTCAAGACGGGCTTTACCGTCCGCGTCATAGACGGCATCGAAGAGAACCGCCTGATGTACATAGCGGTCAGCGACACCCTCAAGGACGAAAGCGTAAGTGTGCGGCAGAGCAACTCCATTATCCTTGAGATTGCCGGCGGAGCGACGGAGATGATGCTGATGGAGCACGGCAGGATGGCGGGCGCCCACAGCATGCGGCTCGGAACCGTCATCATAGAGCAGCAGACAAGAGCCATCCAGGGCAACATAGACGACGCGCACCGGTTTATAGAGGAATTCATCCTGAACACAAAGAGCACGCTCAACACCGAGCTGAATCTGGGCAAGGTGCAGCAGTTCATAGCCGTCGGCAGCGACATGAAAATCGTGGCGCTCTTCAGCGGCAAGGCAATCTCCACATTCCTCTGGGAAATCCGGCGGGAAGACTTTGACCGCACGGTGGATGAAATCCTGCACTACACGCAGGAAGAATGCATCGCAAAATTTAAGCTCAGCTACAGCGAGGCGAGCACCTTCCAGATTTCGCTGATGGCGTACAAGCATTTTATCAGCCTGACGGATGTGGAGAAAATCATCGTGCCGGAAACCTCCATCCGAGAGGGAATGCTCATCAGCAGGATGACGGAACCGGGCTCCGGGCTGCAGGACGAATTTGCCGGGCAGATTACCGCAAGCGCCCGGACGCTGCTCAAAAAGTATCAGGGGGACGAGAAACACGCCGAATATGTCCGCGAGCTGAGCCTCCGCCTGTACGACGCGCTGGAGCAGGAGCTGGGGCTTGACGCGCGGGCACGCATACTGCTGGAGGCGAGCGCCATACTGCATGACATCGGCATGTTCATCCGGGCGGACGACCACAACCTGCACTCAAAATACATCGTCATGCACAGCGAGATTTTCGGCCTGAACCGGGAGGAGCTATCGCTGATCGCAGAAATAGTGGGCTTCCACAAGGGCTCCAAAATGCCCCAGAACGACCCCGACATCAGGCTCCTGCCGCGCTCAAACCGCCTTGTCATTCTTAAACTGAGCGCCATACTGCGCGTTGCCGACGCGCTGGACCGGAGCCACCAGCAGAAGCTCAAGGACTTCAGCATTTCTCTCGCAAAAGACACAATCACATTCCGTGTCAAAGGGCACAGCAACCTGAATCTGGAAAAACTGGCACTCGCGGAAAAAGGCGACTTGTTCGAGAACGTGTTCGGCTATACCGTCGTGCTCGTGTAGCATCCAGAGCAGCATGGCTGTCCGGCAACGGAAGTTTCCGAATCAGCACGCTTAAAAACGCCTTTTTACAAGGCTTCAGCCTGAAAAAATGCAAGACCTGGAAGGAAGGCCAAAGCTTTCCGAACGAATCCAGGCCTGAGAGGTATGAGATATGGCAGAAAAAAAACTGATAAACAGGGAGCTCAGCTGGATAGAATTCAACGCGCGCGTGCTGCACGAAGCGTGCCGCAAGGAGCTGCCGCTTATGGAGCGCCTGCGCTTTCTTGGCATCGTAACCAGCAACTTCCACGAATTCTTTCAGGTACGGGTAGCATCTTTAAAACGGGCTGAAAAATTAACGCCCCATGCCACGGACGCAAACGGCCAGACAGCGGCCGCCCTGCTCCGGGAAATCGCCGCCCGCTGCCACCAGATTACGCACCTGCAGTATGAGACGCTTATGGACGACGTTCTGCCGGCGCTCGCCCGCGAAGGCATCGCGTATGTCAACGCACGGGACTATTCCTCCGCACAAAAATCCTACACAGAAAGCCTCTTCCGCCACGAGATATTCCCTGTGCTCACGCCCCTGCGCACTGACGGCCCGGAAATCCCGCAGATTGGCAACATGCGCCTGCACGCGGCATTCCTGCTGGAGCCTATAGAAGGGCTCCATGCGGAGCAAAGCGTATTTTCGGCAAAAAAGAGCACGGATATCGTGGCTATCGTCCCTATCCCGGAGAGCATCCCGCGCATCGTCTGGCTCCCCGGCAGCGAGCAGGCGCGGCAGTTCACCGTGCTTGACGACATCATCGCGCAGTACGGCACGGAGCTCTTCCCCGGTTACAACGTAAAGGAGACGCTTTTGTTCCAGATAGCAAGAGACGCCGACTTCTCCGTGGATGAGGACGCGGGCAACAATTTCATACAGGCAATGGAGGAAGTGCTCGTAAAACGCCAGTCATCCTTTGCCGTACGGATGGTCTGCAACGCCACAAGCCAGAAGCTGCGCTCCATCATACAGGAAAAGCTCTCGCTCGCGGATGACGACGTGTATCAGGTGAACGGGCTCATCGACCCCAGCACCCTCATGGATCTCGCCGCGCTGGACGAAGCCGGGCGCTTTCTGTACCCGGACTGGGAGGCATTCTATCCCGCCGGGCTGCAGGAAGGGGAGACGCTCTGGAACACGCTCCGCCAGCACGACATCCTGCTCAACGTGCCATACGAAAGTTACGAGCCGGTCGTCAGCTTTATCAGGGACGCCGCGCATGACGAGAACGTGCTGGCAATCAAGATGACGCTGTACCGCACCGGCAGCAACAGCCCCATCGTCCAGGCGCTCAAGGAGGCGGCCCAGAGCGGCAAGACCGTCACCGCTTTCGTGGAGCTGAAAGCCCGCTTTGACGAGAAACGCAATATCTCGTGGGCATCGGAGCTGGAGAAGGCCGGGGTCATCGTCATTTACGGCGTGGTGAACCTGAAGGTGCATGCTAAGATATGCCTCGTCGTCCGCAGGGAAAGTGACGGCATCCGGCGCTATGTGCATCTCAGTACCGGCAACTACAACCCAAAGACCGCGCGCCTTTACCAGGACTTCTCCATATTCACCGCGAATCAGGACATCGCGGGCGACGCGACGCTCTTTTTCAACGTCATATCCGGCTACAGCGCGCTCCAGCCCATGCACCACCTGTACATGGCGCCGGTCACCCTCAAGACACGCCTGCTGGATATGATAGAGCGCGAAATCCGCCAGAGCAGCCCGGAGCACCCCGGCCTCATCATCGCCAAGATGAACAGCCTGTGCCATGCCGAAATCCGGGAAGCGCTGTACCGGGCATCCTGCGCCGGGGTCAGGGTCAGGCTCAATATCCGGGGTATCTGCACGCTCGTGCCCGGAGTCCCCGGCCAGAGCGAGAACATATCGGTCGTCAGCATCATAGACCGCTACCTGGAGCACAGCCGCATCATCTACTTCCAGAACGGAGGCGCGGAAGAGCTGTACCTGAGCAGCGCGGACTGGATGGACAGGAACCTTGACCGCCGCATAGAGCTCATGTTCCCCGTAACCGACCCGGCCGTGTTCAAGACCGTAAAAGAGACGCTCCTGCTCTACTTTCAGGACAACACGCACAGCCATGAGCTTCAGGCAGACGGCACATGGAAGGCCAAGTCCCCAGAGGAAGGAAACGCTGCGCTGCGCGTCCAGGAAGTCCTCTACAAAAAGTACAAAAAACTCGACGAGATGAAAAAAAGCGCCCCAAAGCAGGAATTCGTCATCAGGCGGAAAAACTGAGGTGCGGCGCACAAAAGAAATCGTTTGAGAAAAACAGCAGGATGCCGTATAATAGAACAGGGCAAGGCTCAAAAGCCATTACTTCTGAAACTTGCCCCATTGTTCGGAAACCTCAGTTTCCGAAGCAACAAGCTCAAAAAAACTGCATTTTTGCAAGACCAGGAAAGCCATAGCTTTCCGAACAGGTCTCATACTTGGACAGCCTTAAACCATTCTTTTAGGACTGCCGTGATTGTGCTTAATCTGGAGGTGCTGGGATGAGCGTAACATGCTATTCTTTGGGAGCCGCCCAAGAGGTGACGGGCAGCAAGCATATACTGGAAGTTGACGGGCGCAGCTTCATGATTGACTGCGGAGCCTTCCAAGGCAAGCGCAGCCTCGCGGACAAAAAGAACCGCGAATTCAACTTTGCGGCGGATAAAATAGAAAGCGTCATCCTGACACACGCGCATTACGACCACTGCGGTCTGCTTCCCGTCCTCGCAAAGAACGGCTACGGCGGCAACATCTACGCCACTCCCGCCACGCGCGACCTTGCGAACATAGTCATGATGGACAGCGCACGCATTCAGGCCCGCGACGCCGAATTCCTGCGCAAACAGGCCGCAAAAAAAGGCGAGAAATTCACGTGGAGGCCGCTCTTTACCGAAGACGACGTGGTCAAGGCCGCAAATCAGATTGTCTCCCTCAGCTACAACCGCAAGATGTACATCGCCCCCGACGTGCAGCTCGAATTCTTCGATGCCGGGCATATCCTCGGCAGCGCCTTTGCCTACCTTACCGTCACCGGGCAGCGGGTCAATTCCGTATCCGGCAAAAAATCCGGCGGCTCAGGAATCGGTTCCCGGCGCCTGTGGCACAGGCTGTTCGGGGGTGGAGCGACGGCGGCCGGCGTCAAAAAGGGCAGCGTCTCCAGCGGCGAGGCAGCGCTGAGCGGCGCCCCCTCGGATGAAATCCGCATACTGTTCACCGGCGACCTCGGCCGCAAGGAAAAACCCATCGTCCGCGCGCCGTCAACGGACTCGCTCCCCGCGCCGGACTACATCTTTATGGAGAGCACCTATGGCAATCGCCTGCACGAAAAGCAGACCGTCGCCATGGAAGACCTTGTGAGCGTCGTCCGCCGGGCGGTAGACCGCAAGGGAAAAATCATCATTCCCTCATTTGCCATCGAACGCGCCCAAGAGCTGGTCTACTACCTGCACCTGCTCGTAGACCAGAAAAAAATTCCGCAGATTCCCATCTATGTTGACAGCCCCATGGCGGCAAACGCGACGGGAATATTCCAGCTGCACCCCGAATGCTATGACGAAGAGGTGACGGAAGCCTTCCTCCGGCACCACAAAAACCCCTTCGGCTTCGGCTCGCTCACGACAATCACAAGCGTAGACGAATCAAAAGACCTGAACAAGAAGCCGGGTCCGATGATTATCATCAGCGCGGATGGCATGTGCGAGGCCGGGCGCATCCTCTATCATCTGGCAAACAACATCAGCGACCCCAAGAACACCATCCTGCTCGTCGGCTATATGGCGGAAAACACGCTCGGCAGAAAAATCCTTGAGGGCGAGAAAGAAGTGCGCATACTCGGCGACATCTACAAGGTAAACGCCAGCGTGGAGACAATCAACGCCTTCAGCGCCCACGCGGATTATCAGGAAAGCCTTGAATGGCTCACGAGCATTGACACGAGCCGCCTCAAGAAAATATTCCTCGTGCACGGGGAGCAGGACGCGCAGAAATTCCTGCAGAGCTACCTGAACGACAACGGCTTCGCCAACGTAGAGATTGTCAAGTACGGCGAAAGCTACACGCTGGAGTAGCCCGATGGATCAGGAAACGGAATCCCGCCTTGTCTCGCTGGAGACAAAGCTCTCGTACCTTGAGGATTTTGTGAGCCAGCTCCAGCAGGTCTCCGTGGAGCACACGGAGACCATCGAACGGCTCCGGGAGGAGAACCGCCGCATGGCGCAGAAAATCCGGGAGATGAGCGACCTGCTTGAAGGCGACATCCCCAACCGGAAGCCTCCACACTACTAAAAAAAAGCGGCTCCGTCCCAAGCGGAGCCGCCTTTTTTATCCGCAAAGCATAGCGCCTAGAGCCTGCGGGCCATAAAATAGACCGAGACCAGCACAAAGACCAGCATATACAGCACACAGGCCGCAAAGAGCGCGCCCGATCCAAGCGCACCCACCAGTACATAATTCAGCATGCTGAACAGATAGGAGCATATCTCCATAAACAGGAACATCACAAAACCAAAGAGGAATATGAGCAGCAGCCACGTCGTCCTGAACTGCACGTTTTCCCCTTCGACTCGGTAGTTCCAGCCAAAAGAAGCCACCACGATGAACAGAATGAGCAGGAAGAGCGGGTACGTACAGCGGCTTACCATGCTCTTCGCAAAAACCTCGGAAGAAAAACCGTATTCGGTGGCGCGGCGGATAAAATGCCGCAGGGACAATATCGTCATTCTGTCCACATCCGATGACGCGCCGTCGATAACAGCAAAGTCCTTATACGGCATGGGCAGAATCATCGTGTTTCCCCAGCCGTTCACCACGCTGCCACCGGACACACCTTCCGCCGCCACCACAGGGGAAGCAACGGTGCCGTCAGGACTGCCCAGCCCGGCACGATTCCGTATCTCCTCAGGCAGACCGGTCTCCTTGTAGGAGAATACGGGCTTGCTTACCAGCCCCTTTGTCGTGCGGTCAACAGCAAGCAGCATGACCTCCGGCACCGCATCCCACGTTTTGTCCAAGCCAAGCGAGCGGCAGGCAGCGTCGTCAAACATAGACATGGGCAGGCTCACAACCTTTGCAATCGGAACCGTCATCAGCTTGAGGAAATTGCCGTCACCCGAATACGTCGCGACGGACAAGCCCTGCAGATAGCGGACAGTCCTGCCGTCCTCCTTGGAATTCATGGCGTTCTTGATGAAGAACACATTTTTTGTTCCGTCCGCGTTGTGCAGGGAAAAATAGACATTGTGGCTGCGGGCAAGCAGGGCGATATTCTGCGTCTCGTCTATGAAAAAATACTGGTTGCAGAGCATCTCCTGCGCAAGGTTCAGGAAACGCTCCACATCAGGATCCGAGACGACGCGGGAATTCTTCAGCTCAAGGAATATATAGTAAGCCTCAACGCAGTCGCCCTTTGTCAGCGCCGCATAACCTTCCTTCTTACGCTCAAAATACGCGCGGACATCATCATTGTCAAAGCCGCCGGGAACCTTAAGGTGGTTCCATGCATCCTGCGCGATGGTCTGCGCGTCCGGAAGGTTCGTGTCCGTCCCGTTGCAGGCCTCTATCGCAAGCGTCGCCCAATAATGCGCGCTGAACCATTCCCCGTTATCAAACGCGGTCTGTGCAAAATCCATTATCTCCCTTACGGAATGCTGGCGGTCTTCCTCGTGCAGGGGCAGATTCGTCTGCTCAAAAGTTTTGAAACCGCTCTGGTGGTGCAGCTCCCCGGCATACAATTCCAGCTTGTCCTTTGCTTGCTTGAACGTCGCGCTCGCCTCGTCGTCCTTGGGCGCAAGCCGTACGGCGCGCTCCGCGTAGAGATAAGAAAGCTCGTAGTTCCCAGCCCCCATGAATATCCGGGCGTTCTTCAGGCTCGAAGCAAGGTCAAGCGGCCCGGATTCCAACGACTGAAGCTTTTCCTGCGCGAGCGGGCGGAAAATCTCCGCATTGAAGGCCAGTATGCACACAAAAACCAGCGATACAATCATCACCCCTTTGTAGCGCTCTATCATCGCGGGCGAAAAACGGTGGCGGGAATTCTCCGTATTGCGCTGCCATTGCACGGAGCAGGCGACCGTAAAACCACTCAGAAAGATGGAAGGCAGCAGCATCAGGAACCAGCACAGGCCACGGAAAAAGCGGTAGGCGGAGACATCCGTAGGGATAAGCTCCGGGATATTCCTGTATACAAAAGTTACTCCGATACAGCACGCAAAGATAATCGCCGTATAGACAATCAGTATAGTGAGGACTTTTTTCATAAAGACACATCTCCTGATTCCGCGGACAGCTGCTTCTGGTGCCCCCGCTCAAAGATGACGGCAGCCGCGGTGAGCACGATAAAAATAAGGATATTGCAGAACACCACGGAGGGGTTTCCCACCGCCGTCAGTTTGCGGAACAGCCCAAGCTTGTTCAGCACGCCGTTGACAGAATCCGACACGGCAGCAAAGGAAGAGTTCGTGTAGCCAAGCAGATTGAATGCAATGATACCGGTCGTCACGCAGATGACGAGCATCACGTCCACAAGGCGCCACTTTGACACATAGCGCAAGCCGATTACCGCAATGAGGGCAAGCCCCATGGAAGAAAAACAGAGCCAGTAGCCGGTTCCCCGCGTGGCACATTTCTTCAGCACGACATTCATCGCCGCAAGCTTCTTTACAAGAATGCTCAGCACCGGCGGCATCTCAAGCGAGCCCTGGATAAGGGAATCCGTAAACTGATCCTGCCTGCCGGAAAGCTCCAGCGCGCTGAACGTGTACACATCCGAAGTGCTGTCCAAATCCGTATTCAGGCAGATTCCCGTAACCTTGTTGTCGGCGCCGCTAATCTTTGTATAGTAAAAAATCTGCTCGCCGTCCGGGCGGAAGTACGAGGCGGAGGGAATCCCCCGTGCTGCCGACGGCGCATCCGTCCCGTAGAAGGCGACGTCGGCCTTCACCACCCGCGGAATGCACACAAGCCACACGCACACGCACAGCAGCCCGTACACGACAAGCACAGCAAGGGAATCTATCGGATGCCGCACAAGATACAGCACCATGAGCAGGGCACTGAACATGAGCACAAAGGGCGTGACCACGAACAAACCTTCCAGAAAAAGATTCATATCAAAGAGAAGCGACTGCCCCGCAACCATGTTCTCGCACAGATTATATACCATATAAATGACGCCAAAAAGCGCGCAGCCCAGCACCAAAACGCATATAAAATAGAGAACCAGCCTAAACGATGATAATAAACTTGCCTTTATTTCCATTAATTATAAGAATATCACTATTACAAGTAAAAAACAACACAGATTTTAAAGGAAAGTCAGAATAATCGCCGCCGCGCCTATGGCAGGAGCCTTAAAAGAGCCTGAATGCTCACTGCATATACACCAGTTCCGCACAAGTTATCCACAGCTTTGCCCGTACGCGGGGAAAACTGCCTCCGTGCCGCGCAATAATTGCATATAATATGTCAAATTAGGAATACGCTTCCGTTCTTTTTATATAAATTATTATATTACAAGGAATTAAAATGAAGTTTTTTTGATTCTGAAAAAAAATCCTGCACCGCGAGCCAAGGCAGCGCGCCATATCGCACAATCTGCGCAGGATTTTCGCAAGTTATCCACAGGTTTTATACAGGCAGCGCCCCGTCTGAGGCCTGCCGGAACAGCGTTCAGCCCAAGACGGCGTTGCCGCCCTCATCGATAGAAATGATGGATTTGCATTCCGCGCAGCGGAAGCGCCCGCTCTTTGTCGCCTTCAGGCGGTGGGAGCAGACAGGGCAGCTGAGCACTTTGGGGAAGACATTGCTCCCGCCGGCCTCACGCTTCTTGAAGAATTCCACGGAATCATTCAGGTTTTCCTTAAAATTGAAAAGCTGGCTAAAACCGAGCAGCTGGAAGACCTCGTAGACTTTCGGCTGCACGTTGAGGAGCACCAGATCCCCGCCTTTTTCTTTAATCATCTTTAAAAAATCAGTGAACAGACCGATACCGGTGGAAGACACATAGTTCAGATTGTAGCTGTTGCAGATAATGTTCACAAAATTGGCTTCTATTATCTTTCCCATCTGCTTCTGAAAATAAGCTGAATTATAAGTATCGACATAGCCGTTCAGATTGATGATGATGCAATTCTTTACGTCCGGAACTTTTTCAAGATTAATTTTAAGGCTATCGTCCTTATCCTCAAGGAACCCCTTTACAAGCGTATTGTCAATCATCGCGAGCTACCACCTTCTTACCTACAAAACTCAGTTTCCGAATCAGAGAGCCGGCCGGAAACTGCGTTTTCCGGACAAACTTAATCTATTCTATACCAATTATCCGGCTTAGTCAAATGAAGAAGCGAGGAAGCGGGGCTTCAGCATGAGATGTATT
>DGUD01000084.1 GCA_002393865.1 Treponema sp. UBA4319
CAGAACCTGCTCGGCAAGCGCGTGGACTATTCCGGCCGCTCCGTTATCGTCTGCGGCCCGGAGCTTAAGCTGTGGCAGTGCGGCCTGCCGGAGAAGATGGCGCTTGAGCTGTTCAAGCCTTTCATCATGAAAAAGCTCGTGGACAAGGGCGTCGTCTTTAACATCAAGAAGGCAAAGATGCTCGTCGAGAGCGAGGCGCCTGAAGTCTACGCCGTCCTTGACGAGGTTGTGCGCGAGCACCCGGTCATGCTGAACCGCGCTCCTACGCTGCACCGCCTTGGTATCCAGGCCTTTGAGCCGGTGCTCGTGCCGGGCAAGGCGCTCAAGCTGCATCCGCTGGCGTGTAAGGCATTCAACGCCGACTTCGACGGCGACCAGATGGCTATCCATGTTCCGCTGACGCAGGCTGCCCAGATGGAATGCTGGACGCTCATGCTTTCCGCGCGGAACCTGCTTGATCCGGCCAACGGCAACACTATCGTCTATCCGTCTCAGGATATGGTTCTGGGAATCTACTATATGACCTCCATCAAGCCGAAGTCAAAGGGCACCGGCAAGCTCTTCAGCTCCGTCGATGAGGTGCGTCTTGCCGCCGCCAGCGGCGCCATCGAGTGGCAGGCAGAAATCAAGGTGCACAAAGATGTCATCGGCAAGCCTGTGCACAAGGACAACGGTATTGACGGGCGGTACATCTGCACGTCCGCCGGCCGCCTGCGCTTTAACGAGGCCATGCCGGACGAAGTCGAATTCTACAACGAGCAGATGGACGACAAAAAGCTCAAGCAGATGATTGAGGATGTCTACCACTCAAAGGGTGCGTGGCTTACCATCAAGATGCTTGATGCCATAAAGGAGTGCGGCTACAAGAACGCGACCTTCTTCGGGGCGACCCTCTCCATGGACGACATCATCGTGCCGAGCGAGAAGAAGGAGATGGTGGACAGCGCCAACAAGGAGGTCGAGAAAATCGTCAGCCAGTGGCAGAAGGGCGCCATCACGGAAACCGAACGCTACAACCGCTCTACGGAAGTATGGGAGCGCACGAACGAGAAGCTCACCAACATAATGATGGACAACCTTGCCAAGGACAAGGACGGCTTCAATACCATCTACATGATGGCCACGTCCGGCGCCCGCGGCTCCAAGAAGCAGATTTCCCAGCTGGCGGCAATGCGCGGTCTGATGCAGAAGCCGAACGGCGACATCATCGAGCTGCCTATCCGCGCGAACTTCAAGGAAGGTTTGTCGGTCATCGAATTCTTTATCTCCACGAACGGTGCCCGCAAGGGTCTGTCCGACACCGCCCTTAAGACGGCGGACGCAGGTTACATGACCCGCCGTCTCGTCGATGTCTCCCAGAACGTCGTGGTGAACGAAGACGATTGCGGCACCATCAACGGTATCGATTATACGGCGATCAAGGACGGCGAGAAGGTTTTGGAATCCCTCGCTTCCCGCATTGCCGGGCATTATTCCATCGAACGCGTCATCGACCCGGTTTCAGGCGAGCTGCTTTGCGACGTGAACCAGTATATCGACGAGGCGCTTGCCGACAAGATTGATAAGGCCGGCGTTGAGAAGGTCAAGCTCCGCACGGTGCTTACCTGCGAGAGCAAGCACGGCATCTGCGTCAAGTGCTACGGCAAGGATCTTGCCCGCAACAAAATCGTGGAGATTGGCGAGGCTGTCGGCACGATTGCCGCCCAGTCTATCGGCCAGCCGGGTACGCAGCTGACGCTCCGTACCTTCCACACGGGCGGTGCGGCAGAGACGACCGCGTCCGACAACCACATCTCCATGAAGTATGCGGTGTACATCGAGAAGGTCGCCGGTACGCATGTCGTAAAAGAGAACGGCGACTGGCTGTTCACCCGTAAGGGGCAGATGGTCGTCACCAAGCTCTTCCAGAGCTATAAGGTTGAGAGCGGCGACGAGGTCTGCGTGCAGGACGGTTCCCGCGTGCGCAAGGGCAATGTTGTCCTGAAGCATGGAGGCAAGGATGTCCTTGCCACCGACAACGGCCGCATCATCTTGCGCGACGGCAATATATACCTGACCAGCAACGATCAGAAGATTGAGGTGCAGAACGGCTCTACCATTTACGCCAAGTATGTCGCTGCCGACTTTGAGAACGGGCAGGGCTGCGTGGTGGACGCGGAGGTCGCCATCGGCGAATTCGAGCTTTATAAGGAGCCGATTATCGCTGAGGTATCCGGCTACGTGCATTACGAGGATATCATCGAAGGCGAGACGCTGGAGGAGCATACCGATCCTGATACCGGCGTTACCGAGCGCACCATCAGCGACCTGCACCTTGATGTAAAGCAGCCGCGCGTCATTGTGACCGACGAGGACGGAAACGAGCTCGGCAGCTACTACCTGCCGACCGGTGCCTTGCTCCAGGTCAACGACAAGCAGCAGATTAAGGCTGGCGAGGCAATCGCTACGATTGCAAAGGAAGCCTCAAAGGCAAACGATATCACGCTCGGTCTTCCGCGCGTCTCCGAGCTCTTTGAGGCACGCCGCCCCAAGAACCCCGCCGTCATCTCCCAGATTACGGGAACGGTCAAGTTCGGTAAGATTGTCAAAGGTAAGCGTACTATTATAGTAGAAGATGAGTATGGCAAAGAATTCAACCATCTCGTCCCGATGACAAAGCGCCTGATTGTCCGCGACGGCGACCATGTGGAGGCCGGCGAGAAGCTGAGCGACGGCGCGATAGATCCGCACGACGAGCTTGCTATCCTTGGCGAGAACGAGCTGCAGAACTTCCTTATGGAGCAGATTCAGTCCGTGTACCGGGCGCAGGGTGTTGCCATCAACGACAAGCACATCGGTATCATCATCCGCCAGATGCTGAAGAAGGTCGAGGTCGTCTCTGTGGGCGACACCAAGTTTATCTTCGGGCAGCAGGTCGATAAGTATTCCTTCCACGAGGAGAACGAGCGCGTTATCAACGAAGGCGGTCAGCCGGCCATCGCGCGCCCGATGTTCCAGGGAATCACCAAGGCTGCGCTCGCGACGGACTCCTTCATTTCCGCCGCCTCCTTCCAGGAGACGACGCGCGTCCTGACGAACGCTGCCATCGCCGGTTCCGTGGATCACCTGACCGGCCTGAAGGAGAATGTGACCATCGGCCACATGATTCCCGCTGGTACGGGTATGCGCCAGTACCACAACATCAAGCTTTCCGACGCATCTACCGCCGACCTTGACGCGCAGATGCAGGAAATCCTTGAGCAGCGCCGCCAGGAAGAAAAGGCTCTGGCGATGCAGGCCGAGGAGATGAGCATGGGCGAGACAGTGGGAGCCGGCGAGGAGGACTAGCCTGTGTCCGGAAAGCTCTTGCTTTCCGGGACTTTCTCCCCCGAATTCGGCGGAATTCTATTGACGGATTGCCGCAGAATTCGGTAAACTATCTGCACTTGTTTGTTTTTGTTTTGAGGTATGACCGCCGGGTCTTTTGACCGGAGGTTCCTTGAGTTATTTTTGTCCGAGGTGCTGCTCGGCATGTAAATAGGAGAATAGGCCGATGCCTACAATTAATCAATTGATTCGTAAGGGTCGTCATACCGCTGCCAATAGGACTAAAGCTCCCGCGCTTCAGTCTTGCCCGCAGAAACGTGGCGTTTGCACACGTGTCATGACTATGACGCCGAAAAAGCCGAACTCAGCTCTCCGCAAGATTGCTCGTGTTCGCCTTAGCAATGGAATTGAGGTGACCGCATACATTCCTGGTATCGGGCACAACCTGCAGGAGCACTCTGTCGTGCTTGTCCGCGGTGGACGCGTAAAGGATCTTCCTGGTGTGCGCTATCACATTATCCGCGGTACAAAGGATACGCTTGGTGTCGAGGGCCGCAAGCGCGGTCGTTCACGCTACGGCGCCAAGAAGCCGAAGGCATAATTTGTAAGGAGCAAGAAGAATTATGGGAAGACACAAGAAATCAGTCAACCGTCCTATTATGCCGGATGAAAAATACAACAGCCCCGTCATCACGAAGTTCGTGACCCGCATGATGCTTGACGGAAAGAAGCAGACCTGCCAGCATGTCGTGTACGACGCGCTGGAGAAGCTGAAGAGCAAGACGGACAAGGATCCTCTGGAAGTGTTCCTGAAGGCTCTTGATAACGTGAAGCCGATGGTAGAGGTAAAGAGCCGCCGTGTCGGTGGTGCTACCTACCAGGTGCCGATTGAAATCCGCGACTCCCGCCGTGAGGCGCTTGCGATGCGCTGGATGATTCAGGCTGCCCGCTCACGTTCTGGTCACGGTATGGCGGAGACGCTTGCCGCTGAGCTGCTCGATGCGTTCAACAACACCGGCAGCGCTTACAAGAAGAAGGAAGACACGCACAAGATGGCAGAGGCAAACAAGGCGTTTGCCCACTACCGCTGGTAGCATGCCGGGTGTTCCGGACGGGCTGCCGTCCGGGCATATTTTTCCAGTAAGGGATGTCCCGCCGTTGACCGGCGGGATTTTTTTTGTAGAGAGAGCAGGAAAAGTTTCCGGATGGCCGCCGCAAGGACGGAAATTTTTGAAACTTGTTTAATATTTTCTCTAACCCTCTTGCATTAATTTCCTAAAAAGTATATAAATATAGCACTGTACCGCACCTGTGTCAGGTGCATTCTGCATGTTTTATGCGGACGGGTTCTTTGAGATTGATGTCAGGCGGACGGCGTTTTGTGCTGTCCGGCAAAAACCGTAAAGTCTGCTTCCTCCGGGAGCTCTCAGGTTTTTGCACCCGTGATGCGTAAGGCTGCCGTTGACAGTCTTTGATTGGTAACGTCATCCGGGCTTTCTGCTGATGCCTGTATGACGCAGGCTGAAAGGCTCTGGAATACCAGACCAGTCATTGCACGATGATGATGATAGGTGGTGCCGGCCGGCTGCTTCGAATTTGATGAAACAGATTTTTTATGGCTTGTCCGTTGCTCCCGTAGTATATCCTCATCATAGTACATAGGTTTAAGTGTGTATGCGAAAGCGGCGCGTTCCTTGGGAATGTGTTGTTTTCTGGCTTAAAGTGCAACACATAAAATCAATAGATGCCGCAGGAATATCCTGCAGGGCAAGGAGAAAATCATGGCAAAGGAAGAGTTCAAAAGAACTAAACCTCACATGAACGTTGGAACCATCGGTCACGTTGACCATGGTTAGACCACTCTGACCGCCGCTATCACGCTCGTGCTTTCGAAGCGCGTATCTGGTAACGAGGGTAAGATTAAGTCTTT
>DGUD01000076.1 GCA_002393865.1 Treponema sp. UBA4319
GACTGGTGCATCAGCCGCCAGCTGTGGTGGGGGCACCGCATCCCTGTGTGGTACTGCCAGGACTGCGGCGAGACCATCGTCGCCCGCGAGGATCCTTCCGCCTGCCCCAAATGCGCCTCAAAGAACCTGCAGCAGGATCCCGACGTGATGGACACCTGGTTCAGCTCGTGGCTGTGGCCATTCGGAACGATGGGCTGGCCGCAGGACACCGCCGACCTTTCCGCGTTCTATCCCACGACGGCGCTCGTCACCGCCTACGACATCATATTCTTCTGGGTGAGCCGCATGATTATGGCCGGCCTTGAGTTTACTGGCAAGGCGCCGTTCCGCGACATCTATATCCACGGGCTGGTGCGCGACAAGCAGGGGCGCAAGATGTCCAAGTCGCTCGGCAACGGCATTGACCCGCTGGAAATCATCAGCCTTTACGGCGCGGATGCCCTCAAATTCACCTTGGGCTACATGTGCGCGCAGGGGCAGGATGTCCTTATCGATAAAGACAGCTTTAAGCTTGGCAGCCGCTTCTGCAACAAGGTCTGGAACGCGAGCCGCTACATTCTGGGCAACCTTGAGGGGCGCACGCTTGTGCCTGTGGCGGATTCCGACCTGACGGAGCTTGACCGCTGGATATACACCCGCCTTGACGCCGCCGTCCGCAGCGCCCGCTCCGCATACGAGGGCTACCGCTATAATGACGGCGCCTCCGCGCTCTACGAGTATTTCTGGAACGACTTCTGCGACTGGTACGTGGAGGCGACGAAGCTTTCGTTCCGCGGGGACGACGAGCACGAGAAGGATCGCGCCGTCTCAGTGCTGCTGAACGTGCTTGAGGAGAGCCTGCGCCTGCTGCACCCGTACATTCCCTTCGTTACGGAGGAAATTTACGGCAAGCTGCCGCTCTCGGAGCTTTTTGCCGGCCGCGCCAAGGCCGGGGAGCAGCGCATCCTGCCATCCGGCGGCGACGAGCGCCTGATGCTGGTGGACGCCCCGTATCCGGCGGCTGCCGACGCCCGCTCCGATGCTGCCGTCACCGCCCGCTTTGAGGTGCTCAAGGAGCTTATCAGGGGCATCCGCGGGCTCCGCGTGGAATGCGGGCTTGACCCCGCCGCCAAGCTGCATATCGCCATCCTTATCAGCGCGGGTTCCTCCGCCGAGGTCATCCGCGAGAAGGTTCCCATGGTGCAGCTGCTTGCCGGTGTCGCGGCCGTTGATTTTGTGGCAGCCAAGCCCGCCCGCTCCATCGGCACGGTGGGAGAAGGCTTTGAGGCTTTCCTGCTGGTGGACGAGAGCATCAACAAGGAGCAGCTTGTGGCTCGCTTTACCAAGGCAATCGCCGCCGAGGAGACTGCCGTCAAGAAGAGCGAGGCCAAGCTCGGCGGCAAATTTGCGGAGAACGCCCCCGCCGAGGTGGTGCAGGCCGAGCGCGACAAGCTGGAATCCAGCCGCCGCCGCATCGAGAAGCTCCGCTCCTACGTGCAGAGCCTCTGAGGCCGAATCCGGGGGAGGAGCGCCAAAAAAGTCCGGCCTTGGGGCTTTTGAAAACGCCCCTCCTTTTCGATAATAGATGAGAGGGCACGTTCCAGAAGTCCGTTGCTTTTGGAGCTCCCGCGAGAGGGGATTTCGTTTCGGGCACGCTCCATCCGGAGCCCCCTAGGAGTATGCGAATGGGTAAGAGCTTTACGATGGCGACAGAAAAGCCGTCTCAGATGGATAAGGAGCACATGCTGCAGCTCAAGGGAATCTCCCTTGCGCCGTACATGCAGCTGGCGACGGCACTCATCGGCAAGGCGCGCTTTGCGGGCGGCAATATGTTCCGCCACCAGATAGACACCATGGGCATCCTCATCGACTACGGCTACATCGACCGCATCCTGCTCAAGGCCAGCTGTGTGCATGACGTGCTGGAGGACATTCCCGGTTACGACCCGGAGCTGATACGCAACGCCGACGAGGACGGCGAGGAGGTGCTCGCTCTTGTCCGCGAGGTGACGAAGCGCGAGGGGCAGCTCAAGCCCGATTACCTGCGCAGCATCATCGACAACGGCAGCCACAAGGCGAGGGTGCTCAAGTGCGCCGACCGTATCAGCAACATGATAAGCCTCGGCTTTGTCACCAATTCAGAATTCATAGAGCGCTACTGCGACGAGACCGAATATTTTATCTTCCCCATCGCGCTGGAAGTGGATTACAATATGTATCAGGAGCTTATCAAGCTGGTCATGTCGCGCCGCCAGTATCTGGAGGAATCCAAGTATTTTGACCGGCTGAAGGCAGGGACGTGAATCCGTCGCTCAAAGTGCTGTGCATGTTTTTACACTTTCAGATTATCTAAAACAAGAATTCGGCACGAAGGTCTACAAACTCTCCCTGTCCAGCGGCTGCACCTGCCCGGTGCGCGACGGCACGCTCGGCACGGCAGGCTGCGCCTTCTGCTCTGGGGGCGGCTCCGGTGACTTTGCCGAGCCGTTCCGCCCCGTCGCGGAGCAGATTGCCGCCGCAAAGCGCCGCGTTGACGCCAAATTTCCCCGCGGAATTCCTGCCGGGCAGCGCAAGTACATCGCGTATTTCCAGTCGTTCACCAATACCTACGGCAGCCCGGAGCGCCTGCGCCCCCTGTTTGCGGAGGCGCTTGCGCAGCCGGAGATAGTTGCGCTCTCCGTGGGAACTCGCCCTGACTGCCTGCCGCCGGAGATTGTGTCCATGCTTGCCGCTCTGAGCCGCACAAAGCCGGTGTGGGTGGAGCTGGGATTGCAGACCATGCACGAGCATACGGCCCGCGCGTTCGGCAGGGGCTATGCGCTCCCCGTCTTTGAGGATGCGTACCGCCGCCTTAAGGAGGCCGGGCTGTGCGTCATCGTGCATGTGATTCTGGGGCTGCCGGGGGAATCGCGCCGGGACATGCTGGAGACCGTGCGCTATCTTGCCGCCCTGCGCCCCGTGCTTGACGGCATCAAGATCCAGCTGCTGCATGTGCTTGAGGGCACGGCGCTGGGGGAGCAGTACAAGCGGCAGCCCTTTCCGCTGCCCTCGCTGGACGAATACTGCCGCCTTGTGGCGGACTGCATTGCCCTGCTGCCGCCGGAGACCGTGGTGCACCGCATGACGGGCGACGCGCCCAAGCGCCTGCTGCTTGCCCCCGCATGGAGCGCGGACAAAAAGCGCGTGCTCAACACGCTCCGGCGCGTCCTGAGCCAGCGCGTGCCGGGGGAATCCCCTGAGCCGTAGCGCCGCAGGGGGTGCCCAGCCCCATCTCCGACGGGCTCAATCTTTGTGCCGGGGGATGGGACTTCATGGCTGCTGCTCCTTTTTTTTGCATGGCGCAGGCTCAGTTGACCGTGACGGTGAAAACCAGCGGTTCGCTTTCCTGAGGGTCAGACACCCCGTCGACGAATGCAATGACTTTGATGGTGCATGCCGTCCCGGTGACTCTCGCCCCCAACTGCTCATAGGTACAGTACCTGTTCTTGCTTGTTTCGGTGGCAATAAGGGTTGAGCCTGCGTATACCTTGTATTTCACGCTTTTCCCGGCGGGGATGCTTGACGGGGAGGAGTCGGACCAACCCCACTCGAGTTTTATATTGATCTTCGAGCAGTCATTGCTCTGCTTCTCGAAAGTGTATGCAGTGCCTGACTTCGTGGCGTATCTACGACCTCCAACACCATCTGTCGTCTCCTCAAGCCTGCTTGCGGCAGTCGGCGCGGGGAGTTTGACGGGCTTTTTCAGGTCAAACTGCAGCTCCCTGGGGCCTACGTCGGTGAGGCCCGTGAATTGTGCGGTACAGTTCACCGTGTATGTGGCCAGGTCTGAAGAATCAGAGGGGACGGCGCTGGCAAATACATTGACGCTCTGGCTTATTGTTGACACAGTACTGCTTTGTGTATTGGTCGGAGAGAACACCCATGAGAACGTCGTTCCCTCGGGGAAGTCCGGTTCGCCTGTTTTTGCTGTCGCCTTAAACGAAATCGACTTGCTCAGGTCTCCCGCCTCGCTGACGAGGAACACCCTCCTGCTGGCGTTGGAGGACGGCGATTCTTTCAGGCCGGATCCGGCGCT
>DGUD01000050.1 GCA_002393865.1 Treponema sp. UBA4319
GTCCCTCAGGAACTTGTGGAACTGCCTCTAAGGACAAACTATGGATAAAAATACAGTTCTGGCAATCATCCTGTGCGGTATTGTCATTATCGGGTACATATTCGTCGATGTATTGTACATCATGCCCCGGCAGCAGGCTGCCCAGGCACAGCAGCAGCTGGAGCAGCAGACCGCTGAGGAGGAGCGCTCCCGGCAGCAGGCGGAGCTCAGCCAGCTGATTTCCCCGTCAGAGGAGAACGATGAGCAGCTTTCTGCCGGAGCGGAGTCCGTTTCCGTAAAGGAATATACCGTCACCACCGATAAGGTGAAGGTTGTACTGACGAACCGTGGCGGAGATATCGTAAGCTATCAGCTTCTGGAGCACCTTGACAGGGACACGGGGCACGGCGTCGAGATGGTAGACAATGTGACCAGCTCCAACCGCGCGTTCTCCCTTGCTTTGGGCAGCGCGGATGCCGCGATAGTCAACGATGCTTTCAATGTGAAGGTCATAGACGACTATACCATCGGATTCTACCGGGATTTCTATAAAAAGGACACTGCGGGAAAGCAGCATAAATTTACCCTCGGCAAACTGTATACGTTCAAGCCGGGCGAGTATGTGTTCAAATTCTCGGTTACCCTCAAGGCGGATGATGGCGTGGAGAAGCTGCTTGACGACGCGGGCGCTGCATATACATTCAGGACTTCGCCGCAGATTGGCCCCCACTTTGACCGCAAGAACAACAGGTATGAGGTACGGCAGTACCTCTCGCTCAACGGAAACAAGCGGACGCATCCCAATTTTAGCGCCAGATACTATACGAAGCCCTACGACTGGGTCGGCGTGGCGGGCAAATATTTTGCCGTTCTGGTAAAGCCGCTGGATGCCGCCACCATGGTGCCTTCGGTAAAGTGCTCCACCGACAGCGTGAACGGATATGAGAACGCGCAGATATTCCTGAGCCGCAATACCTTGTCGCAGGCGAACAGCACGGATGACTATTACGTGTACATAGGCCCGCGGAGCGAGGGGGAACTAATCAAATACAATTCCTCCAGCAAAAACGCATGGGGTATAGTCAACGCCAAATTCAACCAGGCCCTGCAGACAAGCGGCGCCCTCTCTATTATAGAAGTAGCCCTCAAATGGGCGATGGAGATGATTTACCGCCTTGTGCATAACTGGGGCGTGTCAATCATCATATTGACTATTATCCTCAAGATTATCCTCTTCCCTCTGAACAAAAAGACGGCGGTGGGAACGCTGAAGATGCAGGAGCTCCAGCCGCAGATGCAGGCGCTTCAGGAAAAGTACAAGGACAACCAGCAGAAGCTCAGTGAGGAGACGGCCAAGCTATACAAGCAGGCAGGCTATAACCCCGCCAGCGGCTGCCTTCCGATGATATTGCAGATGGTGGTGCTCTTTGCGATGTACAATGTATTCAACAACTACTTTGAATTCCGCGGGGCAAGCTTTATCAAGGGATGGATTGACGACCTTTCCGTAGGAGACGTCGTGCATGTGTTCAAGGGATCCCTTCCTTTCCTGAACTGGAATACGCTCAGGCTCCTGCCGATTATCTATACGATATCGCAGCTGCTGAACGGCCTTATCACCCAGTACGGGAATGCGGGAGGAAATGCCCAGTCCCAGGCACAGATGAAATTCATGATGTACGGAATGCCGGTAATGTTCTTCTTCCTGTTCTATAACGTGCCGAGCGGTCTGCTTTTGTACTGGTCTACGAGCAATATCCTGCAGATAGGGCAGCAGCTTGTGATGAACCAGGTCATGAAGAAGAAGAGGGCGGAGATGTCGAACGCAAAGAAAGCCCTGACGGTGAATTCCACCAAATTCAAGGGAGGCAAAAAACGCACCCGCTAAGCGGGGAAGCATACTAGATTTCTGTAAGGAGCAAGTTATGATTTATGAATATGAAGGAAAGAACGAGAAGGAAGCTATAGAGAAGGCGGCTCAGGAGCTGGGGCTTGAGAAGGATCAGTTCGACGTGGAGATTCTGGAATCCCAGAAAGCGACGCTGTTCAAGAAGGGATATGTGAAGATTCGTGTGCATCCGGTTGACTCTCAGGATCATGTTGCCCCGGAATTTGAGGGCTCTGTTCCCAATGTGACCGCCCGCGCGCAGAATCCCAGCCTTGTCGCGAACCCGCTGCCTCAGGACGAGTTCGAGCAGAAGATAGTCGATTTCGTCAAGACGATGATTACGAAGATGGGATACGAGGTTGCTGTGGAAGTGATGTTCCGCGAGGACAAAAAAATAGGAATCAAGCTCACAAGCGAGAATTCCCCCATCCTTATCGGAAGGAAAGGGAAGAACCTCGATGCCATGCAGCTGCTGACCAATGTGTACGCAAGCCATCTCGGCAAAGACGATATGCGCATTATACTTGACAGCGAGAATTACCGCATCCGCCGGGAAGAAAGCCTTGTGAGGCTTGCGTACGTGACTGCCGACAAAGTCCGCCAGACAAGGAATTCCGTTCTTCTTGAGCTGATGAATCCCTATGAGAGGCGCCTTATCCACACGACTTTAAATGATATCCCCGACATTGAAACCAAAAGCGAGGGAGATGGTTTGTATAAGCAGGTGCGCGTCATTTATAAAGGCGTGCGCTGATTCGCATGGAAAGCAAAGTCCGCTGCGTGCGGCGGGCAGCGTTGATTCGTGCAGGAGAGATAATTCTTCGGAGCGTGTATGAGACTGACGATGCGCATGGCTTTTGCGGCGCTGTTTGTGGTGTTTTTTCCCCTGGCGGGCGCCTATGCTTTCAATGGCGGGGAGCTGGTGGACGACGATATCCTTTCATACCTGAAAGAGAACGGTTCCCTGGAGCGCCTGTCCTACAAGGAAAGTTCTGTTGAGCCTTCCCTGACCCCGCATTCGCCGCTCTCAGAGAAGGTTGCCTCCTCATGGCCTGAAGGTCAGAAGAAGCCGGTTTTTGTGGATGAGGAGCTGTATCTGGTCTCCAAATCCCAGCTGGGATCGGGGAACGCGGCTTTGACGACGATTGATTATGCCTCCAAAATCCTGCGCTCAATCAGCAAGATGCAGGGCTTGCGCTATTATTCCCACACCGAGAAGAAATGGGATACGCTTTACAAAGAAGCCTATTGCATAAAGGGAGCAAAAGACCGCATCCGTGTGGACGACGATGTCTCAGGCACTGCGGAAGGAAAAGTTGTCTACTGTATGCAGAAGGACAATTCTTTCGGAAAGATTTATTCCCGCGTGACGTACCACCAGCGTCCCGATGAGGTGAGCGCATCCTTTGTCAATGTAAGCGACGTGTATGTAGGTCCCATAAAAGCGATTGACGAGGGCAATCTCCGCATAAATATAGTCATCATGGATTGCGGGGAAGACATGCTGGTCTACATGCTGGTTCAGTCTGAATTCCCCGCGCTGAAAATCCTTGAGAAAACCATGTACAATTCGTTCAGCGCCCGGCTGGATGCCATTTATACGTGGTTCTGCGGGCAATTCCTGTAATCCGGGTAGCCTGACGTTGTTTTTTATGGGGAGCCGCTGAAAACTCCGGTTTTTTCGGGCTTTCCTATGAGCGGCGGTAAAGAGCGCAGCGTGCTTTTTGCATTGCCGTAATGTTTTCCCTGAAGGAGGGTACCATGAAGAAATTATTGTGGACATTGTTGTTTTGCGGTGTCCTGCTTGCGTATGGAGGATGTAAACCTATGAATGGTTCAAAAGCCTTGAACGGCAAAGAGGGTGTGTTCGCTCAGATAACGACGACACGCGGAGATATTTTTGTGGAGCTGTATTACAAGGACACTCCCCTTACGGTGACGAATTTCGTGGGTCTGGCGGAAGGCACGCTTGATGCGACGGAAGGAAAGCATTTTTATGACGGCCTGAAATTCCACCGCGTCATCAGCGATTTTATGATACAGGGCGGCGATCCGCGCGGCAACGGCACGGGCGGCCCCGGCTACCAGTTTGCCGACGAAATCGTGGACAGCTATAAATTCAGCGGTCCCGGCGTCCTTGCCATGGCGAACGCTGGTGCCAACACGAACGGCAGCCAGTTCTTTATCACGCATGTGGCTACCCCGTGGCTCAACGGCCACCATACTATTTTTGGGCATGTGGTTGACGATGCCAGCCAGAAGGTCGTGAATGCCATAAAGCAGGGCGACAGCATAAAGAGCATAACGATTCACCGCCTTGGTGCGGAAGCCCAGCAGTTCAAAGCGGGTCAGGAGGATTTTGACCGCCGATCAAAAGATATCGTGGCTGCTAACAGGAAGGCTCTGGAGCAGAAGCTTGCCTCCAAGATTGCGGAGGTAGAGAAGGCCTTCCCCGGTTTTGAGAAGGACGAGAACGGCATCTACTATAAGATTACCAAGGAAGGCAGCGGCTCCAAGTGCGGCAAGAAAAAGAATGTCGCCATCGAGTACAAGGGCTATTTTGTCAGCGGGGAAGTCTTTGACCAGTCGGCGGGACGCGGCCCCCTTGAATTTGTCACCGGCGAAGGCAGGATGATACCCGGCTTTGATGTCACCGTGCAGGATATGAAGCTTGGCGAGAAACGTACCGTCGTGCTGCCTCCGGATATGGCATACGGGGAGCAGGGCATTCCGGGCGTCATTCCCGGCAATTCCTTCCTTGCCTTTGATATAGAGCTGACGAAAATCCGCTAAGACCAATTGCGTTTTTCTCTCTTCCCCCGGAACGGCGCTTTTGTTCCGGGGTATTTTTTTATCGGGAAGGCTTTCGAATTCCGGAAAGCCTAATCATCAAGCTCTTCCAGGTGGTAGCTGTAGCCGCGCAGGAAATTCTGTATGCTGATTTCTTTTCTTGAAGGCGACACTGTGATGAGCTCTACGATATAATCTCCGTCCTGAACGATGCGTGTCTCGCTGCCGTCCTTTGTGGCCGTGCGCGTAAAGCAAAGCCCCGCGCCGGCATAGTTTTTCTCAAGGGCAGGAACATCGTAATACACATTCTGCAGGTCGGCGATTATATAGGCTGCCTTCAGGTCTTTTGGGAAATAAGAGGATTCAAAGCTGACGTTCCCGCTCTTGTAGGACAGCGAGCCCATCTCTATGCCGAATTCGTTGAAGAGGAGGGCGCTTATCTGCGTTTTGCTGCATTCAAGGTAGATTTGCGATATGAATGAGTTTGTGCCGAATGAGCCGGAGAACAGCTGAAGCGCGGCATAGTGCCCGTCCATGCATTCGGGGGGCAGCAGCTGGATTTGTTTTTTGTCGGTGATATAGACGGCCTTGTCTGGAGCCTGCGCCGGGCCGGATTTTGTGGTGCTGCAGGATAGCGGCAGAAAGGCTGCGCAGACGGCAAGGAACAGGTAGCGGAATAATTTCATCGGCGTCTCCCTTAGAATACCGTGCAGAGGAAGGCTGTTATGAGGCCGCTGGATATCGCGAGCCCCAGCAGATGCACCGGCATGAACGAGCTCATCGCGAGTGTTCCGAATGATATGACGGTGGTAAGGAACGAGAGCAGTATTGCGGAAGGCTCAAGCGGGGAATTGTTCTCCTTCCTGTGCTCCATCATATAGATGATGTAGTCCATCCCCAGCCCGAATACCAGCACCATCCCGATGATGGCAAAGAAATCGACCGTTTTGCCTGCGGCAGCAAAAACGGCGACTGTCGTTATGACGCTCAGCAGCGGCACGGAGGCTATCTTGCAGACCTGAGACCAGCTGTAGAAGCATCTGAGCACGATGATGACAATGATGAATGCCCCCGCAAAGAGGAGCACTATCAGCTCAGTGAGCCTGTCGAGCGTCGTGCTGATATTCGTTATGCCGTCCTCAAAGTACGCGTAGCCGCTCTGTTGCGCGATGTCCCTGAATGCGGCGGCATCGGGGATGGACGAAGGAATGAGCACGCTGTAGTAGTCGCCGTCGATATTCCCCAGCCAAATCGAAGAGAGCAGGTATTCCAGCTGCGGCGGTATATCACTGCCGGGGATTATGAACGTGTTTTCCGCGTCTTTGTACGAGCGCCTGAACAGCCCGCGTATCTCGTCATCCTCTTCCACACCCAGCGCATCATATTGGGATTCCGCCAGAGCAAGCAGCTGCCCGGCTGCCTTGTAGGAGGCCCGCTGCGACGAGAGAGATGGGATAAACTGCGAGGTCGCGACGTACTGGAGCTTTCCGCTGCCTTCTTCAAGGGCGTCTATTTTTTCCCTGATGGCCTCCTCATGCTGCAGCACTTCCTCGGCGCTGGAGCCACGTATGACGAACCATGAGGATGGGGCGTAGTTCAGGACTTTGTATGCGAGCACACTGTCATCTTTTAGCCTTCCTTCAAGCGTATATAGTTTTGAGAGCGTGTTCTGAATTTTTACGTTTTTGTGGAACACACCGAGAAGCACTGCGTCCATCGCGAGCAGGGCGCAGGGAACAAGCGCTGCCCAGCGTTTTTTGTGGAACTGGGGGAGCGGATACCGCTCTAAAAGCGGAATCGTCCTTTTCAAGCGGGGCGGCAGGGAGAAGAGCGGGTATATGCATACTGCCGCCAGATAGACGCTGAGGATGCCGGCCAGCGAGAACACGGCCATCTGCTTGAGCAGCGCGAATGGCGCGAAAAGCAGGCAGATATAGCATATTTCTGTGGATACGAGAGACAGCGTGAGCCCTTTGAACAGCCCCGCGCGGATGTCCGTGCCGGAATTCCACCTTGTGTCGGCTTTCCAGTGCATAAAGTAATGCAGGCTGTAGTCTATGCAGCAGCCGATGAGCGATGTGGCGAATACCAGCGACAGCACATGTATCCCGCCGAATATGCAGTAGGTGGCGGCAAAGCCTGCCCCGATTGCAAGGACTATGGAGATGACGGAAGCAAAAAGCGGCAGCGGGTTTCTGAATATGGCTATCAGGATGGCGATGACAATGATGAACGACAGCACCGATATGATAGTGACTTCACGGGAAGCCGAGGTTGAGCTCTTGTAGCTGTGGAACGGTGTCCCGGAATAAACGAAGCGGATCCCGTCTTTTTCCAGCCCGCCGCATACGCCATAGATTTCGGAGATGCCGTTGTCCGTTCTGGCGACGGCTGCGCCCTTGCTGCTGAGCATGGCGCTTATCATGACATACCAGCGCCCCTCGTATTGGACTGACAGCACATCGTCTTTTGGCGACATGGAAGTGCCCGAATTCTGTATGGCGGCAAGGTAATCCTGCAGCACAACCTCGTCGAGCAGAAAGGGATCCTCGTCCAGGTTTCCGAGCGGGGAGAGGGTAAAAAGCCCGTATGCTTTTGCCAGGGCGTTCTGTGCGAAGATTTCTGCCCCGTCGGCACTGTTGAGCTGCCGCTGCGTGTCCTTTCCGAGCAGGCCGAATTTATATGTATGGACGAAGGCAAAGATGTCGCTGAGGGTGCCCGCGTCGTTATAGAGGGAGATGGAATCAAAATTCCTGCTGTCCTTCAGCTGCGAGTAGACATGCTCCGCCGTCTGTTTTGCCGTGCCGAAGTCCTCGTGGGAGACAAGGATGAATATATTCCTGCCGTTATGCTCTGTCAGCGTCTTGTTTGCTTTCTGCACGGCTTTTTTTTCTGCGGACAGCGGGAGCATGCTGGTAAAATCGGCGTCTATATGGAGCGAGCCCTGCGGGATTATGCGGCAGAGGAATGCCAGCAGTACGAGCGTGTGGGAAAGCGCGTACAGCAGCACGAAGCATTTATTTTTCCGCAAAATATGATTTTTCGGCATCGCTCAGCGTATCCTTATATTCCTGGTTCCTGAATGTGTAGGAGACGGAATCCCCGTTCTGCTCCGTAATCATCATGGAATCAAGGATTGTCCCCTCCTCGCTGCTGCACCTTCCGTTCAGGAGAATTGTGCTCAGCGTCATCGCCACGGTTTTGTCCTTTGGCACGAGCTGCATTTTCCAAGAGGAGGCGTTGCTCAGGAAATTCACGGAGAAGTTGTCCTCAAGCGATTTCTTGTTGCCGGAGAACAGTGAGGAAATGGTCTCCGCCACGTTGGCAAAGGTCTGGTTCTTTGAGCCGTCAAGGATTGTCTTGCTGCCGTCGGGCGCGGTCTGGACAAGGCTTGTGCGGGTCACCACGAGCGAAGAGGAGAAAGGCTTTTTCGTGTCCCAGATGACGCCGTCCGGGGAAAAGAGAAAATTTCCCGATGAGCGGAGCTGGCGGCTTATGGCGGCAGATTTTTTGAGCTGCACGAATTCGCCCGTCGTCACCGGATGCTCCATCAGCCCCTTGCAGACGGATTCCATGCTCGCGTTTTCTGCGGATGCCACAGCCAGCGCTGCGGAGAATGCAGCAAGCAGGCAAAGCAATTTTTTTTTCATCCTTGGCCTCCTTTTTCAGAACAGCTTTTTTCTACCCGGCTGATGAATACTTTGGGGCACAGAAACAGCGTTTCCCCGGTCTTCATGTCTACCGCCATCTGGGTACTTTCCGCCTTTGTCGTCAGCACGCCAGTCTCATTGTTATACAACATATATTGTATACGAATACAGTTCTCGTATTCAATAAGTTCCGCCACCGCCCGCACCCTCTCTCCGAAGCGGAGGGAGGATATGTATTTCAGCTTTATCCCCACCACGGGGAAGCTTACGCCGGCCTTCTCCATCTCAAGGTAGCCGAAGCCGATTTTGTCCAGCAGGGCACAGCGGGCTTTCTCCATATATTTGACGTAGTTGCCGTGCCAGACGATGCGCATGGAGTCCACATCGTAGAATTCCACGGGAAAAACAATCTCTGCCTGTACGAGGCCTTTTGCCATCTGCCTTATATTCTCCTGAAAATCAGCGAGGTGTTTATGCCGCCGAAGGCGAAATTGTTCGACATGACATATTCGGTCTGTATCTCCTCCCCGTCGCCCATGATGTAGCCGAGCGGCGCGCAGGCGGGGTCGGGCTCCGTGAGGTTCACGGTGGGATGGAACCAGTTCTCCCGCATCATCAGCACGGAAAGCCATGACTCAAGGCAGCCGCAGGCACCGAGCGTGTGCCCGATGTAGCTTTTTGTGGAGCTGATGGGCACCGCGCGTTTGAACACGTTGTATGTCGCCTGCGATTCCACCACATCCCCCACGGAGGTCGCCGTGCCGTGCGCGTTTATGTAGCCTATCTTGTCTTTTGCTATGCCCGCATCCTGTATGGCGAGCTCCAGAGCCTGCGCTATGGTCTCAGGGTTGGGGTTGGTGATATGGGTGCCGTCGGCATTCGTTCCGAATCCGGCGATTTCCGCATATATAGTTGCCCCGCGCCTGACGGCATGCTCCATGTCCTCAAGGATGACGGTGGCAGAGCCTTCTCCGATGACCAGCCCGTCACGGTTTTTGTCGAATGGTTTTGGCTCAAGGTTCGGGGTGTCGTTCAATATAGCTGTGGCCGCCATCGTGTCGAACACGGCGGCATCGGGGGAAACCAGCTCCTCGGCGCCACCGGCAATCATGATGTCCTGCTTGCCTGCGGCGATGGTCTCGTACGCGTAGCCGATTGCCTGGCTGCCGGAGGTGCAAGCCGTATTTGTGGTGATGATGCGGCCCCGTATCGCGTAATATACGTCGAGCCCGACGGCGCATGTCTGGGGCATGCACTTTATGTATGTCTGGGAATTTATCTTTGAGGTGTCATTGTATTCCAGCATGGCGCACATGTCCGTGATGGAGCTTATGCTGCCGATGCATGAGCCGTAGGCGATGCCCGTGCGCCCGTTATGCAGCTCGTCGATGACCTCGCCGTCAGGGGATTTCAGCCCGGCGGAGCAGAGGGCGCGCTCCGTCGCGATGAGCGAGAGCAGGGCGACCCGCCCCATGCCGCGGATTTTCTTGCGGGGAAAGGAGGGGAGCTCCTTTGTGTACGGGCAGGCGAGGCGGGTGTTCATCTTTTCGTATACATCCCATTCCTTCATGTACTGTATGCAGTTCTGCCTGGACTGCAGCTGGCGGAAGGCGGATTCCCAGTCGTCGCCGAGGGCGCTGAGCATACCGCCGCCCGTGATGACGACACGGCGCCTTCCGTCCGGTCTCGTGAATTCCATCCCGCTCATATCATTCCTCCGTTTATAGAAATAACCTGACGCGTTATGTATCCTGCCTGCTCCGACAGAAGGAACGTGACCGCAGCCGCGACTTCTTCCGGAGTGCCGCTGCGTCTCATGGGAACTATCTGCTTGATGAGCTCCGCGTCAAAATCTTTTGTCATGTCGGTGTCTATGATTCCCGGCGCCACGGCGTTCACGGTTATGCCCCGGCTTGCCAGCTCGACCGCGAGCGCCTTGCTTGCCCCGATGATGCCGGCTTTTGATGCGCTGTAATTCGTCTGCCCCCGGTTGCCCGCGATGCCGCTCACCGACGATATCGTGACGATACGTCCCTGCCGTTTGCGGCACATGGGCATGACGAGGGGCTGCAGCACGTTGAAAAAGCTGTCAAGGTTCGTGTGGACTACGTTGTCCCAGTCGTCCCCGGAAAGCCCCACGAATGTATTGTCCCTGTTGACGCCCGCGTTGCTTACGATGCCCCAGAGCGCGCCATGCTTCTCGGTGAGCGCATCAAGCACGCGGCGGCTCCCCTCGCGGTCGGAGATGTCGAACTGCACGAGCTCGCCCTCGCCGCCTGCCGCGGTGATGGCGTCCATGACGGAAGCCGCTTTGTCCTTACCCCGGTTGTAGTGGACGATGACATAGTAGCCTTGTGCCGCACATGCGCGGGCAACAGCCTGCCCGATGCCGCCGCTTGCCCCGGTTACCAAAACTTTTTTTGTTCCGCTCATTTTGCTTCCCCTATCATCTGCAGGAATTCCTGCAGGCTCTCAATCTCCATCGCGGTGAGGCTCGCCGTCACCGACGGCTTTTCCGATTCGTTGTCTTTGAACAGCATGCACTTGTAGCGGAAGAGATTGCCGCTGTGGAAATCCTCCTGGGCTTCTACCCGGACGGTCGTCTTGCTTTTCAGCACGCTCTCCTCGCTGTGGTAGTCGGAAATGCTCAGGATAAAACCCATCCGTGCTTTTTTGTAGTCGTGGTTCGCGATATGCAGGAGGGATGCGAGCGCCGAGACGCTCTGTGCCATGATCTCAAAAGCCGTCCAGCTGGGGATGCCCCCGCTCCGGGAATCATAGAAAAGGCAGGAATCCTGTATGTCGTATTCCGCGCGGACGCTCCGCTGCCCGATGTCGTGGGCGGTGACCCTGCTCAGGAGCAGCATTTTGCCCCGGTGCGGTACCAGCTGCTCAAGCTCATCCTTGTCTATATGCTGGGAGACGATGTTGTTCTGGATATCTATCATTGTGTTTCCTTTTCCGAAGAGAATATGAGGCTGACGTTTGCTCCCCCGAACGCAAAGGAATTGCTCATGCAGTAGCGGAGGGGATGAGCTCCGTCCTGAGCGGGCGATGACGAGCGGTCTCTGATGTTCAGCTGCGGCAGCTCCTCATCCTGCATGCCGTCCCATGCCTGGAGGGGATAGCTGAGCGGCCCCGCGCTGTCGTAGTTGTGCACGAGCGCCGCGTAGCAGATGGCGGCCTCCAGCGCGCCCGCCGCACCGAGCGTATGCCCGGTCTCCGACTTTGTGGAGCTGCACGGGACGGTGTAATCCCCGAAGACTTTCCGGACGGCCGCGGCCTCCATGGAATCATTGAGTTTTGTCCCCGTGCCGTGCAGGTTCAGGTAGCCGATGCGCTCCGGAGGAATACCGGCCGCATCCAGCGCTTTCTGCATTGCGGCTGCGGCACCGTCGCCGGTCGGCTCAGGGGAGGTGACGTGGTAGGCGTCGGCGCTTTCCCCGTAAGCGGCAAGCGATATCGTGCAGTCCTCGCCGGGGAACGGCTCTTTGGCGAGCACAAAGAACGCTGCGCCGTCGCCCAGCGAAATTCCTTTCCGGTTCTTGCTGAAAGGATTTGCCGGCTCCGGGGAGACAGCCTCCAGCGCGTCGAAACCGAGGAGTACCGTGTCGGAGGCGATGTCGGCGCCCCCGGTGACCACCGCATCCGCTATGCCGGCGCGGATAAGCTCTGCCGCCTTTACGACGGCAGATGCGCTGGAAGAGCATGCCGTACTGAATGCGAGCGCCGGTCCCCCAAGGTCAAAGCGTTCCTGTATATAAGCCGCCACATAGCCTGCGCCCTGCATCTCAAGCTCGTAGCCGCCGGGAAAGCTCCCTGCGGAGAAATAGCTGCGGTGCGCCGCGACGGAAAATTCGCTGCCGTTGTCGCAGGAACCGGCGCAGACGGCCACGCGCTCCTTTCCGTAGCGCTTTTTTGCGCCTTCTATGATGTCTTCTATCTGGTCGATTGCTTTTTTCTCTATGCGTGTGATGCGCATGTCGTAGCGGGCTGCGGAAGGCTCCAGCCATTCGTCGGGGATGTGCGCTGCCCAGAATGATTTTCCTCCGGCCGTCTGCACGGGAACGATGCCGTCCTGCCGTGCGGTGGAGACGCTGTCCCATAAACGGGAAAAAGAAGAGCCTGCGGCGCAGATAAGCCCAGGCCGGGACATGAAGATGTTTTTGTATGCCATAATAGTATGCCTGCTCTCCTTTCTATTGGGTCTGACCGGGAAACCCGAAGTTCCCGGACGGGCTCTGTTGCGACGGAAAACCGGACCGGTTTCAAACATTCGCGCGGATTTTTGAAACTGCCCTCATACATCCTCAGCAATAAGCGAGTATAGCACAGCAGCCTTATATTTTCAATAGAGCGCGCCGGAAAGCATGGAATAGCTTGCGCTTCAGCATGAGGAGCAGGCTGGCCGCACTACCGTATAAGAACATGAGCGGTGAAGCGGCGAGCTTCGTTGCTTTCAGCGGGGAGCGCTGTCCGCCCAGAAGTCGTAGAAGTTATACCACTGGGAAGGATAGGCGGCGGTGTAGTCTTGGAGCAGCGCCACGAATTCATCGCAGAGAGCCGATATATACGCTTTTTTTCCCTGCGGCGCGGAAGGGCGCTCCACGGACGATTTCTTTACGAACATGTGGTACGACGGCCGGAACATGAACGTTTTTTTGCGCAGCGCGAAGACGTAGTACACGGGAACCCCCAGCAGGTATGCGAGAAGGAAGGGACCGTAGGGGAACGCCGCCTGCTTGCCGAGGAACTCTCTGGCGATATTGCGGCCGGGAACGGAGGAAGACGTCCTGTCCGCCGCTATGACGACCAGACCTCCGGCATTCAGCGTGGCTTGGAGGTCTTCCACGGAATCTATCCCTATGTCCGCCGCATTCATCACGTTCAGGGTGGAATTGGGGTCGAGCTCCTTGAGCGTCTTGTTGAACTGCGCCGTGGACTTCATGTTCATGATGGCGGTGACCGGAACATCCTTTTTGACGCCGGTCTGCTGGTAGGTGGCAAGGCAGCGCAGCAGCTCCATGTTGCCGAGATGGGAGCCGACGAGGAATGCCCCCTTGCCGGCGGAAAGCTTTTCCTTCAGCTCCACCACGTCGTCGTCGTGGAACGCTATGGTATCCAGCGACATCCTGCCGCTCCATGCCGCTATTTTCTCCACCACGCACAGGGCAAAGGAAAAGACCTGCACCAGGCCGGACAGCGGCCTTTTTTTGCATGAGGGCGCAAAGGCTGCGAGCTGCTTCTGATATTGCGCGGTATAGGTGCGCGCCCGCGGTGAGAATATAAAATAGAAGAGGCTTACCGGCAAAGTGAACAGCACCAGCACGGGGAAGGGGAGCTTTTTTGCCAGCCAGCACAGCACCTTGAGGGGGCGTGAGCTTTTGACGACTTCCTGTTCCTCCGACCAGTGCAGGGATCCGTGCCCGGTGTTCTCAGCCATGCCGCTTCCTCGCTTTTGCTTGCAGGATAAGGCGCGGAAGGCGCGGTATCATCCCGGCGGCAAGCCGCGTGTACGTGAGCGATATATGCGCGTTGTCCCTGAATATCCTGAAATTGGAAATGCCGTCCTCAGGGTACGTCACTTTTACGCCGCGGAATATAAAGCGGCAGCCTTTCCACGAGAGCCTTACGAGGATATCCGTGTCGAATCCCATGTGGGAATCAAGGATGATGTGCCGTGAGAGCAGCGCCATATAGGGGGCGAGCGGATATATCCTGAAACCGCAGAGAACATCCTTCAGCTCCGGGTTCAGGGTGACGATGCGAGCCCATATATTGGAGAATTCCCGCCCCTTTTTGCGCGCGCCGGGCACGGTGCTGTCGTATACGGGGTAGCCGCATATCACCGCATCCTGGTTCTCCACCGCAAGGGCAAGAAATTCCTTGCAGGCGGAATCGTCATGCTGCCCGTCCGCGTCTATCTGGAACATGTGGGTGTAGCCCATCTCCCATGCTTTGCGCGCGCCGTCGTTCAGGGCCCTTCCCTTGCCGCCGTTTTTTTTCCGCGTGACGAGCACGCATCCCGGCTCAGACGCGACGGCGGCCTCAATCAGCGCCTTCTCTTCCGCAGCATTGCCGTCGTCCACGACGATGGACGGAATGCCGTAGCAACGGAGCCTTGCGAGCACAGCGCCGAGCGTAGCGCCGTGCCGGTAGCAGGGGATGACAAAGCAGCACTTCATAGGAACGACCCGCCCGAATACACTTTCTCCGTGTTCTCCGCGTCGCTCAAAGTAAAGGAGATGGAGCCGTTCTTTTTGTTGCGCTCCAGTTTCAGCAGGACATGTGCGCCCGGCATGATGGGGGCGGAGAATTTCATCCTGCGTATGTCCTGCACCTCGCTGCTTAGCCCCATATACTGCCGCGCAAAGCGGGCGACGATGGCGAACTGCCCTACCGCAGGCAGCAGCTTGAATTCCGGGAAATGCCCGTCAAAGAAATCGCAGCTTGCGGGAACTTCAAATTTCAGCTCAGCCATGCCGTCCCCCTGGGACACGAGCTCCGCTTCTATGCCGTGGAACGAATCCTTTGCGGGCTCGTCAAAGAGCGCCTTGATGTCTTCCTTGTGCTTTTTTCCCTGGACGTCGGCCGGAATCTGCTCCACGAAGCGCCAGCGTTTCGGGATGACGACGTTCTCAAAGTACTGCATCAGGTAGTCGTGGAAATAGCGGTTCAGCACGAGCTTCCGTTCCCCGCTGAATTTCTCCTTTCCGCTCTTGTTCAGCTGCACTGCGGCCGCAAGGTACTGGCGGCGGTCTTCCATCGCGATGACTTTCACGTCCGCGACGAGCCCCGTCTGCAGAATCCGGTTCTCTACCTCCGTCAGCGATATCCGCTTCTCCTCGATTTTTACGATGGAATCGGAGCGGCCTTTGAGCATGAAGGTTCCGTCGGGGAGGATGTCCACCATGTCGGCGGTGGCGAATCCCGCGGGGTCTTTTATGTACGGGGAGACGATGACGAGGCAGCCGTCGTCCCCTTTCCAGATTTTTGCGTTGTCGAACGGTGTCCATGCAAGCCCGTTCTTTGACTGCCGCCAGGCGATGCCGCTCGTCTCTGTGGAGCCGTAGACTTCCACCGGCCAGAAGCCGAAGACCTCGTCAGTCCGCTTTGCGACTTCCGGCGTGAGCACGCCCCCGCTCGTAAAGATAAAGCAGCCTTCCATGGGAAGGTGCTGCTCTGCCTCCACCGTGCGCTTGAGGAATGCCGGGGTTGCTATGACCATGTATTTTTCGTCGGAGAGCGTCTCAAATTCCTCCGGGTACTCTATGCGTGTGCGCCGGAACGGGACGCCGAGGCTGAACGGCAGCGAGATGCCGAAGAGAAAGCCGTAGATGTGGTGCTGACTAACGGTCGTTATCAGTTTGCGCTTGAGGAATTCCTCTCCCCAGCGGGAGATGACAAAGGCGTTGTCCAGCTCAAATTCGGTCATCCGCTGGCGTACCGCTTTGGGGCGCCCGGTACTGCCGGACGTATACATGTAGATTTCCGTGTCGTCGGCGCAGATTTCCGGGGTGGTGCGGATTTCCTGCTCTGCCGGGGCGGGCTCCGATTCCAGTATGCCGGGGATAAAACTTGCGCCTTCTGCCTGCTGGTCGGTCAGGAATCCGGAGCCCGGCTTGTGGATTTCCCCGATAAAGCTTTCCGTGATGTTCTGCGTGAGCAGTATCCGCTTGCGGCACTGGAGCAGGGCGACAAAGGTCACCAGAAAATACCAGTAGTCCTCGCAGTGCAGGATATACTCCGGGGAATCGTCCCGCCGGAGGAAGGAGCGCATTTTGGCGCTGTCCGTCAGGAAATCGAGCCATGTCTTGTATATCTTCTTTGACCAGGAACCCTCGTAGCAGACTATGTGGCTGTCGCTCCGCGATGTTGCGCGGAAGCGGGATATTGAATGAACTGTGGGCATTTTCTTTTGTACCTTACTCCTTATGCAGAATTCTATGGCGAACAGCAGCCCCATCAGGATATAGGAGATGCCGCCGTTGTAGACCGACCAGACCCTGTCGCTGCAGCAGAGCGCCGTGTAGGCCGCCACCGCCCCGTTGCAGACGAAAAAGACGCACCATGCGATGCAGACCTTCCTGCAGTAGCGCTCGACGCCCTGCTGCGAGGGTGAGCCGACAATGGATTTGTCTGCCAGCGTCGCGAACCTGAATATGATGGTGGGTGGAAAAAAGAGCGTGCTGCCGAACACGACGAGCATCGTCGCGCTGATGACGACGGAGTAGAGTTTAAGGAATACCGTCTGGTTGCTGAAAAAGCACGCGATGGCGGCGGCAAGCAGCAGCACCGACGAGATAAGCGGGCGCAGCCGTGCTGCCGGCGATTCCTGCCCTTTGTTCCCGGCCGTCATGCTCAGGAAGAGCGCGCATGCCATCACCATGATGCACAGCGACAGCACCCGTACCGGCAGCCGGAACACCACCAGGCAGGCGAACACGATTGCCGGATAGAGCGCCGCAGCTACCGTGCAGAGTATTTTTATGAGAGCCTTCACTTACTGGGCGGAGGCCGCCTTGTTCACGTACGGCTCAAGCTTGTCTACGACGTCCTGCAGCGTCCTTACGTTTTTGAACACGTCAGGGTTTATGCGCTCCGGGATGTATTCCTTCATCTTGACAATCATATCGACGAAATCGATGGAGTCCAGATCAAGGTCGTCCACCAGGTTTGCCGCCGGCGTGCATGCAGCCTCGTCAACCTCAAAATCCTTGACGAGGATTTCTTTTATCTTTGAAAAAATCTCTTCTTTTGTCATAGTCCGTTTTCCTTTGCTCAGCCCTGTTTCGCCCGTTCCTCTTGGATGTATGCGGCAAGCGCGTCTACGGAAGCGAAGTGCGCTTTGTTGTCCTCGCTCTCCGACGAGAATTTGACGCCGAAGTGCTTTTTGAGCGCTACGCCCAGCTCAAGCGCGTCGATGGAGTCCAGTCCGAGCCCTTCCCCGAAAAGCGGCTCCGAGTCCTGAATGTCCTCCGGCTTTATATCTTCCAGGCTGAGCGCAGAGACGATAATTTCCTTGATTTCTGTCTTCAATGCATCCATAAAAACAAACTTCCCCTTCCTCTGCCGATGAAATGTGAGCATTAGCGCTGCCCGGAAACTTCAGTTTCTGAACAGGTTACTTATTCTAGTATAATAAAGGTAAAGAATCAAGGGTGCTATGGACGTAAGCGGGGCTTCAGCATTTCTTGTACAAGTGAAGTATTCAAAATGAGTCAGCGGGACGTAGGAAAAAAATAAGGAGGGCCCCTTTAGGGAGGATTCCTTGTTTTTTTCCGTCACTGGGACCCGCTGGGTCATTTTGAACGCTTGAATTACCGTTTCATGCTGAATCCCTGTGGACGTAAGCGGCTCCATTGATAAAGTACGTGTGATATGCTATACTTGCCCGGTAGCAGCCGGCCTGCCCGGATGCCCTGCCGGATTCATCGTGACCCGTATTTTTTTTCGCCTGCTGTCCGGAGAACCGAGGTTCCTGGCGGCTCCGGTTTAAAGGAGAAGTCTTTGTTTTCACTTGATTCTTATAAAAGCGACCGTATCCGTGCCATCGACGCAAAGGTCGAGGCGCAGCGGATAGCCTTTGCGCCGCTGACGTTCCAGGCGGTCAGGGCGATGCTTGAGCTCGGCATACTTGAGCGGGTGGAGCGCGCGGGTGACGACGGAATTTCCTGCGGCGACCTTGCCCGCGAGACCGGCGTGTCCGCATACGGTGCTGCCGTCCTCTGCGAGATGGCGCTCGGTATGGGAGTCCTGCGCCTTTCTGCCGGCAGCACGGAGGGCGACGAGAAATTTGTGCTGGGCAAAATAGGCTGGATGCTTCTTGAGGACGACCTTACAAAGGCGAATTTCAATTTTGTGGGCGATATCTGCTACAAGGGCGCGTTCCACCTTGTGGATTCCGTGAGGAACGGTAAGCCTGAGGGACTGAAGGTCTTCGGCGAGCAGTGGACGACCATCTATGAGGCGCTCTCCTCTCTTCCTCCGAGAGAAAAGAAGAGCTGGTTTGACTTTGATCATTTTTACAGCGACATCGCGTTCCCTGAGGCTCTGCCCATCGTCTTTGCGTCCAAGCCCCGGCATCTTGTGGATATCGGCGGCAACACGGCAAAATGGGCGCTCGCCTGCTGCCGCTATGATGCGGACGTGCACGTGACCATCGTCGATCTGCCGGGGCAGACGGCGGTGGCGGAGAAGAATGCCGCTGAGGCAGGTTTTGCCGGGCGGGTCTCCACGTGCGCGGGCAATGTGCTCGATGCAGCCACCGTGCTGCCGGAAAAGCCGGACGCGGTGTGGATGAGCCAGTTCCTGGACTGTTTCTCGCTCCATCAGGTGACGAAAATCCTGCGGAAGATATATGAGTGCGCGTCGGTGGATACGGACGTCTATATCCTTGAACCGCTGTGGGACAAGCAGCAGTTTGAGGGCGCGGCCTATGCCCTGCAGGCGACGTCGCTCTACTTTACCTGTATGGCGAACGGCAACAGCAAGATGTACCGTTACGGCGAGCTGGTGGCCGCCGTGGAGGAGGCCGGGTTCGCGCTGAGGACGGCGCACCACAATCTTGGCTCCAATGCCTATTCGCTGCTTGTGTTCAGGAAGCGCTGATGCAAGTGTTTGTATCCCGCCCGTCGTGCTGGGCTCCGGGGCTTTCCTCCGCGGAGGACTGGGCTGCGTGGGCGGAAGGCCGGAAATGCCCGGATAGCAGCGACGAGGCTCCCGCGCTTACGTTTACAACCCCGCTGTTCCGCAGGCGCCTGAGCCAGCTGAGCAGGATGACCGTGCAGGTTGTGCACGACGCGCTCGCGCAGACTGCCTGCGGGGACATACCGCTGGTGTTCGTGTCGCTGCGGGGAGAGCTGCGGCGTGAATTCACGGTGAACGAGAAGCTTATAAAGGAAGGGGATGTGTCGCCTGCGGCATTCTCCTTGTCGGTGTTCAATGCGCCGGTCGCGCTTGCCACGATTGCATGCAAGCTGCGGAGCGGCTATTCGGTCGTCACTCCTGCGGGGGGCTGCTTTGCCCACGGTTTTGCCGCTGCATGCGCGCCCGTGCTCTGCGGTTCCGCGCGGCAGGTGCTTTTTGTGTACGGGGACGAGCTTGTGCCCGAAACCTATGGCTCCCTTCGCCCGGAGCGCAACGAGCCGTTTGCCTTTGCCGCGGTGCTTTCCGCGGAGCCGGGCTCATGCGCTGGGGCAGGGATTCCCTTTGCGGATGTCCGCATCGGCTCCCCGGAGACCAGCTGCCCGGAGGCGCTGCTCCGCCATCTCTTAAAGGAAACTCGCGGATGAAAAGCGCTGATGACGAGTACCGCTACGGAGCGGACGACCTGCCCAAGCCGAAAAATCCGTTCTACTATACCTACGCGGCAATCATGAAGCTCGTGATGTATTTTATCTTCGGGACGGGCAGCGTTGCGCTGGCAATCCTGCTCTTCCCCCTGATGAGGCTCTTCCTGCACCCGCAGGCCCGCTTCCGTGTCTGCGCGCGCCGTGTTGTGTCGGCGAGCTTCCGCTTTTTTATCCGCCTTATGTGCTGTTGCGGCATTATGCGCGTGCGGGTGAGCGACCGTGCGGCGTTCCGGCAGCTCAAATCGAAGATTGTCGTCGCGAACCATCCGTCGCACCTTGACATCGTGTATATGATTTCGCTGCTGCCCAACGCGGACTGCATTGTGCGGGGGAGCCTTGTGCGGACGCCGCTCCGGGGGGTCATAAAAAGCCTGTACATCGTGAACGACCAGAATTTCGACGAGCTGCTGACCCAGGCCCGGCGCTCTCTGGAAGAAGGCGGCTGCCTTATCATCTTTCCGGAGGGAACCCGTACGCCCCGGCACGGCACGAATCCCTACAAGCGTGGTGCCGCCCGCATAGCCATCGAGACAGGCTGCGACGTGCAGCCGGTCTACATCGGCGGGAACGACAAGTACGGGCTCGGCAAGCATGACGCCTTTTTTTCCTACAACCGTACCGAGCGCTATTTCTATGACATCTGCCTGCTTCCGGCAATCGAGCTGAAGGATTATGAGGGGCTGGAGCCGCAGATTGCGGCCCGGCGTCTGACGGAGAAGATGCACAAGCGTATTTCTGCGGAAGCCTTTATGAGGGACAACCGGATATTATGAGCAAGATGAGAGCTGTGCTGTTTTTCCTGCTCCTCCTGCATGGTGCTGCCTCTGCCATGACCAAAAAAAGCATTAATATCTGGGCGCATACGCCCCAGCTGCCGGGAACCCGCGTCATGATGGAGGTGACCATCCCCGACAAGCCGAACGGTACCGCGCTCATCATTTGTCCCGGCGGAAGCTACCATCATCTGGGGGTCTTCAACGAGGGGCGCTCCACGGCAAAATGGTTTTCTTCCCGGCATGTGGCGACTTTCCTTTTGTGCTACCGGACGGCACAGGACAACTACCATTATCCGGCGATGATGCAGGATGTGCAGCGGGCGTTCCAGCTGGTGCGAGAGCATGCGGACGACTACGGGTTGGATGCCGCCAAAGTCGGTATTATCGGCTTTTCTGCCGGAGGACACCTTGCGGTATGGGCGGGGGCGCTCGGCGGTAAAAAAGACGAGCTTGCGGGTATGGGTATACAAACTAACGTTAGTTTGCGTCCAAATTTTGTGATTCCCGTCTACCCGGTAGTTTCCATGCAGGACGATATCGCCCACCAATGGTCGCGCCGGAGCCTTTTAGGCCGAGCGCCCTCGCAGGAACAGAAAGATGCGTTCTCTATGGAGATGCAGATTCCGGCGGACATGCCGCCCACCTATCTGGTTGCCTGCAAAGACGACCCCGTGGTTCCTTTTGAGAACAGCGTGCGTCTCTACGAGGCTTTGCAGTCCGCGCGCGTAGACAGCTCCTTTGCGGTCTACGAGAAGGGCGGCCACGGCTTTGGTATGCAGACGTATAAAATTCCTTCCAGAAAATATCATTGGGACGAGCAGCTTGCGGCTTGGCTTGAGGAGCGGGGCTTTCTCTGAGCTGTGCGGGCGCTGTGTCCTGAGGGAGAAGATATATGAGTCGCAAGCATACTTTTTCTTTGCGAACGCATACGATAGTCACCTGTTTTTCTCTGGTGGTGCTGCCGTTCCTGCTGATGACGGGTCTGAATTTTTCGCTTCACCGGCGGAGCATCAGGCGCTCGGTTGACCGGGAGATTCTTTTGCTGTCCGCGCAGAAGTCTCAGGCGCTGGACACGTGTTTTTCCTCCGTGGAGTATGCGGTGGATGCCGCCAGCAGCTTTGTTCTCCTGACACTGGACGAGGCGCGGGCCAGGAATGATGCCGCGTACGGGACGGAATACAATGGCATTCTTTCCTCCGCACTCAGCCACCTGTGCCCGTTTCCTGCCGGGCTTTCCGCCATGTATTTTGTTCCGGCGCAGTCGCTTGCCGGGAATCTGGGCGCCGTGTTCCTTGTGGATGACGGGCACGGCTCGTTTTCCCCGGCGGAGCCGGGGCTGGTGTCCCCGGACGATTCCTGGTATCAGCTTCCGTTCAAAAAGGGCAAGCCCGTCTGGTCGGGACTCAGGCAGAGCGCTGCCGCGGGGGAGCCTGCCATATCCTATGCGGTGCCGGTGTACCGGGAGCAGCGCTTTCTCGGCGTGGCGGGTATAGACCTCGGCATAGAGGGGCTTTCGGCGCAACTGGGAGCGCTGCCCGTGCAGGGCATGCATGTCATGCTGAGCAGCAGCGACGGCAGCGTCCTGTACAGCAGCGATGTGGCGGCTCCGCGCAAAAAACAGGAGGACTCAGCCAGCAAAGGCGTTGTCTCCCCGGCGCTCCCCGTGGAGGAGACGGTCAGTTCCTCACTTTTCTTCTGGGACGGTGTGCGGCATATCGGCGGCAGGGCCGGCCTGCGCAACGGCATGTCGCTGCTGGTCGCCGTTCCCTATGCGGATGTGATAAAAGTCCGCAACCAGCTGCTTCTTGAGCAGCTCGTGCTGCTGCTGCTTGTGCTCGTGCTTTTTGCGCTTGTGCTGCGCTTTGCCATGGCAAGGTTTATCAATCCCGTAAAAATGCTCACCGACGCCACGCACAAAATCGCCGGGGGAAACCTTGGCATAGATATTCCCTATCGCTCGGACAACGAGATTGGGCAGCTTGCCGACAGCATACGCAAGATGGCGAGCCAGATGCTGGAATACATAGCGTATATCCAGCGGCAGACGGAGCAGGAGCGCGAGGCTAAGGAGGCCGCGCTGACGGAATCCCGCAGCAAGAGCGAATTCCTTGCGAGCATGTATGTCTCCATGCACGAGATTGACCTTGACACCGACAGCTTCTCGGAGATTCTCAATAAAGAGGAGCATCGCGGGGACGAGGAGAAAGGCGTCACCGACGCTGATTTCGCCATCCATCAGGTGATGTCCCGGCAGGCGGCGCCAGAATCAAAAGCCGCGCTGCTGGAATTCATCGATTTCTCCACGCTGAACGAGCGCATGAGGGGAAAAATCACCATCTCCCATGAATTCCGCAGCGCGCGGGGTGTGTGGTACCGGGGCAGTTTTATCCTTGTGGATACGCATCCTGACGGCACGCTGCACCACGTCATCTGGGCGGTCGAGAACATCGAGAAGGAGCGGCACGAGCGCGAGCGGCTGCGGCAGGAGGCCGACGCGAACGCCGCTGCCTCCCGCGCAAAGAGCGCCTTCCTTGCCAACATGAGCCACGAGATTCGCACGCCTATCAATGCCGTGCTCGGTATGGACGAGATGATTCTGCGGGAATGCGAGGACAGCACTATCCTCGGCTACGCCCTGAACATCAAGAACGCGGGGACGACGCTGCTGTCCATCATCAACGATATTCTTGATTTCTCCAAGATTGAGGCCGGCAAGATGGAGATTCTCCCGGAGAACTACGACCTTGCATCCGTCCTTGTGGATCTGGTGAACATGGTGTCCCTGCGCGCCCAGAAGAAGGGGCTTGAGCTGGTGCTGGATGTCTCGCCTTACACCCCCCGCAGCCTCTATGGCGACAGCGTCCGCCTCAAGCAGTGCATACTGAACCTTCTGACGAACGCGGTCAAATATACCGGGAGCGGCTCCGTGCGATTCAGCGTGAGCGCGGAGAAATGCGGTGAGGATGCGGTGCTCCTGCATGTGAGCGTCCGCGATACCGGCAGCGGCATCAGGAAAGAGGACATGGACAAGCTGTTCTCGCCCTTTGAGCGCATCGAGGAAGGAAAGAACCGCACCGAGGAAGGAAGCGGGCTGGGGATGAGCATCGTGCAGAAGACGCTTGCCATGATGGGGAGCCGGCTGGAGGTCCGCAGCGAATACGGGAAGGGCTCGGAATTTTTCTTTTCCGTGCGGCAGGAAGTCACCGACTGGACGGGGCTGGGGGATATCGGCGAGACGTTCCGTAGCGCTGTTGACCGGATAGAGCGCTACAAAGAGACGCTGTATGCGCCGCGGGCACGGCTGCTCTTTGTGGACGATACCGAGATGAACCTTGAGGTTATCCGCGGGCTGCTGAAGAACACCGGCATACAGATTGATACGGTGACGAGCGGTGCGGAGGCGCTGGAGAAAGTCCAGGAGAATGCCTATGACATTCTGTTCATAGACCACCGGATGCCCGGCATGGACGGCATCCAGACCCTCCGCGAGCTGCGCAGCCTTTCGCAGGGGCCAGCCCCCGGCAGTCCGGGAGGAATCCGGCGGAACCTCTCCGCAGGAAAGCCCTGCATAGCGCTCACGGCAAATGCCATCAGCGGCGCAAAGAAGATGTATCTGGAGGAAGGTTTTACCGACTACCTCTCAAAGCCCGTGACCCCGGAGCGGCTGGAGGCCGCCATACGCCGATACCTTCCGCCGGATATGCTGGAGCAGCCCCCGGAGGATGCCGGCGCGGCAGCTGCATCCGGCGCCGCTGATAACGACGCGGCGCTCGCGGATATCCGCGGGCTGGAGGGCATCGATGCGGACGCGGCGCTGGCGAACTGCGGTACTGTGGAGGTGCTGCGCAATGCCCTTGCGCAGTTCCACGGCTCCGTCGGGGCAAAGGCCGGAGAGCTCCAGCGCCTTCTGGACGAGGGGAATCTTGCGGGCTACGGCACGAAAGTCCATGCGCTCAAAAGCACCGCCCGGCTTATCGGCGCCACGGAGCTTTCCCGCCAGGCCGCCTACCTTGAGCAATGCGCGGACAGCGGCGCGGGCGATGAGGTGGCGGCAAAACACGGCGCGATGCTGGAGCTGTACAGGAGCTATGAGCGCAAGCTGGAGCGCTGTGCGGCGGCGGCTTCCGGCGCCGGATCCCCGGAAAAGCCGGAGCTTCCTCCGGATGTGTGCTCCGGGCTCCTTCGCAAGCTTTCGTCCGCCGTGCAGGACTTCAGCATTGACGGCGTTGACGGCGTTATGGAGGAATTCAGAAAGTATACAGTTTCCCCCTCTTTTGCGCCGATATATGAGAAGATACGGCTTTGCGCGGAGAATGTGGATTTTACCGGCTTGAAGGCACTGCTTCCTGCCGTGCAAGGCGGGCAAGGAGAATGAACAGCTATGGATGAAAAAGTATTATATGTGATGGGCGACGGGCAGCGGCTCGTCGTAAAAACTTTCCTGCACGAGCTGGAGGAACGGGAATTTGTTGTCCGTGTCGTAGACCCGGTGATGGAGAGCCTACGGCTCCTGCCGGAAAAGCCTGTCCATCTTATGCTCTTTCTGTCCGAATCCATGGATTTTGCGATTGTGCGCAGCGTCGTGGAGAAGGCCGGGAACTCAGGCTGGCATCTGTACCTTGCGGGCACCATAAACGGCATAACGACGGAGGAGGATTCCTTCCTCAAGAAGGTTCCGGGCGTCCATTTCCAGTCCTTCCCGCTGGATATCGGCATCTTCCTTGCTGAATTTGAGCTGAACGACCGCGCGCGCAAGCGGGTGCTCGTTGTGGATGACGAGCCGATTCTGCTGCGGAGTATCCAGGGCTGGCTCCGGGACAATTTTGAGGTTTCCCTGGTGAATTCCGGCGAGACGGCGATAGAATTCCTGTGCACGCATCCGGTGGATCTCATCCTGCTGGATTACAAGATGCCGACGATGACCGGCGCCGACGTGCTCCGGCAGATTCGTTCCGTCCAGAAGATGAAGGACACCCCCGTCATTTTCCTGACGGCGTACAGCGACCGCAACAGCGTGATGGACGTGATGAAGCTCCGGCCGGAAGGCTATATATTGAAGAGCAAGTCCCCCGACGAGATAAAGAAAGCCGTCGTCGATTTCTTCAGGAACCGGATTGTCATCGTCTAACCGAAATGTCTGATAAAAATAAAGGAAATTTAGCATTTTTTTCGTGACGGTTAAAGTAAAATGTGCTATACTGCCTCTGATATAGTAAGGAAATCTCCGTCTGATTCCCCGTGGGACGGCTGTTTTCTGAATACGGTGCAGAGAGGTACGGAATGGCAAAAAAGGAGCTGGACTGGCGGCTGAAGAACGCAAAGCGGAATATGCCCATATCGCTCAAGATGCTCGGCATGATGGTGGGCATCGTCGTTGTCGGTACGGTGTGCGCCATGGTGATGACGCTGCTGATTTTTGACAGCGGGATACTTGGGGATACGGAGAAAAGCCTCGATTACACGGCGGTCGGCGTGAGCACCACATTTGCCGACTGGCAGACAACCCTCGGCTCCTATACCGCGCTGCTGAGCCAGGATGCCGCCCTGCAGCAGGGCACGGCGGAGCGCGATACGGAGCGCCTCCAGAAAATCCTTGACGCGGCGGACAAGAGTGTGTCTGTCGGCTTTATAGCCCTTACCGACGTGAACGGCGTCGTCATCAGCGGGACGAACATCAAGGCGGGGACAGTCATATCGCCCTATTACGCGGTGAATTCCGCGCTGAACGGCAAGCCTGCCGCGGCTTTTGACAGCATCGGCTCCTTTGCCTACGCGCTGTATGCGAGCCATCCCGTTTACCACGGCGGGAATATCGTGGGGAGCCTGACCATGGGCGTAGACCTCGTGTCGAATTCCTCTTACAGCACGGTAGACATGGTAAAGAATTCCTACAATGTGGAATGCACCATCCTCAAGGGGGACGTGCGCCTTGCCTCCACGATGCCGAACATGGTGGGCGTGCACGTGTCGAACCGCGACGTCGTGAACACCGTCATCCGCGACGGCGGCCAGTTCAAGGGCTACACGAACATCGAAGGCAAGCGCTATTATGCCATCTACTGGCCGCTTTCCTCCGGCCCGGCCGTGACCGGTATGTGCTTTGTCGCAAAATCGCTGGAGACGATGGAGGCGGTCTCAAAGCGCTCGATGAAGATAGTGATTCCTTCCGTCTCCGGGCTTGTCCTTGTGCTCGTGCTGCTCGCGTTCCGCTTTGTCCGCTGGCTCATGTGGCGTATCTCCAACGTGACGAATTTCCTGAAGGAGCTTGAGAGCGGCGACGCTGACCTGACGAAGCGCAGCAAGCTGTTCATCAGGGACGAGATTGGCGACCTCATCATCCACTTCAACTTCTTCCTTGAGAAGCTGCACGAGATAATCTCCACGCTCAAGGACTCCAAGTCAAGGCTGTACGATTCCGGCATGAAGATGCTGCAGAGCTCGGACGAGACCGTGGACGCCATCAGGATGGTGAACCACACGATAGAGGGCGTCTCCTCCCAGATTGCGGCGCAGAGCGGGAGCGTGGAGCAGACCGCCGGCGCGGTGCGGGATATTTCCGGCAACATCACGGAGCTTGACCACATGATAGAGGGCCAGGCCTCCGGCGTGACGCAGGCGAGCGCAGCCGTAGAGGAGATGATTGGGAACATCCGCTCCGTCAACGTCTCGGTGGACAAGATGGCGGCTTCCTTTGAGTCGCTCTCCGAGAACGCCCAGACAGGTTTTGCCAAGCAGCAGGACGTGAATGCCCGCATAAAGCAGATAGAGAACCAGAGCCAGATGCTGCAGGAGGCCAACCAGGCGATATCCAGCATAGCCGAGCAGACGAACCTGCTTGCCATGAACGCCGCCATCGAGGCTGCCCACGCGGGCGAGGCTGGCAAAGGCTTCAGCGTTGTCGCGGACGAAATCCGCAAGCTCTCCGAGACCTCTGGCGCACAGTCCAAGACCATCGGCGAGCAGCTGAACAATATCAGGGAATCCATCTCCGAGGTCGTGTCCGCATCGATGGATTCCAGCGAGGCCTTTACCGCGGTGTCCAACAAAATCAAGGAGACCGACCAGCTGGTCATGCAGATAAAGTCCGCCATGGAGGAGCAGAATTCCGGTTCCCGCCAGATTAGCGATGCCCTCAAAGCCATGAATGACAGCACCGTAGAAGTCCGCCGCTCCTCAAAGGAGATGTCCGGGATGAACGAACGTATCAGCAAGGAGATGAATTCCCTGCAGGACGTTACCGCGAACATGCGGCAGGGCATGGACGAGATGTCAGGCGGCGCCCGGCGGATTACCGAGAGCAGCGCGAGCCTCGGCGGCATCGCAAAAGAGGTTCGCGCCTCCATAGACCAGATTGGCAAGCAGATAGATCTCTTCAAGGTCTGAACCGCGCGGCGTCTTTGCGTATGCAATAGAGCCGCCCGGAGGAGTAAAGGATGAAACGTCGTTTTTGGAATGGCTTGTTGCTGCTTGCCGCCCTTACCCTATGTGCCTGCAAGGTTGAAAGAGCACAAGAAGCAGGCCCGGAACCCGTGGAGGAGTCCCAGACACAGAAACAGTCCGTGCCGCTGCCATCCGCGGCGGCGGATTCCCTTGGCAAGACGGATGCCGCCGGTACCGCAGGGGCGGAGGCATCTGGCGGAGCTGATTCCCCCGCCGCTCCAGAAGCAGAAGATGGCATTGTCCTCATACAAGGTGACGACGGAAGCGCCGTCCGGGTGCGGCTTGACGAGCGGGGGATTATACAGGGGATAAGCGGAGCTTTCGGAGAAACACCCGTCATCCCTCTCACCATCACCAGCGAAGGCGACGGTTCCATTTCTCTCGGATTGAAATACAGCGGGGATGGCTGTTTTCGTGTCAGGCTTATCCCGAACGATAAGGGGGCTACCGTGGAACGCCTTTATAAGGCAAGCGGGGCTGTGGAGACGTTCAACGTCTGTTTGGGAAGCGGGAACACCATCTTATATGACGAATGTGTTTCTGTCAGAAAGACAGAGGGCGGATGTGAATGTGTCTTTGACGACCACAAGAAAAGTTCCCTGCCAAACCTCGTTTATACAGGCGACAGCACATACCAGTCGTATGGCGGGATGGGCGGACTGTCGTTCAAATACGTGTATACGAAGGAAGGGGACGGCATTTCAGTGGTATGCAGCCGCATTATGCCCGGGGAACTGTTCGAGGAATTCGCAGGATGCCATGTTACGGACATAGCCGCAGATGACAGGATGGTGAACCTGCTGAACTATATCATCACAAACTATTTCAGCGATATGCTGGGGGCAATGCTGTTCCCTGTCCTCATGGGACTTCCATTGGATGAAGTGTATCTGCATGACTGTATCATACGCTCTGACAGCTACCTGGTTGAAAATGACACCGGGTATGCAGCGAAATGCCTGAACGAGACTATCCCTGGCCGCCCGTGGGTGGAGGGCGAGGAGGGGGATGGTGTCGGCTGCCGGATAACCATAAGCTCGCAGTCAAGCATATCGGTGCTTGTCATATCAAATGGCTTTGTCTCAAACAATCCAAAAACCTACACGAATAACAACCGCGTCAAGGACATAAAAATAACGGACAGGAATGATGAGGGAAAATCGCTGGCTGTCACGCTGCCTGATTCGCCGGAGCCGTTTGAAATTCTGCTTCCGTTCTCATCTTCAGAAATTCAGCTTGAGATACAAAGCGTCTACAAGGGCGATAAATACGATGACACCTGCCTGAACTATATACGCTGCCGGTAAAACTGAACGCATGGCAGGTATCTCGGCATAACACGAAAAACCTGCTCTGTGCCCATGCCCTTCGTTTGGGAGGCTATTTCTCATTCCTGTGGAAACTTTTGTGCGATAGCGATGTTTCCGCTTCAAAAATATGGCAGGGATGTTCTTTCTTGCGCTGGCGGCGGCTCTGTCTGCCGGATTTTTGGCTACTGCCTGAATGCCTGTACCTGCATGCTTGTGGCGTCTGTGATTCCATACGCGGGTGTGTCGCCGCCGCGCTGCTCGGCCTGCTGCAGCTGTACGCGGTCATAGCGCCGCAGGTCAAAAAAGCCTTGGGCGGCGGCATGGGGGTCGCCTTTTTTTGCGGACAGCGCCATGCGTCTTGTGCCGTCGCACAGCAGGTAGCGGAGCCGCCCCGCTTTGTTCAGCATGGCGTCCGATACCACCCGGTATGTTCCTCCGCATTCCGCCGGGGGCTCCTTCCGCGAGAATACAAAGAACGTCATCTTTACCGAATTCCGGTCGAGCCGGGCGGCTTTGGCCAGCGATTTGACCGGCTCCGGTGGCTGCCAGGCAAGCTCCGCGTGGCAGGTCTGGTTTTCGCCCGCAGGGATGGCGGGGCAGGCGGCGGATGCCGGGCAGGGGGAGAGCACGTGGAAGCCGCGCCGTAGCAGCGCGTCGCGGAGGCGGATGAGGTTCCGGCTTGTGGCTAGGAGCGCCGGTTCGCACAGGAGCAGCAGCCCGTCGTCGGCAAGACCGCCGCACAGCTCTTCCACGAATGCAGTGCGCCGCTCCACGGTCAGCTTTTCTTCTTTCCACAGCTCGTTGAGCGCGTGGCTCATCACGATGATGTCCTGCGTTCCGGAGGAAGGCAGCGCGTCATGCTGGAAATCAGTGACGGTGCACTGCGGGCTTATGCCGGGGAATTCGCGCTCGTAGAGCTTTTGGGCGAGCGCAAGCGCCTTGCCGCTGCTGTCCCAGAGCAGCAGCTCAGATGCGGCCGCGGCGCCCAGCTCATCCAGCAGGTCGCAGAGCGCCGTGCTTGCGGGTGCCGGGCCGGAGCCCGCGTCAAGGATTCTGAGGGGTGCGCCGCTCTCATTGCGTGCGGCGACGAGCGCCCTGCACTGCTCCCGCGCGCTCCGTGCGGCATAAGAGACTTGCAGGTAGGAGACGCACCAGTAGTACAGGAGGTAGGCGCCGAGGAATGCGCGGTTCTCCATATATCCGGCGCCGGCAAGCTCCCTGCTGCCGGTCAGCCCCCGCTGGAGGCTCAGGAGGGCATCTGCTACGGAGCGGCATTCTTCCGGGGAAAGCGATGTGCCCTGCTTGCCGTGCGCGCTCGCCTTGCCTTTGTTCCCGCCGGATTCCCGCCAGAGCGAGACGAGCGCGGGGATGTGCCGCTCCAGCTGTCGTTCTGCCGCCGTCTTCTGCATGCTACAGCCTGCTGGTGGGGATGTGGTATACGGAGCTGCAGTTCCTGCAGACGATTTCCAGCGGCTCGCCGGACTGCTTGAGCTCCTCCAGCTGCGCCGGGGGAAGGCGCCGGATATGCGCGATGTAGCTTTCCTCCGAGCAGGGGCAGTCAAAGACGATGCTGCGGTGCAGCGCGACTTCCGGGGAGAATTCCCCGAAAAGCTCCTTCAGCAGGTCTACGTTGCTGCGCCCCTGGCTGAACCACAGGCCGAGCGATGGCGCCGATCTGAGCACGGACTCGATGTCCCCGATGAGCTCGTCGTCGGCCTTTTGGTCGGGGGCGCTGTCCACCTGCGCTCCCCGTTTCTGGACGCCTTTGAATCCGCCGCCGGTCTCCGGCATCACCTGGATGAAGATGCCGCCCGCCCCGATGATGCGCCCCTGCTTGTCCATCAGGATGGAGCTTATGAGCGCCGTCCTGAGCTGCGCGCTGCGGTCAAAATAGAACACGATGTCGTCGGCGATGTTTCCCGTGGTGTTCACCGAGCTTGTCTGCGGGAATTTGTCTCCCGGATGGACGGTCTGGATGGTCATGTAGCCTTCCCCTCCGAGGAATGGCTTTAAGTCCCAGTCGTCAAGCGGCTTTTCTACGGGGATGTGATCCTGCAGCAGATAGCCGCGTACCCAGCCGCTTGAGTCAGCCTCCACGCAGAAGCCTTTTGCGGGGGAATCGGGGACATCGTAGTGCAGGCTCAGGTGCTCGCGGCCTTTCATCAGCGCGGGGATAAGCAGCGCCGCGCACAGGGAGGCCTGCCCCAGTATGTAGCTTTCCAGGATGCCGGTGTTGTGCTGCGCCCGCATCTGGTTCACAAAATGGGTTCCCTGAAAAAGGGCTCCCCGGAGCCGGCCCTCGCTCATCGTAAAGTGAATCATATCATCCGCCGGCAGCGCCGCCAGGAATTCCGCCAGCTCCGTATCACGGATGTGTGCCTGAATCATGCCTTTTCCTGCCTGTTGTAGCTGCGCTTTACTTTGAGCGTCGTCGTCATTGCGAGCGGCTCGCGGAGCACCGTTACCTTTGTTATCCGCTGGTAGGGCTGCAGCCGTTTGTTCACCTTGCTGATGACCGTCTGGACGGCATCCTGCACCGCGCCGGGGATTTCCGCGCCCCGCTCTATGTGCAGGCGCTCGTAGAGCGCGTCGCTGGGGTAGACCAGGGCCTCAAGCTCCTCGGAGCGCTTTGCCTTGTCGGCGATGTAGCCCTGGACGGTAATCTGCTGGATGTCGCCTTCAAGCTGGAACATGTCTTCGATTTCCTCCGGGTAGACGTTTTTGCCGCCTTCCGTCACAATCATGTTCTTTGCCCGCCCGGAGAGCATCAGGTAGTTCTCCGAGTCCAGCCATCCGAGGTCTCCCGTCTTGAACCAGCCGTCATCCGTGAACATCTTTGCCGTCTCTTCCGGCATCTTGTAGTAGCCCTGCATGACCATCGGGCCTTTTACGCAGATTTCGCCGATGCCGTCCTCGTTGGGATCGAGGATTTTCATCTCCATCTTTCCGGCAAAATAGCTGCCCACGCTCTCTATCTTGAAGTGCTCCACGGGGTTGAGGGCGATGATGGGCGATGTCTCCGTAAGGCCGTATCCCTGCACAAAGTTGATGCCCATCGCGTTGAAGAACTTGAACACCTGCTGCGAGAGCGGGCCGCCCCCGCTGATGGCGATGCGCACGGTGTACAGGTTTGCCTGCTGGAGCACCGCCTTGAACATCTGCTTGCCGGGGTTCACGCCGAAAAGCTTCTTTATAAGGTATGAGATTTCCATGAGGACGCGGATGACGCCGTACACAATCGGCCCTTTTGCCTTGAGACCCCTGATGATGCCGTCCGCCAGCTTGTTGAAGAGCAGCGGGACGCCGAGCATCATGGTTATGCCGCCTTCCTTCAGGTCGCGCATCATGCGCGATACCGCCATGCTCTTGCCGAACACGATTTCCGCGCCGATGCACAGCGATTCGATGAAGACCGCCTGCATCGTGTAGGCGTGGTGGATGGGAAGCAGCGCATAGAACACGTCGTTATAGTCTATTATCATGTTCGTCTGGGCGATGAACGCGTCGCTGACAAGGTTGCGGTGGCTCAGCATGACGCCTTTGGGCGTGCTTGTGGTTCCGCTGGTAAAGAGTATGGCTGCGGTGTCATCCGGTACCGGCGCCTTGATTTCTGCATCCCGCGTCGCTTTCAGATTGTATACGTAGACATCGGGGAATTTGCTGCTCAGCGAATAGACGGCAAAGCTGCCCGTCTTCTCCGCGTAGTGCGCGTATTTTTCTTCGTCCACGAACAGGAGCTTGGGCGCCGCTGTCGCCAGCAGGTTCTCCTGCTCCTCCGTGTGCAGCGCGTAGTCCAGCGGGCAGATTATAGCCCCCAGCGACACTGCCGCCAGAAAGACGACGCCCCATTCCGGGGAATTTTTGCCGGTGACGGCGACCCGGTCTCCGTGTATGATGCCTTCCGCCGCCATCCAGCGGGCAAGGGAATCTACTTTTTCCTGTACTTGCGTAAAATTGAGCGTGCGCTTGCCGCCGTTTTCCCCCTCAAAATCAGTAAAGAAGGGGCGCTCCGGGCAGCGGACGGTGCTTATGCGAAGCATTTCCGGCAGCGTCGGCCATTCCCCGGTAAAGAGGGTGCCTTTGTATGGTTCCAAAATGGCCGTCGGGTTCCAGTTTTTTAAGGTATTCTGCATGATGCTCCATTATAGCACGAAAGGGCGGACAAGTAAAAATAAATCTTATCAGCCCTGCGTTTTGCTCCGATTTTTTAAACATGAAGCTGAACAGATTCCTTTCTGCCGTGGTGCTTATCCTGCTCAATACCGCCTTGGTTCAGGCGGCGGACATGGTTTCCGCCGAACGCCAGCGGCTCATAGACTACGCGCTTTCCCTCAAAGGGACGCCGTATGTGTATAGCGGCAAGACGCCGGAGAAAGGCTTTGACTGTTCCGGCTTTGTGTCGTATGCGGCAAGGCAGGCGGTCAACATAAAGATTCCCTCGTCGTCGCAATCAATCTACACGAACCGCAACGTGACGCTCATAGGCGAGGACGAGCGTGAGCCGGGCGACCTTATGTTCTTCAAGACGACGGACAGCGGCAAAGTCTCGCATGTCGGCATCTATCTGGGCATATATAACGGCAAAGGGAAATTCCACGGCAAACGGCTTTTTATCCACGCTGCCAGCGACGGGCCGGAGACGGGCGTCATCATCAGCGCTATCGACGAAAAGTACTGGCAGAGCCATTTCTGCGGCTACGGAAGAATTCTTCCACCCACACAATAAACCCGCATAGTCCCGTACTCCCCGATGCTCCGGGAACTTCGCTGTTTTTGAAACCTGCGGCCAGTTCCGTTGTTTATAGGGGGTATGAAGAAAGGAAAATATCTCTATTCACTTGTATATCTTTTTGTTCTCTTTGCATTGAGCGGATGCTCTGCATCCATCTCAATCCAGGCAAAGCCCGACAGGAGCTCTGCGGTGCAGTTCTCCATGGACTTGGGTCAGACGCTCGCTGACACCATAGCGGTGATGGGCGGAGGGGAATCCCTGTTTTCCGGCAGCATGCTCTCCCAAATCCAGCAGTCCTTTGAGGGCAGCGACATCAGGGATGCCCGTGTCTCCGCCCCTTCCGGCAGGGAACTGAGCGTCGCGGGCTCCATAAAGCCCCCGGAAGACCAGAAAGCTGTCACGGTGAACAACATCAAGGCCGCTAATTTCATCACCTGCACGGCAAAGTCGCTGACCGTCATCCTGTCTCCGGGCACGGTAAAGCAGCTGACGGCCTTGCTTCCTGAGGAATCAAAGAATTATCTGGATTTGTTCATGGCGCCTATTTTTACCGGCGAGACGATGACGACCGCCGAGTACCGGGATCTGATAGCGGCTGTGTACGGCGAGGATATTGCCGCGGAGCTGGAGAAATCTGTTGTCCAGATGACGCTGGCACCTCCGCCGGGCTGTAAAATCAGCAGCGCGTCCCTTTCGGAGACCGAGCGCGCCCGGACATCCGCCAACAAAGCGGTCTTTTCTGTCCCGCTGTTGGAATTCCTGACGCTCCAGAACGCAAAGACATTCAGCATCGTCTGGTAGGCTGCGCGCCGCGTGGCAGCTGACGGCGGTGGTGCCACGCTTCCCGCCGGAATCAGATGCCATTCCCGCCGGGGACGTCTTTATGCCGCAGCCTTGGCGGGGGAAGGGCTTTCGTTGACATCGCTCCGCTTTTCAGGCTATAACTAGTGTATGGCGCAGACAAGTGGTGGCGGTCAGCCTGATCATATCGAAGTACGCGGAGCACGCGCGCATAATCTCAAGAACATAGACGTCGATATCCCGCTGCATAAAATAGTTGGCATTGCCGGAGTTTCCGGCTCCGGAAAATCATCTCTTGCGCTGGGAGTGCTGTATGCGGAAGGTTCCCGGCGCTATCTTGAGTCGCTTTCGACCTATACGCGCCGCCGGATGACCGAGGCGAGCAGGGCTCAGGTCGATGAAGTCCGCTATGTTCCTGCATCCCTTGCCCTGCACCAGCGGCCGGGTGTGCCGGGAATCCGCTCTACCTTTGGGACTGCGACGGAGCTGCTGAACAGCCTGCGCCTGATGTACTCGCGGCTTGCGAGCCACCGGTGCCCCAACGGCCATTATGTGCCGCCATCCCTAGCCGTCGCCGCGGAGCAGGAGCTTGTCTGCCCCGAATGCGGCGCGCGCTTCTACGGGCCGGGCGCGGAGGAGCTTGCGTTCAATTCAGGGGGAGCCTGCCCGGAATGCGAAGGTACCGGCGTGGTGCGCACGGTGGACGAGACCACGCTCGTACCGGACGAAAGCCTTTCGATTGATGAGGGGGCGGTGCTTCCGTGGCAGACGCTGATGTGGTCGCTCATGAAGGACATCGCCCGCGAGCTCGGTGTCCGGACGGATGTGCCGTTCCGGGAGCTGAGCAAAAAAGAGCGGGATATCGTATTCCACGGAAAGCCCGTCAAGCACCACATGGTTTACCAGAACAAGACGAACGGTGCCGCTGGGGAGATGGATTTTACCTATTTCAACGCGCGGTACACGGTGGAAAATGCCCTTGCCAAGGTAAAGGACGAGAAGGGCATGAAGCGCGTGGAGAAGTTTCTCCGGGAGGAATCGTGCCCGCGCTGCCACGGAACCCGCCTTTCTGATGCCGCGCGTGCTCCTTTGCTCCGGGGCATCTCTTTGGACGATGCGTGCCGGATGACGCTTGGGGAGCTTGTTCCATGGGTGGCGGGAATACCGGATTCGCTCCCCGATGCGATGCGGCCGATGGCTCTGCGGATTTGCGAGTCCTTTGACGATGTTGCCCGCCGCCTGATGGAGCTTGGGCTTTCCTACATATCGCTGGACCGCGCCGCCTCCACGCTGAGCACGGGGGAACGCCAGCGCATGCAGCTTGCCCGCGCCGTGCGGAACCGTACCACGGGCGTGCTCTATGTGCTTGACGAGCCGAGCATAGGGCTTCATCCGTCAAACCTTGAGGGGCTCGTCGGCGTGATGGATGATTTGATTGCCGACGGAAACAGCGTGATTCTTGTGGACCACGATACGCAGGTGCTCGCACATTCCGACTGGATTATCGAGCTTGGCCCGGAAGCCGGTGCGGGCGGCGGGACGGTGATTGCGTCGGGCACGCCGCGCGATATCGTGCGGAACAAAGCGAGCCGGATAGCTGCGTTCCTGCAGGAGGTGCAGCTGCGGGGCACGGACGGCAGTCCTGCGCGCGCAAGCCGGGAGCCGGCAGCAAAACGCAGCGATATCTTTTCCTTGGGCACAATCAGCATGAAGACCACGAGCATCCATACGGTGCAGCCGCTCGACGTGTGCTTCCCCAAGGGAAAGCTTTCCGTTGTGACCGGCGTATCAGGCAGCGGCAAGACGACGATGGTGCTAGAAAGCCTTGTCCCGTCCTTGCTGGCACGCATTTCCGGCGCGCCCCTGCCTTCCCATGTGGAAAGCCTTTGTGCGGACGGAATCAGGCAGCTCAAGCTGATAGACGCGACGCCAATCGGGATAAACATCCGTTCAACGGTGGCGACATACGCGAACATTCATGACGAGCTGCGGAAAATCTATGCCCGGAGCCCGGACGCAAAAGAAAGGGGCTGGAAGGCCGGAGACTTCTCGTACAATACCGGCGCTCTCCGCTGCCCGGCCTGCGACGGTACGGGTTCCGTCAGCCTCGATGTCCAGTTCCTCCCCGACGTGGAGATTCCCTGCCCGGAATGCCGGGGCGCACGCTACGCAAAGGAAGCGTTCAGAATTTTCAGGAAGAAGGCGGGAAAGGCCTCTGCATCCGCCGGAAAAGCGGTCTCCCTTCCTGCGCTTATGGATATGAGTGTGGACGAGGCTCTCTCGGAATGCTCCGATATTCCTTTTGTCAGGAACCGCCTGCAGGTGCTCCATGACCTTGGCCTCGGCTATCTGACCCTCGGCGAGCAGACGCCGAGCCTTTCCGGCGGCGAAGCCCAGCGGCTTAAGCTTGCGAGCGAGATGGGGCGCGGGCAGGAGGACAGCGTTTTTGTCTTTGACGAGCCGACCATCGGTTTGCACCCGCTGGATGTCAGGACGCTGATTGCGGTGTTCCGCCATCTTATCAGCAAAGGCGCTACGCTTATTGTGATAGAGCATGATCTTGATGTTATCCGCAGCGCAGATTACATCGTTGACATGGGACCCGGCGGGGGAAAGCAGGGCGGGCGCATCGTCGCGAGCGGCAGTCCTGCGGATATCGCCGGGAATCCGAACTGCATCACCGGGAGATATATATGAGCGCTGTCTGGAAAGTGAGGCTTCCGGGCAGTCCTGCAGATGAAGCGGCATGCCAGTGAAAATGCGCTGCTGCCGCCTTGCGTCTATCTTTTTTGCCAGTGCGAGTGGTAATGCGTCCGCTGGTATTCCGCCGGTGTTGCGTTCATGATGCGTTTGAAGGTGTTCGTAAAGTGGCTCTGCGAGGAAAATGAAAAATAGTCGCTCAGCTCCTGCGGGCTGTAGTCCGCATACGAAAGCATGTTTGCGGCCGCCTCTATTTTTTTTCTGCGGATGTATTCCTGCACGGTCGAGCCCGTTTCTTTTTTGAACAGCGCGCACAGGTAGTTTTTGTGTATGCCTGCCGCCCGTGCGATTTTTTCGAGCGTCAGCCGCTGGTGCAGGTTGTCGTAAATGTAGTCGCACGCTTTTTTGACCGCCCTGGAAATTCCCTGCGCGGCCTTCCTCTTTTTCATCCGGTCGGCAAAGTCAAACACGAGCTCCCGGTGCAGCAGGTCAATTTCTTCCTCGCTCCGGCACGCGTCAACCTGCTGGATGTACACGTCGCTCAGCGTGTACGCCGTCTCGCTTTCCAGCCCGCCTTCGATGCAGAATCGCGTGATGAGCGCGACCGTGATGATAAGGTGGTATTTTGCGTTCCTGAGCGCATCTTTGGAAAGCGTGCCCAGATGCCTGTCTTTGAGCGGCAGCATCAGCTTGTTCAGCGCCTTGAAGTTCCCGTCCTTTACCGCATCGTAAAATTCCAGCTCGCGCTCGTACGCAAGGTGCCGGCTTCCGTATTCCCGCTGCAGGAATACTTTGTGCGAAAGCGCCTTTTCCGTTTTGGACTGCTTTTTCATGCCGGTATTATGGCAAAAATAGTAAGAATATGCAATAATTCTTATGAATCTGCCAGAGCGTGCGCGGAATTCCGCTATGATGAAGGGGAGATTACTGTGGAGGAATACCATGCGCTGTAGGAATATGTTGCTTTTTTGTCTGGCGCTCAGCGGCACGTTTATGGCGTGCCAGAAAAAGAGCCGGGAGACATACGAAATCCAGAATTCAAAATATACGATGGAAGACATTGTCTGGCAGGATGATTTTGACGGGCGTAAGCTGAACAAGGACGACTGGAACTACGAGTACCATGAGCCTGGCTGGGTAAACAGCGAGCTGCAGGAATATGTGGATTCGGCGGAAAACATTTATGTCAAGGACGGAACCCTTGTCATTCAGGCCTTAAAGCATGAGCAGAACGGAGCGGCTTCATATACGTCCGGTCGCATCAATACGCGCGGAAAGCACGATTTTACCTACGGCCGTTTTGAGGCCCGGCTCAAGGTGCCGCGCGGCCAGGGCTTCCTGCCCGCATTCTGGATGATGCCCACGGAAGAAAACCTGTACGGCCAGTGGCCCAAGTGCGGCGAAATCGACATTATGGAAGTGCTCGGAAACAGGACCGACACGCAGTACGGTACCATACACTTTGGCGAGCCCCACGCGGAGCATCAGGGAAGCTACTCAAAATTCGGGACGGATTTATCCAAGGAATTCCACATCTATGCCTGCGAATGGGATCCCGGCGAAATCCGCTTCTACATAGACAATATGCTCTTCTACAAAACAAGCGATTGGTTCACCAAGAAAAAGGGCTTTGGCGAAGTGGCCTATCCCGCTCCCTTTGACCAGCCGTTCTACCTGATTCTGAATGTCGCCGTCGGCGGGAACTGGCCGGGGAATCCGACCGCAGAAACCGGCTTTGCAGAAAATGCCCGCATGGTGGTGGACTATGTGCGCGTGTACCAGAAGCCGTCCTACAATGAGGCTGTTTCAAAACCGGAAGCGCCGTTTGTCCAGCTGCGCGAGCCTGATGCGACTGGAAACTTTGTGGCGAACGGCGATTTTGCGGTCGCGGAAAATCTGGGGGATACGACGGACTGGTTCTTCCTGCTTGCTGGAAGCGGAAAGGGCAGTGCCGACATTTCCGGCAATGCGCTGCATGTAACGAGCGAGATGCCCGGCGACTTGGACTACAGCATCCAGATTGTGCAGCCGGACATCCCGCTTGAAAAAGGTTCCGCCTACCACTATCAGTTTGATGCGTGGGCGGATGATGAGCGCACGATTATTACCGCCATTACCGCGCCGAACGTCGGCTGGATACGCTACCTGAACGACACAAAAGTGCCGCTCGGCAAAAAGAAGCAGACCTTCGCATTTGACTTTACCATGAAGGAAGACAGTGACCCCACCGGCCGGATTGAATTCAATCTGGGGAACCAGAACGCAACGGCAAAAGTCCACATCACCAATGTGCGCTTTGTAAAGACGGGCGCCGGAGATGCTTCTGATGCTGCGGCACTGCTTCCCGACGGGAACTATGTCTTCAACGGGGAATTCCAGGAAGGCGCAGGCCGGCTTGCGCATTGGGAGACGGATACGGCCGCTTCCGTGGGCGTCACGAACGAAAAGAATGTCCGCGAACTGAAGCTTGCTCCTTCCGGCACCGCGGCGCGCGTGTTCCAGAGCGTAGCGGTTCAGCCCGGAAAGACTTACATCCTTTCGTTCGATGCGTACAGCCCTGACGGTGCCGCGCTGAGCGTCGGCATAGAGGACGCGCTGTCGCTTGAGGTGCCGCTCACCGGAGGCAGGGCGTCATACCGCTACACGTTTGAGCCTTCTCCTTCCCCCTCTTCTGCGCGGGGACGACTGCTTACGTTTGCAGCTTCCGTGGGGACGGTCTTTGTTGATTCCGTCCGCATCCAGGATGACGGCATGATTGTAAACGGGGACTTCTCCAGCGGTCTGACCGGCTACGAGGTCTACGCGCACGAAGAGGCTTCGCTTGAGTACGGTATTGATAGCCTTACGTATCAGGACGCATTCTGTGCGGACATCTCAAACACCGGCAGCGCCGACTGGATGATTCAGCTCAAGCAGAACAACATTACGCTGGAAAACGGAAAAAGCTACCGCGTTGCGTTCGACGCAAAGAGCACGCTGGAGCGGAGCATCATGTATGCGCTGCAGCGCGACGGTTCCGGCGACGACAACTGGATTCCGTATTCCGGCACGCAGATTATACAGGTGGGGCCTTCCGTACAGCATTACGAGACGGTGTTCCAGATGCAGGAAAAAACAGACCCCGCGGTTATCCTGAGCATTTCTATGGGCGCTGTCAACGGAAAACGCATCGATGCAAAGCATACCGTCGTCATCGACAATATTGTCGTGGAGGAACGGAACTAGGCTTGCGTAGTCTTGCTGAACATGATATAAAGGAAGCCTGAAAAATCCCCTTTGGTGAGCTTTTCGAGCTTCCTTCGGCTTGTGAGCCGAGTTTGCAGAACAGCCGGATTTTTACCGCTCGCTGGGCTATGGCTACGCAGGCGAAGCCTTGCGCGCTCTGATTCGCGCGGGAGGCATGCATACCCCGCTCGTAAGATTTCCGGAGGATGAATGACGGTCTATTTCGACGACGGAAAAATAAAGATACGGAGCATGGTGCCCGGTGATGCGAAGGCGCTGTACGCCACGTATGAGTCCTACGGCTGGCATCCGCGCATGGAAATCTACGAGCGTTATTACAAGGAGCAGGAAGAAGGCTCGCGTCTGGTCTTCATTGCCGAATATGAAGGGAGAATCTCAGGACAATGCACGCTCGACCTGCATCCGGAAGAGGGATCGCAGGCTTTGAGAGGCTTTCCGGAAATCGTCGATCTCACGGTCTTTTTTGACGTGCACGGAAAAGGCATCGGAAGCCGACTTTTAGACGCGGCCGAAGCGGAAGCCGGAAAAATAAGCGGCAGGGTTTTTCTTGCGGTGGGACTTCACTCAGGATATGGAGCGGCACAAAGAATCTATGCTAAGCGTGGATATATTCCTGATGGAAGCGGCGTGTACTATCGCGGCAAAGTACTTGAGCAATATGCCCCTTGTGTAAACGACGATGATTTGCTCCTTTTCCTCTCAAAAGACTTGGGAAAGAACGAACGCTAAAAATTCTGTGGCAAATTTTAAGGAAGTCCTGTATGATAGAAATGAGGTTGCTTCCATGCGTATAAGCCAAATCACCCAGAACAAAAAACAATTCCTCTCCCTCCTCCTTCTTGCCGACGAGCAGGAGGACATGATTGACCGCTACCTTGAGCAGGGAACAATGTTCGTTCTTGACGACGATGGGGTAAAGGCGGAATGTGTCGTTACCGACGAAGGAAACGGCGTTCTTGAGATAAAGAATATTGCCACCGACCCAGAGAGCCAGGGGAAAGGCTACGGCAAAAAACTGATTGACTTTGTGGTGCAAACATACCGCGGCCGTTTTTCCGTCCTGCAGGTGGGAACAGGCGACAGCCCGCTCACGATTCCCTTTTACGAAAAATGCGGATTCAAGCGGCATCACATAGTAAAAGATTTTTTCACCAGGAATTACGATCATCCCATTTTTGAGGCAGGCGTTCAGCTTGTGGACATGATTTATCTGCGGAAGGATTTATAGATGATGCACATAAGAATCGCGGTAGCTGCTGATCAAAGCAAGATTTGTTCCTTATTTGAGCAGAT
>DGUD01000011.1 GCA_002393865.1 Treponema sp. UBA4319
TTGTTGAATTCGTAGCGGTGGCGGTGGCGCTCCCAGATGCTCGCGGCGCCGTATGCCTGCTCCGTGAGCGTGCCCGGCCGCACCGCGCACTCAAATTTGCCCAGGCGCAGGGTGCCGCCCAGAATCTTGCCGTTCTGATCCGGCATGAGGTCTATGACCGGATGGCTGGTACCCTTGTCGATTTCAGTGGAATGCGCGTCGGCCCAGCCGAGCACGTCGCGGGCAAATTCAATGACGAGAATCTGCATGCCGAGGCAGATGCCGAAGTACGGGACATTGCGGGTGCGGGCGTAGCGCGCGGCGCGTATCATCCCCTCTATTCCTCGTGAGCCGAAGCCGCCGGGAACGATGATGCCGTCCGCGCCCGCGAGCCGCTGCTCCGCGGCAGCGTCGTCGGTAAGCGTCTCGCTGTCTATCCAGTCGATTTCCACCTCGGTCTCGTTGGCGATGCCTCCGTGCGTCAGGCTTTCCACCACGGAAAGGTAGGCGTCATGCAGCTCGATGTATTTGCCTACGAGCGCTATGCGCACGTGATGCTTGGGCGACTCGTAGGTGCGCACCATCCGCTCCCAGTCGGAGAGGTCTGTCGGCCTGCCCTGTATGCCGAGCGCCTTGCAGACGGCGTTGCCGAGCCCTTCCTGCTCCATGTTGAGCGGCACCTCATAGATGGACTTTGCGTTCAGGTTCTGGATAACGCAGTCGGTATCCACGTTGCAGAAGAGCGCGAGCTTTTCCCTGGTGGCATCGTCAAGGCGGGTTTCCGTGCGCAGCATAAGGATGTCCGGCTGTATTCCCAGCTCCTGCAGCTCCTTTACGGAATGCTGGGTGGGCTTTGTCTTGATTTCGCCCGATTTGTGCAGCTGCGGCACGAGCGTCAGGTGTATGTAGCAGCAGTTCTCTTCTCCGACCCGGTACTTTATCTGGCGGATTGCCTCGATGAAGGGCAGGGATTCGATATCGCCGACGGTGCCGCCGATTTCCGTGATGATGACGTCCGCGTTCGTCTCCTGCGTGGAGAGCAGCATCCGGTGCAGGATTTCTTCGGTGACGTTGGGAATGACCTGCACGGTGCCGCCGTGGTAGCCGCCCTCGCGCTCGCGGTTCAGCACCGCAAGGTATACCCGGCCTGCCGTCGTGTTGCTGCTCTGCGAGAGCACCGCGTCCGTAAAGCGCTCGTAGTGGCCGAGGTCTAAATCCGTCTCCGCGCCGTCGTCCGTGACGAAGACTTCCCCGTGCTGGAAGGGGTTCATGGTTCCGGGGTCAATGTTCAGGTATGGATCGAATTTCTGGTTCACCACTTTCAGGCCACGGCTCTTGAGTATGAGCCCCAGTGATGCGGCGGCAATGCCTTTGCCAAGCCCGCTGACGACGCCGCCGGTGATAAAGATGTATTTAGTCATAGTGTGCACCCCAAAAGAACTTGCAGGCAATTATAGTGGATAATCTTCGTTTCGTCCATAAAATTTGGAGAAGTAGCTGCTTATCTGCGCGAGCACGCGCTGCGCTACTTCCGGGTTGCGCTCCAGCAGGTCAAAGAAGAGCGGCTCCGGTATCCTCACAATCTTTACGTCTGTATAGGCAATGGCGTTCTCGTCGCGCGTCTCCTCCAGCATGCACGCCTCTTCCCCGAAGAATTTTCCCCGCCCCACAAAGGAGATGTTGTTCGTGCGGGTAATCTGCACGGTTCCCTCCACCAGATAGTAGGAATCCGCGCCGAAATCGCCCTTTTTGTAGACGGGCTCGCCTTTTTTCAGCGTGATGACGTTCGCGCTGCTGCCCAGCAGGGAGTCCGGCCGGATGAACAGCAGCCTGCGGACGGTCTGCTTGATGCGCGTGTCGTCGCGTTCCGGCAGCAGGTACAGCTCGCTTAGCAGGAGCGACTTAAAGAACTGGAGCACAAAGAGGAACTGCGCGCAGTACAAAAAAATCATAAAGAAGAAGTAGACGCCCAGCAGAGTCACGATGACGTTGCTCAGCACGCCGTAAATCAGGTTGTAGCGGTTCACGTTGATGAAGAGCTTCATAAAGCGCCTGAGCCCCCAGAATCCCACGCTGCATGCGCCCGCCGTCCCCAGACAGTAGAGCGTGGGCGGCTTGGTGCGGCTGGCAAATTTGTAGATTGCCGCCGCCGCGCAGAAGATGAGCAGAAAGGGGATGAGCCGTGCGAGAAAATCGGTAAAGGAGCTGAACAGGCCGGGGTGCGCCGCCTCAAAGACGTCCAGCAGGGGGTTGTGCAGCGCCAGCCGGAACACGTTGATGGCGAATATGAGTATGGCCACGATGATGGTGAGCACGCCTTCCGCCGCAAAGATGAGCAGCTGCGTCATACCTTTTTGTACCCTGAAATTCTTCTTAAAAATTTTACGCATACTCACAATCACCGAGCTGAAGAAGCGCCGTGCCAGCCAGATGGTGACGAAAGCGATGATAATCTCAAAGTTTGTGACAGTCTTAATCTGCATGATGGACTGCGCCACCGAGTCGATGTTCAGGAAAAGCTCCGTCAGCGGGGCTATGTTGAGCATGGCGATGACCGCCGACGGGTTCGCGTGCATAAAGCGGATAAGGATGACCAGAATCATCATCACCACGGGAATGAAGGAGAACAGGAAGCCGAACGCGCATGCGGCGGCATACGATATGAGGTCGTTCGATATAAAGAAAGAGACGGAGAGGTAGACTGCCTGAAGGAAGGTGACAAAGCTGATGTGCTGTTCGTGATGATGGTCTCGTTTCGCTTTCATGTATTTCCCGGAGGCGGCTCGGTCTTCCTCGTCTCCTGCATGCTCTGCACGAGCTTGTCCTGCTCCTCCAGCGCGCGGTAGTTCTCCCGGTCTTCCGGCATACCGTTGATGGCCGCCATCGTCTGCCGCTTGAGGGACTCGCATACGTATGCCCGGATGGACTGCTCGCTCTCGTGCTCCAGCCCGCCGGTGAACATCAGGACGGCGATGGTTTTGCCGCCCGCCTCCTTTGTGGTCAGCACCGTGGGGTAGATGACGTGCTGATCCTTGCCGAGCAGGAGCGTCGCCGAGGGGAGCGGCTGCGGCGCCTGTATCCTGCCTGCGAGCGATGCGGGGAGCAGGACGGCCGCGGCGGCCGTGCTTATGTCGAGGACTTTCATCTGGTGTATGAACATGTGCTGGTCAATCCAGTAGAGGCGGGCGTTCTTGTCCGCCGCGCAGATTGTGCGTACGTGCTGGCGCCGCCCCTTTGCGTTGAAGGCGTCGAGCTGCTGCGCGAAGTCTGCGGCCAGCTCTTGCGGCCCTGTGTTCGGCTCTGCCGCCATGATTCCCGCCTCAAGCCGCGCCCCCGCAAAAAATTTCGCCATGAGCTCCTGCTCGTATCGCGCCGAGAAAAGACCGACCAAGGCTTCCGCGAGCTCCTTGTCGTGGCTGATGGAGGTGACGAAGGCCCGCCACGTGCCCGGCTGCATCTGCCTGTCTATGTCCATGATAAAAATGGAGCCGGGGAACTGGCGCATCAGGTTCTTTACGTTCCGGTAGTTCTCTATCAGGTAGACCTCGTATTCCTGCACCTGCAGGGCGGCCACGGTGGCCTGCAGCAGCGGGGACGAAGACAGAAAAAAAACCTTGCGTCCTGCGGCCGGGTTCATATACCCCCCCCGGTGTATATTGTTTCGCTTCCAGCATCTAATCCTCCTCTCCGTCAGCCAGCCAGGCTTCGGAATCGTTTTGCCGCCGGTGCCCATCAGGCAGTGCTTTTTGCCCGCGGAGCCCGGAGCAGCCGTCTTCTCTTTTTTATCGGCATCTCTGCCGCTTTTCTGCAAAGCTTTGGCTACCCGTTGTCCGGTAGCCCGGCCGGGGCTTCCGCCTCAGCGCTCTGCTGCTCCGCGTCTCCGGTCTCCCCGGCGGGCGTATCGCTGCCGGGGGCTGCCGCTTCAGCCCCGGCGGCTTTCTCGGAGGAATTGCCGATGCCCTTGACCAGCTTGTGCTGCTCTGCCATGACCCGGTAGTCCTCCTGATCCGGATGCATGCCGTTGATGGATGCCAGCAGCTGCTTCTGGAGCGAGCTGAAAATGTATTCCTGTATGCCTTTTGCCATCTTGGGCGACTGCGGCCCGTTGAACGTCATGATGGCGACGGTGCTGGTCGGGAGCTGCTTTATGGCAAGGATGCTTACGTCGGTGGTGTACTGGCGCAGCCCCAGCACGAGCGTTATCATGTGCAGCACCTGCCGCGGCTGCACCTTGCCCGCCATCGTAGCCGGGAGCCTGACTGCCACCGCGGCTGCGCTTATGTCGAGCAGCTTCATCTGATGCATACACTCGTTGCTTTCTGTCCAGTACAGCATGGCGGTTCTGTCCGCCGTGCAGGAGGCGCGCACATACTGGCGGCGCCCCTTTGCCCCGTGCTTCTCCAGCATCTGCACGGTTGCCCTGAAGATATCCTCCATCGAGGTGTCGTCGTCGTAGACCATGATGCCGCCCTTCAGCTCAATCTGGTCAAAGAACGGCAGAATCATGTCCTTCCGGTAGCGCTCCGAGAATATGCCGACGATGGTGTTCTCCAGCATTTTGTTCGCGCGGAATGTGCTGACAAAGGCGCCCCAGCAGGCCGGTGCCATCTGGCTGTCGATGGTGATGATGCAGATGGACTCCGGGTTGCGGCTCAAGATATTCTTTGCGTCGCGGTAGTTGTCTATGGCGTAGACCTCGTATCCTTGCCCCCGCAGCGCGGCGATGCCCGGATTCATCGAGTAGCTCGGATTCAGGAAGAAGACCTTTCTCCCGATTATCGCGGGGTCTGCCGGAGACGCTTTGTTCTGGATGTCAGACACTGTTTCTTCCTCCTTTTTGCCTTAGAAGTCCGCCAGTTTGGGCGCGCGCGGGTAGGGGATGACGTCGCGGATGTTCGCCATGCCGGTGATGTAGCGCAAAAGACGCGCGAATCCCAGCCCGAATCCTGAGTGCGGCACGGTGCCGAAACGGCGCAGGTCAAGGTACCACTGGTAATTGCTCATGTCCATCTTGCGCTCCTCGCAGACTTTCAGGAGCTTGTCGTAGTTCTCCTCGCGCTCGGAGCCGCCGGTTATCTCGCCCAGACCCGGCACCAGCACGTCCACGGCGCGCACGGTCAGCCGGCCTTCCTCGTCGGGCTCGTTCTGCTTCATGTAGAAGGCCTTGACGTCCTTGGGGTAATTGTAGACCATCACCGGCGACTTGAAAATCCGCTCCGTCAGGCAGCGCTCGTGCTCCGTCTGCAGCTCCTTGCCCCATTCGATGGGGAACTCGAACGTGCTGTTGAACGCCTGCAGCTCCTTTACCGCGTCCGTGTAGGTGATGCGCTTGAACGGCGTGTCCACCACGTGCTGCAGCTGCGCGATGACGCCCGGCTGGATGCGCTTCTCAAAGAACTGCATGTCCTCCGCGCATCTGGTGAGCGCCCAGCTCAGCATGTGCTTGAGGAATTCCTCCTCAAGATCCATGTCGTCAAAGAGGTCGAAGAATGCCATCTCCGGCTCGCACATCCAGAATTCCGACAGGTGGCGCGGCGTGTTGGATTTTTCCGCGCGGAATGTGGGGCCGAATGTGTACACGCGGCTGAGCGCGGTTGCCAGCGTCTCCGCCTCCAGCTGCCCGGAGACCGTCAGGTTTGCCTTTTTGCCGAAGAAATCTTTGCTGTAGTCCACGAGTTTGCTGGCGTCCTCCGGCTTCATGCCCTTTGCTCCGGCCTTTACGCCCAGCTCCGCGATTTTTTCCAGCGAGAGCGTGGTCACCTGGAACATCTCGCCCGCACCCTCAGCGTCGGAGCAGGTGATTTCCGGGGTGTGGATGTAGACAAAGCCGCGCTCCTGGAAGAAGGTGTGCAGGGCAATCGCCATCTGGCTGCGCAGGCGGAACACTGCCCCGAAGGTGTTTGTGCGGGCGCGCAGGTAGGCGTTCTCGCGCAGATACTCCATGCTCATGTTCTTCTTCTGGAGCGGGTATGAATCCTGCGGACAGGTGCCCAGCACGGTGAGCTTATGCAGCGTCACCTCCACGGCCTGACCGCTTGCGGGGGACTGCACCAGCGAGCCTTCCGCGCGCACGGATGCGCCGGTCGCCGTGTTTTTTAAAGCTTCTTCTATATTATCGGCTTCGTTTTTGTCTGCCGGGTTTGAGCGGTCGTATGTAAGCTGGATGGAAGCAAAGCAGCTTCCGTCATTCACCTGAATAAAAACAAGGTTCTTTGAGTCGCGTTTGGTGCGTACCCAGCCGCATACCGTAA
>DGUD01000077.1 GCA_002393865.1 Treponema sp. UBA4319
CCGCCGCAGATGAACAGTATGTTCGTGGTGTCGATGTCTATCATCTCCTGATTGGGATGCTTGCGCCCGCCCTGCGGCGGCACGGAGGCATGGGTGCCCTCAAGAATCTTGAGCAGAGCCTGCTGCACGCCTTCGCCGCTCACATCGCGGGTGATGGACGTGTTCTCGCTTTTCCTGCTGATTTTATCAATCTCATCGATAAAGATGATGCCGCGCTCGGCAGCGCTTACGTCACCGTCGGCGCTGTTGATAAGCTTCAGCAGGACGTTCTCCACGTCTTCGCCCACGTATCCGGCTTCAGTGAGCGTGGTCGCGTCGGCGATGGCAAAAGGAACCTTGAGCTTCTGCGCAAGCGTCTTTGCGAGCAGCGTCTTTCCGCTGCCCGTCGGCCCCAGCAGCAGTATGTTGGACTTCTCAATCTTTATATCGTTGGCAGACTGCTTCTCTTTGGGGATGGAGAGCTGCTTGTAGTGGTTGTAGACAGCCACGGAGAGCACTTTCTTTGCATAGTCCTGCCCGATGACGTACTGGTCAAGGTATTCCTTGAATTCTTTCGGGGAGGGGACTTCCGTCATGTTTATGGGCGTGAGCGTGTGGCGCTCGTCGTTCAGGACGGTCTGGCAGGCAGCCACGCACTGCTCGCAGATATAGACGTCTGAATTAGGCGCTTTTACCACGCGGCGGTTCTCGTCCGCAGGACGTCCGCAAAACGCGCAGAACTGCTGGTCGCTTCTTCCAAAACCTCGCATTATTTGTCTCCCTTTGCTTTGTTTTTCTTTGCACTTTCCATGATATGGTCGATGATGCCGTATGCTTTGGCTTCCTCGGCGGACATATAGAAGTCCCGTTCCATGTCGGCCGCGACTTCTGATTCCGGCTTGCCGGTCTGCTGTGAAAAATAGCGGATGGAAAGCTTTTTCAGGCGGATGATTTCCTTTGCCTGTATGGCAATGTCGCTTTCCTGCCCTTCGGCGCCACCCCACGGCTGATGTATCATCACACGGCTGGAGGGAAGCGCATAGCGCTTGCCGATGGTTCCGCCCGCAAGCAGAATTGCTCCCATGCTCGCGGCCTGCCCCATGCAGATGGTCTGGATATCGCACTTGACGTACTGCATCGTGTCGTAGATAGCGAGCCCCGCCGTTACGGAGCCTCCCGGACTGTTGATATACATGTTTATGTCTTTCTCCGGGTTTTCGCTTTCAAGGTACAGAATCTGTGCCACCACAAGGTCTGCGGTCTCATCCACAATTTTTCCGTCAACGAATATAATCCTATCCTTCAGCAGGCGCGAGTACAAGTCGTAGGAAACTTCCGAGTTCCCGCTGCGCTCAAGGACGTGCGGAATCAGCGTGTTCATATATTCTCTCATTATGGTTCTCCATCGGTAGAGCTGTTCGGGAACTTCAAAAGCAGCCGGTTTTGAAGCCTGCTCTCTCTTATATAATGTAAACAAAAAAACGGAATGCGGCAAGTGCGACATTCCGTTTTCTTGTTTCGGCCCTGTCCCTTAGTTGGCGCTGTCTGCCTTGAACAGGTCGGCGAAGCTCATCTTGTCACCCTTTGTGACCTTGACTTCCTTATACAGCATCTCAAAGAGCTTGTTCTCTTTTGCCTCGTCGATGAGATACTCCTTTGCCTTTACGTCGCTGTAATGCTCCTTCACCTCGTCCAGAGAGAGCCCGTTCTCCTCAGCGATTGTCTGGTAGCGGGCCTCAATCTCTTCCGGCGTCACGGCGATGTTGCGTTCCCGGAGCAGGGTGTCCACGATCAGGCGGCTCTTGAGCGCCTGCTCGGTATTCCCTGCCCACTGCTGCAGCATGGCTTCCTTTGTCTGCCCGCTCGCGCTCACCATCTTCTCAAGCTGTTCGGGGCTTGTCTTGAACTGCTGTGAAAGCATGTGCCAGCGGCTCTCGTTCTCGGCGGCCACCATGGATTTAGGCAGCGCTATCGGATTTTTCTCTACCAGCTGCTCAAGCAGGCTCTGGCTCTTCATTTCGGCGAGCTTGCGTTTCTTTGCGAGCTCCATGCTGAGTTTGATGTCCTTCTTCAGGTCGTCAAGCGTCTTGTACTTTTCGTTGACATCCTGCGCAAGGTCGTCGTCAAGCGCCGGCAGGTTGCGGACTTTTACGGCTTTTACCGTTACGCTCAGTTTTTTGGTGGTACCGGCAAGCTCGCTGTCCTTCTCGTCCTTTCCGTAGGTCTTGGTGATTTCCTTTGTGTCGCCTTTCTTCATGCCGATGACGTCGTCGTCAATCTTGTACAGGTTCTGCCCGCTGCCGACGGTGAAGACAAAATCCTGGCGCTCGCTGCCCGCGATGGTGTTCCCCGCGTCGTCAAGCTCCTTGTAGTCGATGGTGATGATATTGTCTTTTTCCACCGGATCCCCGTCGTTCTTGTCGATGACGGCGGCATTGCGCTCCTGTATGGATTTGAGCTCGCTGTTCAGGTCGTCCTCGCTGATTTCGACCTGCGGCTCCTTGATGGTGATGCCCCCGAATTCCTTTACTTCGACCTTGGGGAACACGTCGTAGGTCACGGTGAATGTCAGATCCTTCTGGAGGTCAAGCTGCGGCAGCTTGTCCTGATCAAGGCGGGGCTGGGCGTAGGGAAGGGGACGGAAGTCCTTTGCGTCGTCTCCGCTCAGGACTTCGTTGAGCGCCTGGTCAATCAGGTCGCCGAGGATTTCTGCTCTCAGGCTCTCGCCGTACTTTCTCTCAAGGACAGATGTCGGCACATGCCCCTTGCGGAATCCCGGAAGCTGAATATTCTTCGCATACTTTGCAAGGCTTGCCTTGTAGCCGGATGCTACATCTTCTTTTGCGATTGTGGCAGTAAGCTGCACCGCAGAATCTTCAATCTGTTTGATTTCCTTTGTAACGTTCACTTGGAATCCCCTTCTACAATAAAAAAATGTCAGCCCGTGGACGAAATCACGGCGCCCGGTGTAAAAAAAAAGCGATTCAGAATAACTCTAAATCGCTTTCTATTTAGAGCGGGAAACGGGAATCGGACCCGCGACATCAACCTTGGCAAGGTTGCGCTCTACTACTGAGCTATTCCCGCAAAAATTATTGCGTGTGCTTCTTCTTTTAAAAGGTGAAGAAAAACCTTTTGTAGAGCGGGAAACGGGAATCGGACCCGCGACATCAACCTTGGCAAGGTTGCGCTCTACTACTGAGCTATTCCCGCAAGCACCGTAAGAATGCCCGTGCTTTAACAGCCGGTGCAGTCAAGCGATGATTCATAATAGGGAAAATAAAATATTTTGTCAATATGTTTTTTGTGTAAAAGCGGAAAAAAAATTTTTTTCTGCTTCTGGGCGTTTTGCATCTGGCTGCAAGGCAGCCGTATATCTTTTGTACGCGCAAAGAAAGCGCGCGTCGCAGCTTAAAGGGGGAACTTGTTTTGTCCGGGAAGGAAAAGTGCGAGAGAAGGGACTTGAACCCTCACGCCTAGGGCACCAGATCCTAAGTCTGGCGTGTCTGCCAATTTCACCACTCTCGCGTTGAAAGCGCCGAACCGGCGGATGACACAGTGTGTGACGATATCCGTTTGAGCGATGGGAGGATCGAACTCCCGACCCACAGATTAAGAGTCTGTTGCTCTACCAGCTGAGCTAATCGCCCGAATAGATTATTCCGCAAAGCGGAAACCGATTGCATCCTTTGCGTCCGACACGATTTGAACGTGCAACCTCCGGATTCGAAGTCCATTGCTCTATCCTGTTGAGCTACGAACGCGATTCATTGATTGCGCTTCCTGCGGTTCGGCTTAGGGTGCCTAGTGGGTTTCGAACCCACGACAACCAGATCCACAATCTGGGATTCTACCACTGAACTACAGGCACCGTGTAATCGATGTTGGAACTATACCGTAAAAAGAGACTTTATGTCAATACTCGGATGGTAAAAAAAACGGGGAATTCCTCGATTTTTTTTGCTTGCAAATAAATTTACTTTATGTTATACTAAACATGTACTTAAATTTTAAGTAAATTGTGAGGTGCGCTATGGGAATGAAACGGACTGCATTGATTTCTGTGCTGCCGCTGCTTGCTTGTACAGGGGGGCTCGCGGAGCCGCTGCTGTCATGGAATTTTACGGACGGTACGGATGGTTTTTCCTATAACAAGGACTGGAACTACCAGTATGACGGCGGAAAAAGCACGCTTGTCCGCGCGGAAGGCGGCAGGCTTTTCCTGAACGTCGATTACAGCCGGAACGCCGCGGAAAGCTGGAGCCAGCTGACGCTTACGAATTACGGCGCTTTCTCGCTGCGGGGGGCAGACAGCATCTCTTTTGATTTTTTCTTTAATCCCTCGCTGCTGGAAAAGACGGGCTCGTTCATGGTAAAGGTCGTGCTGCAGGATGCCTCCTACAACGGGGTTGCCGAGGGCGTCGCCACGGTGGATACCTCCCATGCGCTGGCCGTGTCCGCTCCCGGCGGGATGAGGAAGGCCCATGTCACCGTGCGCCTGGACAATCCGGTTCCCTGCGAAAGCTGCGCCGCCATCGCCATCTCGCTTGTCGGCTGCAAGACCGCCTACAAGGGCTCTCTGTATATAGATGATGTCGCCGTGGAGAAGGGGAGCTTTGCTTCTGACGGCTCGGTCGATTCGACTGTCCGCGCGACCGGCGGGCAGCAGCGCGTTGAGCTGCGCTCCCGCTCGCTCGTGCTCCCCGGCAAGGACGGAAAGGCCGTCACGGCGGGCACCAGCAGCAGCCTTCAGCTGGCCGACCCCCTTGCCGACAAGGGCACCCGCTCGCTCTATGCCTATCTGGAGGCCGTGGGCAAGTCCCCGTCGGTGATGTTCGGGCACCAGAACGATACGACCGACAAGGCGGGCGGCGCATCGCTCACTTTTTCCGACACGAAGGACGTGACGGGTTCGCTTGCCGCGGTCATCGGTATAGACGCGCTCTCGCTCACCGGGAATGAATTCTCTGCCGGCAAGTACCAGAGCCGCTACGGGGAATCCTTTCCTGCCGGCCCGGCCGGAAACGTGCAGGCAGCCGCTGCCCTGACGAACGGCAACATCAGGGAGGGCGCCATCATAACGCTTTCCTGCCACATGCCGAATTTCTCGCTCGTCAAGGAGCGGAAAGGCTACAACGCAAAGAAAGACCCGTCCTATGCCAGATATGATTTTTCCGGCTATACGCCGAACGTCACCACGGGCGACGTGATGAACGAGATTCTTCCGGGGGGCAAGTACAGCGGGCAGTTCGACGCGTATCTTGACATGGTTGCCGATTATATCTCCCGCGTGGACGGTCCCGTGCTCTTCCGCCCCTTCCATGAGAATACAGGGAGCTGGTTCTGGTGGGGGGAGGCGTTCTGCGACCCGGAGCAGTTCAAGAATGTGTTCCGCTACACCGTTGTCTATCTGCGCGACAAGAAGGGGCTGCACAACGTGCTGTATGTCTATGGTCCCGGCAGCGAGGCGAAAAGCACCGGTGACTATGGGGAGCGCTATCCGGGGGATGCGTATGTTGACATGGTGGGCTTTGACATGTACCACCGTGATCCTTCCCCCGATGATACGTGGTTCGAAGATTTCCGCAGGCAGCTCGATATCGTGCAGGAATTTGCCCGGCTCCACGGCAAGCTCTTTGCCGTGACGGAGACCGGAGTCGCCACCAGCCGCGCGGACGAGGGCGAGCACCAGACGGCGCTGCACCGGCAGGGGAACAAAGTTCCCGGCTGGTTCCGCAAAGTCCTTGACCTTACGTCCGATTCCGCTGCCTCGTATTTCCTTGTGTGGGCGGATTTCTCAAAGGCGGACGGCTATTACATCCCCTATGTGGACAGGGTGAACGCGGACGGGACGCTGCACGGGCATGAGATGCTGGATGAATTCCTGAGATTCTTCAACGACCCTCGCAGCGTCTTTGCCGTGAACCAGAAAGATGCGCTGGCCGCGCGGGAGCAGTATATCGACGCGCCCGCTGCTGCCGCACAGGAGCTGAGGGGCTTTATCTGCGCTCCGGTGGCGCGCGGCAAGCTGTCGGGGGCGGTAAAGGTCTCCGCGCTCCTTGAGCATGCGGATAAGTCCGATGTGTTTGAATTTGTGTTTACCGGAAGGCAGGGC
>DGUD01000002.1 GCA_002393865.1 Treponema sp. UBA4319
GCTTCAACGACGCGCAGCCCTGACGTAGGGAAGAGTGCCGAATCGCCCAGGGATTCAGCATGAAAACAAAAATGCGCTCCCAGCGGAAAAACACCCGGACTGCCTGTTGCACGCTTCGCTTTGCAAATGGCAGCCCGGGCGTTTTTCCGCTTCCGCGCATTTTTTATGTTGGATCCTTGGCTTTTGTAGCATAAAAAAGAAAATCGTCTTAAAACAGTTTACATGATTTTCCACTACCGCGTCCGTCTTCAGATAAAATACATCTCATGCTGAAGCCCTGCGGCATCCCCTCGGAAATCAATTTTGTGTTCCGCTCCCGCCGGCATCAAGTACCAGTCCCGCCGGGAGCACATTGCAGGCCTTTTCAGGAGCGCCGGGTATCAACGACAGTCTCGTCATCGGGGCGCCCGCGGCGGCTTTTTGCCTCGCTGAAGGAGAGCGTCGCGTCGTCATCGGCAAAGCCCCTGCCGCCGTGCTTGCGAGGCTGTATAAAAAAGCCGAAAAGGCTGCCGACAATCCCGCCCGCAAGGTCTATGAGCAGGGGGATATTCTTCTGCAGCAGCGCCATGACGGAATTGTCCGTGGCAAAGGATGTGCTTGCCCGCGGCAGGAAGGTGTAGTAGTGCACCCGGTATGCCGTGTAGCACAGAAAAATGAACACCCATGAGACCGGAAGCTTGTGGCGGGCAAAGGCGGTGAGCGAGATAAGCACTATCATCATGAATATGATTCCTTCCGCGCCGGTAATGACGAGGCAGCCGGTGCACACCTCCAGCACGCCGGTCACCAGCGCCGTGAGCACCATCATCAGGGAAAGCATGGGGGTACCGTAGCGCTCCTCCAGCTGGGGTCCCAGCAGCAGCACCAGCAGGGAATTGAGCAGCACCATCTCCCACGAGCTGCCCGCGAACACGTGGAGGAAAATCCGCACGTAATCAATCACGTTCTTAAAGTCGAACAGCTCCGCGCCGTCACCGATTGCCTTGAGGCTCCTGCACACGCAGAAGCCGGGGATAAGGAAATTGTGACTGAGCACATCCGCAAGGTATACCAGCACGCCGAGGATTGCGAATACCGTCGTGGCAGGCGCGTCAAATGCGAAACGAAGTTGTTTTCTTGCCATACCCCTAGTGTAAGCCTAAAATGCCGCTTTGTAAAGTTCCCGCCGGAATCACGTACCCTTCCCGCCGGAATCACGTACCACTCCCGCCGGAATCGGATACCTCCCCCGCCGGAGCACAAGACCGATTTCCGCGGGGGCGCCGTTTTTTTTTGCGGGGGAGCAGCCTTTGCCTACCTGAAGCTCGGCCGTGGCGGCGGCACATAGGGGACATGCTGCTGCCCCTGTATGCGGAAGAAGGTGAATTCCGGCGGAACCCTGCCGTTTTTGAGCCGGAGACGGGTGTAGCAGGGCGGCTGCCCTCCCCGCGGAAGCACGCAGCTGCCGGGGTTCAGCAGAAGCATGCTGTTCGTGTATTCCGCGGCGGCAACGTGCGTGTGGCCGTAGAGCACGGTGTCCGCGCCGGATTTGAGCGCCACCATGGAAAGCTCCTGCATACTGCCGTACAGCGTAAAGTGGTGCCCGTGCGTGATAAACAGCGTATGCCCGCAGACCCGCATCGTCTGCGTGAGGGGGATTTTGAGCCGCGTGCAGCCGCCATCCGTTTGCAGCGGGTAGCAGGAGATGTCGTTGTTCCCCTGTACGGCAGCGATGACGGGCGGCAGCAGCGCGTTTATCTCCGGCTGCGCTGCCGCCTGGTTCATGATGGAGCACAGCTCGCTCATGCCGTCCCCGCAGAACACCAGCGCGTCCGCCTGCCTGCCGCACGCCGCAAGGATGCCGAGCAGCTGCGCTTCCGCCCCGTGGGAGTCAGAGACGACGACGATTTCCGCGCAGGTTTTGCCCGCGAGCGCATCGATATCCTGCGGGCTGCCGATAAGGAATGAGGTATCTTGTAACAGCGCGTTCACTCTAGGGGCTCTTGTGTCTGCTCTATGACAAAATGGTTTATAGCCTGCAGCCCGGACTCGCTGTCCGTGTAGCGGTGTATCTTGTGGTCGCCGACAATGGTCTGCACATGGGCATGCAGCTTGTCGTCCGGCGGCAGCGGATCCTTGTGCTCGTCGATGTAGCGGACGGCGCGGATCAATATCTGCTCCACCGTCTTGTCCAGCAGCTCGGTCTCCTGGTTCAGCTCTTCCTCGATAGAGGAGCTGCGCTCGTATTCCAGCACAAAGTCACAGTTCGACTCCTGCCCCAGGATATCGTCCTGCGGCATAAAGGAGAATATAGGATAGGGCTGCTGGCCATCCGGCTGCGATTCCTCCGTTCCGTCTGCCTCAGCAGCCGCCGGCTCCTGCCATGCCGCGCGGAGCTTGGTCAGCGTCCGGTGCGTGTTCTCCGGCGCGCCCAGAAGAATGACGCCCTTGGTCTTATGCTCCGTGATGATGTCGTAGATATTCGAGATTCTCCCGTTCAGGCTGTCCGGGTAGATGAGGGGAATGATGATGCCGCCGTCCTCCTCCAGTCCGTATTTTTCCTGCAGCTTCTTTATTGCGTCCTCGTGGAACTCAGGATTGTTGAAGCCGTAGCCGAACACGATGCAGATGTAGCCGTCCTCAGGATGCCACTGGAGCGGTTCCTCCTGACCGGGCTCGTCCGCTGCCACGGCTCCCGGCACTGCGGCCTGTGCCGCAGCGTTCTGTTTGTCGCAGCCGCAGAGCCCGGCGCACAGAAATGCCCCGATGCACAAGGCCGTAACGATTCGTAAAAATGCAGAATACCGTCTCATACAGGGTTCAGTATAACGAATTGATTCTTTTTATAGAAGAGGGAAGAAGCCTGCCACGGAAAGCAATTTTGTGTTCCGCACCTGCCACAATAGTGCCCGAAAATTGATTCGCGCGGAAGCCGGAGAGGCTTCAGCATGCGCTGGATTCCATCAGAAGACAAGCGGGATGCCCTTAGGAGGACAGCCCGCCTGATCTGCAGAACCTGCCCGCTTGCGCAGGCAGAGCTCCGTTTAACCGACGGTCGCGGTCACATACACGTCCTGCGCGCCGGCGTCAGCCGTCACGACAAGCCCGTTTGCCGTACCACCCTTGACCTGCAGGGCAACGGCTCCCGTGTTGTTCTTGTTCTCCACGGTGATGTGATAGGTCTTGCCGCGGAATTTGCGCACCAGCTCGGCGCTCTTTACATGCGCGGGGAGCCGTGGCTCTATCTCAAGCCCGGCATGCTGGGGGCGCAGACCGCAGATGTACTGGCTCAGCGCCACGAAATTCCATGCGGCGGTACCGGTGAGCCAGCTGTTCTTTGCCTCGCCCTCACGCCTCGCCTCTTTGCCTGCGACCATCTGGCTGTACACATAGGGCTCCGTGCGGTGTATGTCAGACCACTTCTCTTCCACCCATGCCGGGGCAATCTTTGTGTAGTGCTCGAAAGCGTCCTGAGGGCGCCCGTTCACCACCTCGCCGATGATGACCCACGGATTGTTGTGGCAGAAGATGCC
>DGUD01000171.1 GCA_002393865.1 Treponema sp. UBA4319
CACCGCTTCGGCGTGGCGCAGCGCGAAAGCATCGTGGCAAAAGGAAGGACGGGCAACGGGACGTTCTTCCACGTGCCCGACGTGCTCATGATGAGCGCGACCCCCATTCCGCAGACGCTCGCGCTCTCGGTATTCGGCGACCTCGACGTCAGCACCATCCGCACCATGCCCAAAGGGCGGCAGGCGATAAAGACATTCCTGAGCGTCATGGGGCACGAGCGGAACGCCTACGAGGCCGTCCGCAAAGAGCTGGAGGCGGGGCACCAGGCATACTTTGTCTACCCGCGCATATCGGAGGACAGCGCGCAGGAAGAAAGCCCCCGCCAGCACGCAGGCAGTGGTGCACAGGCCGACGGAACCCTCAAATCGGCGGAAGAAATGCATGCCTATCTTTCGGCGCACGTCTACCCCAAGCACAGCTGCGCGCTCATACACAGCAAAATCGAAGAGGAGGAGCAGCATAGGATTCTTGACGAATTCCGCAGGGGGAAGATTCAGGTGCTTGTGGCGACCACCGTCGTGGAGGTCGGCGTCGATGTGCCCAACGCGACATGCATCGTCATAGAGCATGCCGACCGATTCGGGCTGGCGGAGCTCCACCAGCTGCGCGGCCGCGTCGGGCGAGGCAGCCTCCAGTCATACTGTTTTCTGATTTATGGCAAGGACATCACCGAGACCGGCATCGCCCGCATGAAAGCCCTGCACGAGAGCACCGACGGCTTTGCCATCGCGGAAGAAGACCTGCGGCTGCGGGGGCCAGGAGAAATGAGCGGCACCGCACAGTCCGGCTACCTTTCGCTCGGCATAGCCGACCTGTCGCGGGACAAAGAGCTGCTGACCCTTGCCCGCTACGACGCATTCAGCAGCCTGCGCCCGCTTCAGGCGACGTAGGCCTCAAGCCGCGCCATACGGGCAGGATGCTGCATGCGCACAAGGGCGTGCTTCTCTATCTGGCGGATGCGCTCCTTGGTCAGATTGCACGCATCGCCCACTTCCTTAAGGGACATCGGCGTGCTGCCGTCCAGACCATAGCGCAGGCGCAGCACCTTCGCCTCGTTGGGGCGCAGCGTGCCCAGCACATCATCTATATCCTGCTTCATGAACGCGGTGACAGCCTGCTCGTCGGGGCTCGCGAAGCGCGTGTCCTCAACAAAGTCGCCGAGGGTATTCTTGCCGGAATCGCCGGAATCCACCCGCGCGTCAAGGCTCACCATCTCCCGTGAGAGGCACAGCATCTCGCGCACGTGGGCGCTCTCCATGCCGAGCATCTCCCCAATCTCCTCAATCTCCTGCTCCTCGCTCTTGTTCCCGCTCAGCATCTTGCGGGCTTTCTCAATCTGCACCAGCTCGTTCGCGCGGTTCAGCGGAAGGCGGATGGCGCGGCTCTTCTCGCAGATGGCCTTGAGCACAGCCTGACGAATCCACCAGACCGCATAGGAGATAAAATGGTAGCCCTTGGAGACGTCAAAGCGCTCCACGGCCGTCAGAAGCCCGATATTGCCCTCGCTTATCAAATCCACAAGGTCAATGCCGTGATTCTGGTATTTCTTGGCGACGTTCACGACAAAGCGGAGGTTTGCCCGCACAATCTTCTCCTTTGCAGAGGCGTCACCCTTTGCGGCCGCAAGCGCAAGCTCGTTCTCTTCCTCGCGGCTAAGGAGCGGAATCTTGTTGATTTCTTTCAGGTACATATTCAACACGCTTTCATCGTTCGTCATAGCAAAACTCCTGCAAAAAAAACTGTACAGCCGGGCAAAACCGCTGTTCTGCTAAAATAATAGCAAATTTCGTGCCAAGTTTTTAAAACGAAGAAAAAAAAGCGCCGGGAAGGGGTAAAAGCTGCCGTTTCCGCACAAAAAGGCGCCGGGCAAGGCATTTTTTGGGGCAGCATATCGCCGGAAGGAAGGCTCCGGCTGGGGCATTCTGACGCAGCGGGGCAGAGAACAGTATTTTATGGGTCATTTTGACGCAGCGGCGGCTTTTAAACGCAAAAACGCCGGGCATAATACGCCCGGCGCCCATAGCTATCGCCGCAAAATTCTATTCGATAACGGCAATGATGTCGGAATTCTTCAGGATAAGATAATCGTCCCCGTCAATCTTGATGGCTGTACCGGCATACTTGTCATACAGAATCTTTTCCCCCACCTTCACGGTGATTTTTTCCTTCTCGGTTCCCGGCCCGACAGCCTCTACGGTTGCCTGCTGGGTCTTCTCCTGCGCGGTGTCAGGGATGATGATTCCGCTTGCGGTCTTTGTCTCAGCCGCAACCTGCTTTACCAGAACACGGTCTGCCAAGGGTTTGACTTTCATATAATCCTCCACAAGAATGTTTATGTAGTGCAAAAAACCGGCGGCGCGCTGCATCCAGCCGCCGTACCGGTATATGTAATGTACTAAAAAGAAGCATGTATCGTCAAATTTTATTTTGCGCGCACGGCGCCAGCGGCTCAATCCTTTGTGGCCTGCACCTGTTTCAGCAGCAGGCGGGCCCGGTTGTGGGAAGGATTCAGGGACAGCGCATACTGCAGGGAACGGATGGCATCCTTGCTGCTCCCCATGCGGTAGGATTCCACCGCGGAACGATAGAGCACCTCGGCCTTCAGCTGCGGCTCGGACACGCGGGAAACCGCCTTGTTCAGCAGGGCAAGCGCCTGCGGCGCCGCATTGTAGCCGGCATATATGTTTCCCTGGTTCACATAGGCGTTCACCACGGAAGCGTTCTGCCCGGATGTGTTCATGACAGGCGTCCGAGCCGCATAATGGTCGATGATGTACTGATAGAGCTTCTGCGCCGCCACGTAGTCCTGCCCCCTGACGGTGAAATAGGCCGAAAGCTCGCATTCCCACAGGGAGAGCTGCTCCGGATGCAGAGCCGGATCCACCGTGCCAGCGTCGCCATCCGCCCTGTCGCGGGCAGCAGCGCGCAGATAGTCATCAAAGAGGCGCTCGGCATCCTGCTCGGCGCCGTTGTGCAGCAGCACCAGCACGGCATAGCGCATGATTTCCGGCGGATACAGGCCCGGAGCCAGCGCGTTCCGCTCCAGCAGGCGCCACACACGGGAAGCCTTCTCGCTCTTCTCAAGCCCAGGCTCCGCCGCAGCAAGCACCTCTTCCCGCAGCACAAGGAGCGCGGGGGATTTGTCCTGCCGCAAGGCATCGTCTATGCGGCCCAGCACATCCTCAAGGCTGACGACCGGGGCGGCATCCCGCTCCTCCATGCCGACAGTCCTGAGCCCGGCGGCACGGAGCTGGAGGTACAAATCGTCCTCCTTGGGCCGCCGCTGCGAGGCAAGCGCGTACTCGCCGTAGGCAGCCAGCCCCGGCACATACAGCGGATAGTAATTCACCAGCTCGTACAGGCGCTCGTACTGCGAGGCAAGGTTGCCGGAATTCCGCGCGAACAGCGCCGTGTTCATGTACAGCAGCGGGAGCAGCTTGCCCAGCGAAGGCGTCCTGTTCTGCACGTAGGCCTGCATATAGGGGGAATCAGGGGAAAGAATCTCCTCGCGCATCGCCTGCGCGGAAGCGTCGTCGCCCAAGATATAGTAATCGTCCGACATGAGCGCCTTCAGCTCCGCGGACTCCGCGATATTCTTCCGTATCTCACCGTCATCCAGCGCGTCAACAGCAAGCAGCGACTGGAGACTCTCCGCATAGCGGGCGGAATCGTAGAAAAGAATGCCCCAGAACAGGGCATCATGCACCGTGGCAAGCTCCGAGGGGAACAAATCGGCAGCCTCGCCATACCTGCCGTCCAGCATATAGAGCAGGGCAGCATTCCGTATCCACTTGCTTATCCGCGTTCCCGTATAGGCATCGCAGTACACCGGAATAAAACGCTCGTCAAGGAAGCGGGCGCCGTCAAAAGCAGCGTCATCATCAGCGGACTTGCCCCGCCCGAAGAACAGAAATGATTTTTTCCGGGAGAAGAGCCGGTCGGCGCCGTCCCCCGTCAGCAAAGCCTGCCTCAACACCGACTCCGCGTAGAGGGAGCCGTATTCGGTACCGGAAAGGGGCGCCGCCCGCCTGAAAGCCTCCGCGACCCGGTTGCGGCGCAGCAGGAAATTGGTGTACACCGCAAGGAGCACCGTATCCTTCGGGAAATGCCGGAGCGCCTTGAGCAGGCACTTCTCGGCCTTGGCATCCTCGCCAAGCACGGCATAGCGCTTGTAGATGCCCAGACGGTCATAGACGGAAAACGCCCGTTTCTCAACCCGGCCGAGCACCGACAGCGCCTGTCTGGTATCCCCCTGCTCAATGCAGGAATCAACAAGATCCAGCTCCGTCGTGACAGAGGCGCCCTCCAGATGCGAAGAGCGCACCTTCAGCCCGATATATACCGCCGACGCAAGCAGCGCCGCCAGCACTACAAGCAGTACAAAGATAACAATACGATGTCTTTTCTCACTCACTTTCAATCTCTTTGCGGATAGTGTCCAGCACCGCGTTAATGAATTTAAATGAGTCATCCGTACCAAATTCCTTTGAGATACCGATGGCCTCATCTATTATTATCGACGCAGAAGTATCTTTTTGATACAAAAGTGCAAAAACACTCATACGGAGAATTGCGACAGAAACCTTGTTCACGCGCTCAAATTCCCACCGTCCGGTCAGATGCTTTTTTATGAGGGAGTCAATTTCTGAGAGATGATTGATTGTTCCTGAAATCAGGATGCGCGCGAAATCCATCGCATCCTGAGGAGTTTTTTCTTCAGCCCATTTCAATGATAAAAGCTCATCAAGGCTCTCGCCTCCCACATCGTAGGAGTAGAGAGCCTGAAAAGCCAGTATTCGTGCTTTTCGTCGAGACAATTAGGGTTCCTTCGCTTAGTCTTTCCAGTCGAGAGCCTTTGTCAGGGCGTCACCAGTCTTTTTGCGGGTGACGTTCTTCTCGGTATCAAGGCTCTTGGCCAATTCCTGTGCCGCGCTCGCAAGGAACTGCTGCTGCTTCTGGGCAGTCACCCGCTGCTTGATGAAATCGTAGACCGTGACCGTTGAGTCGGGCTCCACGACATCGCTCAAATCAAGCATCTTGGCATCGTACTTCTTGAGCACCGTGTAGAACTGGTAATCGGAATCCGTCACGCTCAGGGCGCTCAGGTAGCCGACCTTGCGGTCAAAAAGCTCCAGAACCTTGTCATAAGACCATCCGAGCATCTGAGCCTGGTCAGCAGTCTTTGCGACGACAAGATATCCCGCCTGATACTTCGTGTTGTTGTCCTCAGACGTCTTAATCTTCTCCTCGGCAGACTTGGGGTTCTTCTCGTACTGGGAACGAAGGCTGTCGGCAAGGCTTCTTGCGGCATCAGGATCCTTGTTCTTGGGCACGATGACGAGGAAGAGCTTTATCATGTCATTCCAGACGAACGTAGACTTGTTCATCTCGTAGGCCTTGCGGATTTCGTCGTCGGATGCGACGACCTTGCGCATCTCGTCCTGCTTCTTTACCATAACGTAATTCTGGGCGACAAGCTGGTTCTTCAGATAGGCCTTGTACTCTTCCAGTGTCAGCCCCGTGCTCTCCTTCATGTAGACGGCAAGGGTCTTGCCCGTCTGCTTCTGGATGAGGTCTGAAAGCTGCGCCTCCGTCACCTGCTGGCCAAGCTGCTGGCTAAAGGTGTTCAGGAAGGTCTGGTTCACCTGGCTGTCCGTAATGGTGATGTTTTCCTTTGCGGCCGCCTGGGCGACCAGCTTCTCGGAAATCAGCGAGTCCAGAATCTGCTTCTTCTGCTCAACGGTGAAAGACTTTGCACCCGTCTGCTTCTGCAGAAATTCAACGCGGGCACGGAGCTCCTTCATCGTTATCGTCTCCGATTTGTTCAGCTTGACGATAGCAAGCGGCTGCAAATCATTCTGAGCGAAGACAGATGCTGCCAACGTGAGAAAAAATGTTATTCCAACAAAAAGACGTTTCATATAAAATCCTCTATCTACATTAGAAAAGATTTCAGGAACAGCTGGCATTCCCGGTATCCCAAACATACACTAAACCCTTAAACCTGCACTTTGGTTACAGGGCATCTCGAAAAACTCACAAAAGGAATTTCCCGAATCATCAGCCCTGAGACATGCAGCCCCCGTATGGGAAGCCCGCAGGTCTCCGGACAGAGCAGCCTATGCCTCCAGCGGCAGACCGCCCTCTATAGTTGCCCGTATGCGGCGGACGCCTGCGGAAGATGACTGCTCCTTGACAATCTTGAATGTCCCAATCTGCGCGGTGTGCTGCACGTGCGGGCCGCCGCAGACCTCCTTGCTGAACCAGTTGTCTGCGCTACCGATGGTGTACACCTTGACCTGGCTGTCATATTTCTCACCGAAGAGGGCGCGGGCACCCTGCCTCTTTGCATCCTCAAGCGGCATTATCTCCATGGTGACGGGCAGGTCGTTCTTAATCTGCTCGTTCACGATGGCCTCGACCTGCGCAATCTCCTCTTTTGTCATCGCACGGTGGAAGCTGAAGTCAAAGCGCATGCGCTCTGCCGTGATGTTGGAGCCTTTCTGCGCAACCTCGTCGCCAAGGACATTGACCAGCGCCTGCTGCAGAAGGTGCGTGGCGGTATGGTATTTCGTGGTGACCTCGCTGTGATCGACAAGGCCGCCTTTGAAGGTACCGGCGGAAAGGGAGCGGCTCTCTTCCTGATGCTTCTTCTCCTCCGCCTTGAAGCCCTCCGTATCGACGGTCATGCCGTTCTCCTTCGCCATCTCCTCGGTAATCTCGATGGGGAAGCCGAAGGTATCATAGAGCCTGAACGCCACGCGTCCGGGGATGATTTTCCTGGGGTTCTTCTGGAGGTTCGGCAGCAGCTTCTGGAATTCGCTCTCGCCGGACTTGAGCGTCTTGCCGAATTTCTCCTCCTCAAGGGTCAGCTGCTCGCGGATAAAGGCCTCGTGCTCAGGAAGCTCCGGGTACGCGGCGCTGTACTCACGGATGATAATCTCCGCGGGCTTGGCAAGGAAGGCGCCCTCCACGCCGAGCTTACGGCCGTAGCGGACGGCACGGCGGATGATGCGGCGCAATATGTAGCCTGCGCCGGTGCGCGCGGGCGTAACGGCCTGCGGGTCGCCAAGGATAAAAGTCGCCGTGCGCACATGGTCGGCGATAATGCGGATGGCGGTATCGTCGGAAGCGTCGGCGCCGTACTTCTTGCCGGAGAGCTCCTCGATGCAGCGGATAACCGGCTGGAATACATCCGTCTCATAGACGGACTTCATGCCGTTCAGCACGGAGACCGTACGCTCCACGCCCATGCCGGTATCGACGCACTTGCGGGACATCTCGTTATAGTGCCCGGCGGCATCCTTGTTGTAGCCCATGAACACGTTGTTCCAGATCTCAAGGTATTTGCCGCAGTGGCAGCCGGGGCGGCAGTCAGGGCCGCATTTGGGCTGCCCGTTGTCGTAAAAAATCTCCGTATCGGGACCGCAGGGACCGGTCTGCCCGGCAGGCCCCCACCAGTTGTCCTCGCGGGGAAGGAAGAAGATGTGGTCTTTGGCAATGCCCATCTCCTCCCAGCGCTTCGCGGCCTCGTCGTCGCGGGGAATCACCGTTCCGTCAGCGTTTTCGCCCGCAAAGACCGTGACATTCAGCTTTTCCTTCGGGATATTCAGATATTCGGGCGAAGTAAGGAATTCAAAACTGTATGCGATGGACTCCTGCTTGAAATACGCGCCGAGCGACCAGTTGCCGAGCATCTCAAAAAAAGTCAGATGGCTTGCGTCGCCAACAGAATCAATGTCGCCGGTACGGACACATTTCTGGTAATCCGTCAGTCTGTCACCGGCAGGGTGTGTCTCACCCAGCAGATAGGGAACGAGCGGCTGCATTCCGGCGGTCGTGAACAAAACAGTAGGATCATTGTTCGGAAGCAGAGACTTGCCGCTGATTTCGGTATGCCCCTTTGATTTAAAGAACGCAATGTACTTAGAACGTAATTCACTAACGGTCATGGTGATATATAGTAGTTTATAACACAATTTTAGTCAATCGAAGGACTTTCAAAAGCAGCGCAAAAGCACGGAAATCTCTTTTGCGCGGAGCAGGAAGAAAAAGGCGGCGCCCCCGCAGCGGCGCGGCACAAGCGCAGCGGATCCGGCATGTAGTCCGCGCCAGCGCGGCGCTGAGGATGCATGTTTCCTTCTATTATATAGAGCCGCAGAAAGCACTGCGGTACACTAGAATACGACAAAACATGCAAAAAACCGCAAAATATGCAAGAAAATAACAACATATCGCTTGCATTTATTTTTTTTTTGTGCAAGAATCATCCCCGAACAATTTTACGTGTGGGAATGGGACAGATTTTTACTTGGGCGGCGCACAGGGTATATCAGGAGCCGCCTTATGGAGAACCTTGTTATGGATTTTGAACGAAACAACATGCTCAAGCTCTTATGCGGCACGGTATCGCTGAGCGTATTGTTGATTGCCGCATGTTTTTCAGTAGCCGTGTTCCTGCCGTCAGACAGCGACGAGCACATCGTCCCCGTGGGCACAAAAACCAGCCCCGTGGAACGGATTGAACCAGAGAATCAGGAAAAAGAAGGGACGGAAAGCACGCTGCTTGCGGAAGATTTCATCACGGAAGCCGATGTCGGGCAGGAGATGGACTTTGACATCGAGAGCACGCAGATTGACCCCGGCCTGCTGCTGTACCGCCAGCCGCAGAGCCGCGTGGTCGTGGAATGGTTCTACAGCCAGGTTACGGGAGACCGTGACGTGGCGCTCGCCATCCTTGAGGCGGCATCCCAGTTCAATGTGCCGCCGTCGCTCGCATTCGCGCTGGCCTACCGGGAAAGCCTCTTCAAGCCGGACGTCAAGCACACAAACGTAAACGGCAGCATAGACCGCGGGCTCTTCCAGCTGAACAGCAACTCTTTCCCCAAGCTGACGGAGCAGGACTTCTACGATGCCCGCACCTCGGCGCATTACGGGCTGTCGCACCTCCACTTCTGCCTGAAGAGCGCGGGCAACGAGATTGCGGCGCTCGCCATGTACAACGCAGGCGCAACAAAGGTGCAGAACAACGGCACCCCGCAGACCACGCTCAACTACATCTCCCACATAGAAAGCTACAAGTCTGAGATCGAGGAGAAATTTGCCGTCGAAGTGCTCGCGTTCTATTCCACGGGAGCCGGCGTCAACGAGAAATACCTGGCCAAATTCTAAGCGCCAGCACGGCATGAGGCCGAAGAAGCAGAATTCCGTTATTTTCCCCCTCGATGCGTAGCCCCCGCCCGGAACTTACGGTTCCGCACGGGGCGTCTTTGTATATACCCACATAACGGTTTTACCTGTATGAAATCATGCGGCGGGAGGGAAAACCTCCGTTCCTCAGGATGGTATGCCCGTCCTTCCAAGTTCAGGGCGGCTATTCTTCCAAATTCGGGGCGACCATCCTTGGGGCGTGCAGAAAATCCCTATAAAAAAAGCTAAATCACGAGGTGAAAAAGCCTTTATGATGAAAATGGCGGAGAATGGCGTGTTCATATTGCAAATCTGATTAAAAAGAAGTGTACAATATTTTTTGAATATGATTGGATATCTTCGGTACGATAACTGGGATGCAATCTGTCCGATTTTCAAGTTCTCATCAGAGGTAAGAACTGTCATCTATACTACCAACGCCATCGAAAGTCTCAATGCCACTTATCGCAAGCTGAACCGTCAAAGAAGCGTTTTTCCGAGTAATCAGGCTCTTCTTAAAGCATTATACCTATCCACTTTTGAAGCGACCAAGAAATGGACCATGCCACTCCGAA
>DGUD01000045.1 GCA_002393865.1 Treponema sp. UBA4319
CCACAACGGGACACAGTCCCGCCAGCTTCCGGGCAAAGGCAGCGTCCGTCACGAACAAATCCGTGACAGCCACGCAATACTGGGAGGCACGGGTGATGTCGCGGACAATCTGGTATGACTGCAGCCCCTGCCCTTCCGCATCCTTCACAAGGCTGTCGCACTGCGGGAGATCCGCGTCGGGGGGAACAAGGACATCCCCCCCGGTCTTGAGCGCAAGGTCAAGGCAGCGGCGCAGGTGCCCCGTGCCCTTTCCTTTACGCACGCTCGGCACAAAGAGCACCGGATAGCGGACGTCGTCGCGGGACAGCCCCTCCAGAATCTGCTGCACCGTATACGGCTCCTGCACCGGCGCAGTGCCGGAGACTGCGCGGACAAGCGCACAGGCTCTCCGATAGTCGCTGCGTTCGTCTATGGTCGTGCGCAAGTCAGGATGGTAGAACTTCCGCGGGGCACGGATAAAGAGGCAGTTGAAGGTATCCGTATGGTTGTACAGCGCAGGCCCCACATGCTCATGGTCATAGGGCAGCTCGGTCTGCGCAGCCGCAAGCAGCAGCGAGTGGGCATCAAAAATCTCGACGCCGGAGCCGTGCGGCAGCCCCTGCCAGGTAATATAATCCACCTGCGCGGCGGAGCTGCGATCCTTATATTCGTCCAGCAGATCCTGCGCCGCCTCGTAGAAGAGGAAGGGATTGTCGGCAGTCGCGCGGACAACCACATCGGCTTTGGAAAGCTCTATGACCTTGCAGAAGCGGTCAAGCACGTCCTCCTTGGAGCCCGCGAAGCATTCGTAGCCGCAGGAGCGCGCGATACCCTCAAGCTCGGCGGCGCTGTCCGTATCGACGGCAAGGTAATAGCTGTCGGCGGAGACCTTCTTCATGGACGCGAGCACCCATTCGAGCACCGTCTTGCCCCCCAGCGGAAGCAGCGCTTTGCGCGGCAGCCGCGTTGACGAGAGGCGGCACTGCACAATCAGGACAGTCCGTTTCTTCTTGCGGTCAAACAAATTCATCAGCCTCATTTTTCATCCCCCGTAGCGCCCCAGTTCTCGGTCAGCAAAACAGCATCCGTCTTAAAGCGGTATTTATTCAGGTTTGTCCAGCGCCGTGCCTCACGGAACAAGCGGAACGCCTCGTTCAGCCCGCAGGAGCTCCTCGCCTTGAAGGAGAAGAAGTGGCCAAAGGGAATCTCCCCGTGGTCGTTCCTGAACACCGGCAGTAGGTTCTTCAGGTAGAAGCGGAGGTAAGAGATGTCCGCAGTCCTGTCCTCCTGAGGGCTGTCGCCCGCATAGCTGAGCACAAAGCTTGAGGCGAGGGAAATCCGCTCGCCCCAGAGCCATGAGCGGAAGAACAAATCAAGCTTCTGCCAGTACGGCGCCTTTATGGTGCAGTCGAAGCCCCCCAGACGGATGAATTTCTCCCGGTCATAGAAGCCCGCCAGATCCGCCGGATAGAGCGTGAGCGCCTTGTCCGCGATGGCGAGCGACGATTCCACATTGAACGACGAGTGGTTCACGCCCGGCGTAAAACGGACGGGCAGGTTCTGCTGGTCTGACGTGACGAGCCGCGGGCAGACGCAGAACTGCTCCAAGGCAGCAAGCTTTGCCGCCAGCGCCGCCGTAAAGGAGAAGGCGCCGCCGCACAAGTCGTCGTACAGCATAAGCACGTAGCGGCTGTCCGTCTCCGCCATGCCGATATTTATCATATCCCCCACCGTCACGCCTTCCGGCAGCACGACGAATTTCACCTCAGGGAATTCCAGGGAGAGCTGCTCCGTGTTGTAGCTGGGGCTGCGCTGCTCCACGCTGACAATCCGCTCAAAACCGCAGCCGAGCAATGCCGAAAAGCAGCGGCTGCGGTACAGGCGGCTCATGCGGTTGAGCACGATACAGGTGACTGGCATCTGCACCTTCCTGATGGGCTCGGCGCCGCCAAGGACAGTACGCTCCACCTGCTGCTGGTTAAAAGTTGAAGGTATAGTATTCATCGCACTTCCTGCACTTTTCGTCATACTGCGTATCAAGCTGCCGCACCAGCACATCTCGCCCGCGCTCCCATACGTCGGCAAGCGGCTCCTTCAGCACGTTCCCCACGGGAGCGTCCAGCACGTACTCCCGGCACAGCGGCACGCTTCCGTCCGGCAGCACGCACATGTCGCGCTTCAGGTGCCAGCACGCCTGCCGCCCAAGGGGCGAGAGGTCTGCCGGCTTCTCATCCGGGAGCAGCCCGCAGAACGAATCGTACTTCTGGATGATGAGCTTGCCGCCGCTCACCGACGCCGCGTCATGGTAGAGGCGGTAGAACTGCTCCAGCTCGTGCTCGTTCCTGTTCATGCGCACGAACTGCGGATAGACCGCGCCGGGGAAACGAGCGGCAAGCACGCCCAGCGCCTGTACCGCCCCGGCAAGGCTCGTCCCCTGCCCCTCGGCACCAAGCTCCGGCGGCAACGCATGCACGGCACGGTAGGTCTCCTCGCTCACCGCGTCCACCGCCACAATCCAGGTGACGGCATCCATACCGTTCGTGCGGGGGGGCGCCTGCCGCGCCACAGCGGCAATGCTGTCGGCAAGAGCCTCGGTCACCAGAGAGCCGTCCGTCTCTATCAGCACGGACAGGCCGGGAAAGGAGAGCACGTCCTGCACGTAGGCCTCTATGCCCTGCACAGCCAACGGCTCCGTGAACGAGCCGAGCCCGATGACAGCCGTCCCGGACAAGGCGGCGGCGGCTTCCAGCACGGAGCGGAAATCCTTCCTGCCCATATCGGCGGGCTGCGGGTTCCCGGCAGCAAACGGCAGCACACCATTCTTTTCTTTATAAAGCGCCGGATACGGATTGTACAAGGCTGCGGACGTACAGTTCGCAGCAATCTGGATATTGTAGAAAGCAGGCACCGTCCGCTGCACGCCGGCAGAGCGGGCAGCAAGGCGCGAAAGAGACAGCGCATCCGCCGCCCCCTGCCCGCGGGCAAGCTCAAAGAGCCGGGCGCAGGCAAGGCTGCCAGCCTTGGAGGTACAGCAGAACGAAAGCCTGAGCATACGGAAGTCTTCCGGCGCTATCACGGTCTCTATCTCGAAGGAATTGATGTCGCCTTTTATCACATTGAAGATGCAGCCTTCCGCCACGGGGGCGTCTCCGGCCGCCTTCTGGGAGCCAGCCGCCAGCTCCGCGAGGATTGCGAGCGTACCGGTGGCGATGACTTCCGGCGCAAGCCCCGCCGGATAACCGTCGGCAAAGCTGTATTCAGCAAGGTAGCGCTCGTGCGCGCCGAGCAGCTCCGCGGTCAGCCCAGCATCAAGGAAGGGGCAGTCTGCCGCCGCATAGACAGCGCAATCAGCGCGGGCACCCGCAGCGGAAGCCGCAAGCTGCGCCAGAAGCTGCGCGGTCGTCCACGCGGGCTGCACCACAAGCTCAGCGCCCTGCAGGCCGCAGGCATCCAGCGCCTCCCGCACGCGCCCCTCAGTCCCCGGAACAGCGGCCACCACGACGCCGGCCGCCCCCGGAACTGTTTTTGCCCACGCGAGCGCTCGCCCGCAGGCAGACTGGGAGGAAAACAATATATCGAACGCATGGCCAGAAGAAAAGCCAGCATACAAGAACACGATAGATTTCATCGCTGTCATTATCGGAGAATTCCGGAGCGAATTTAAGGGAAGCCCCAAAAACTTCGCGTTCCGGCGTAAAAAAAGCAGGGAATCCAGCCGGAAGCGCAGCATTACGCGAGGCGCCGCACACCGACACGGCCAGACTACAGCAAAAAAGCGCTCCCTGAGGAGGGGCATCGCCCGCTACCGCGGCTTGTAGCGCAGCGCGCTGCAACGGCAGTACCGGGCGATTTTCCGTCTCCGCGCATTTTTTCATACCGCATCCCTTGCCTGCCCCCGGTACGACGCATTGTTTTTTTTACCGAAAAAAGCTATAGTGGGCATGCGCGGGCGCGCCTGTCCGAAGAGGCAGATGCAAAGCCGACCGGCTTTTGCGAGCGTATCGGAGAGCTTGCCCGCAGCGGAGGTTCCTATGGAAATACGGCGGGCAAAAGCAAGCGACAGCGCGGACATCATGCGGCTGCTCCGGCAAGTTCTGACGATACACCACGAAGGGCGCCCGGATCTGTTCAAGGGCGGCACCACGAAATACACGGAGGCGCAGCTGCAGGAAATCATCACCGACGACACGCGCCCCATTTTTGTGATGGACGACGGCAAAAACGTCATCGGCTACGCGTTCTGCATATTCGTGCAGCATCTGGATGACAACATCCTCACAGACATCAGGACGCTCTACATCGACGATCTCTGCGTGGACGAATCCGCGCGCGGCAAGCATGTCGGCAGCGCCCTCTACAAGCATGTGCTGGAATTCGCCAGACAAGAGGGCTGCTACAACGTGACGCTCAACGTCTGGACGGAGAACAAGGCAGCCCTGCAGTTCTACGAGCATTGCGGGCTGAAGCCGCAGAAAATCGGCATGGAGAAAATCCTCTAGGGAACGGTGCGGCAGGCGATGGAAGCAGAACAGGAAGCCACGGAAGACAAGGTCTTTACCGTCTCACAGCTCACCGGTCTCATCAAGACCATGCTCGAAGGAACGTTTCCCTCCGTGCAGCTCAAGGGGGAAATCTCGAACTTCCGCCCCAACGCAAGCGGGCACCTCTACTTCGTGCTCAAGGACAACGGGGCGCAGATAAGCGCCGTGATGTTCAGGGGGCGGGCGGCATCGCTCGCATTTACCCCCAAGGACGGCATGCTCGTGCAGGTGCGGGGCGCCGTCAGCGTATATCCGCCGAGGGGCAACTACCAGATTATCATCAGCTCCATGACGAAGGCAGGAAGCGGCGACATCATGGAGATGATAGAGGAACGCAAGCGGAGGCTCGCCGAAGAAGGGCTTTTTGACGAGTCGCGCCGCCGGCCGCTTCCCTTTTTTCCCCGGACGGTGGGCGTCGTCACCAGCCCCACGGGGGCAGCGCTGCGGGACATCCTGCAGATTGCCCGCCGCCGGAACGACAAGGTAAGCGTCATCGTGCTGCCGGCCATCGTGCAGGGCGAAGGCGCCGCGGAAAGCATCGTCAGGATGATACGGGCGGCAAATGTCTGGCGGCTCTGCGACGTCCTGATCGTAGGGCGCGGCGGCGGTTCCCTGGAAGACCTGCTGCCCTTCAGCGAGGAAATCGTCGTGCGCGCGGTAGCGGCATCGGCAATCCCGGTGGTCTCTGCCGTCGGGCATGAAATCGACTGGGCGCTCTGCGATTTTGCGGCGGACAAGCGGGCACCCACCCCCAGCGCGGCGGCAGAGCTGGTCATCCCGATCAAGGACGATATCGTGCAGCAGCTGCAGGCCAGCCGGAACGAGCTGCGCACGAATATAGAGAGCCGGCTGCAAAGGCTCCGTCTCACGCTCAGGACGTTCACGCCGGAAAGCATGGAGCTCCAGTTCCGCAGCAAGGAGCAGCCGCTGCTTGCCCGGCTGGAGGACGCTCGCAGCACGCTTGAGCAGACCATGAGCCGCATCATCGACTCACGCAGGAATTCCATCGGGCAATGCGTGCGGGTGCTTGAGGCATGCAGCCCGGAGGCAGTACTCCGGCGAGGCTACGCGATGGTCACCGACGGCGCGACGGGCAAGATTATCCGCAGCGCAGCCGACGTCACGGCCGGCGCGCAGCTCTGCATTCGCCCCGCAGCGGGCAGGATACGCGCACAGGTAACAGAAAGCATTCCTGATGGCGGCGCTGCGGAGGGAAGCAGCCGCAGCAAATGAGACAGGTAAGACAATTTATTATCACAATGATACTATCATTTTGCAAATAAGACAGAAAAACTGCCCGGCAGGCAAAAAGCTTTACGGGCGGCTCTCATTCCAGAACAGCGGGGGCTGCATGCAGCTCTGCCCTAGGAACAGACACGGAGGAACAAAGCGATGTATAATTTTGAGGAGAAGCTGCAGAAGCTGGAGCATCTTTCCGAGGACATAAAACGCGGCGACATCAGCATCGAGGACGCCATCAAGGATTTCGAGGAAGGCATAAAGCTCGCCAGAGGCATGGAGAAGGAGCTGGATGCCATCGAAGGCAAAATCCAGATACTCATGAACAGCCCGGACGATGCATCCGCTCAGGAAGAAGAGAAGGAGACCAGCGCCCCTGCAAAAAAGACGCGGAAAACACCCGCGCAGCCTGACGAGCCAGTGCTGGATCTCTTTAACAGCGGCATGGAGCTGAACGGCACCCGCAACGCCTGACAGAGGAAGGCCAGCATGCAAGAACAGCACCAGAACGCAGTACGGACACTTCCCCCTGAGGTCGCACGGAAAATCGCGGCAGGAGAAGTCATAGACCGTCCATGCGCCATCGTCCGCGAGCTGATGGACAATGCCGTGGACAGCGGCGCGAGCAGCATCAGGGTCGAGATAACGGGCGGCGGCATAGAAAAAATCCGCGTGGCGGATAACGGCTGCGGCATGACGAAGGAAGACCTCGCAAACTGCGCGCGCCCCCACGCGACGAGCAAAATCGCGACGGAGAAGGATCTGCTCGCCCTGCGCACGCTCGGCTTCCGGGGGGAGGCGCTCGCGTCCATGGCAGCAGTAAGCAGGCTCAGCATCACGAGCGGCGGCTGGAATATGCGCGCCTCCGTCAGCGAAAATCATGTGCTGGAGGCAGTGACGCCTGTGGCGGGCACCATCGTGCAGACAGCAGGGCTCTTCGAGGATTTCCCTGCCCGCCGGGTATTCCTCAAGCGCCCCGCCAGCGAGGGGATGCTCTGCCGCAGCATGTTCGCGGAAAAAGCCCTTCCCCGCCCCGACATCGCATACATCTTCTCAGCCGACGGGGAGGAAAAGCTGAGCCTGCCTGCGGGACAAACGCTCACGGAGCGCTGCACCGAGGCGCTCGGTTTCCCTGAAAGCCCGGAGCTCTTCTATGAGATTCAGGGAAAGTCAGGCGCCGCTGCGGACGGATGGAGCTTCACGCTCGTCATCGGGGAGCCCTCCGTCTGCCGCAACAGCCGCAAGGACATCTATATCTACGTGAACGGCAGGCGCATCACGGAGTATTCCCTGGTGCAGGCAATCGAATACGGCTGCCAGGGATACTTCCCGAACGGGCTGCACCCGGCAGCCTGCCTCTTCGTCACCATGAGCCCGGAGCTGGTGGACTTCAACATACACCCCGCAAAGCGGGAGGCGCGATTCAAGGACATCGCCCCGCTCCACCACGGGCTGAGCGGCACCGTCAGGAATTTCTTCCGCCAGCACACCGTTCGCACCATGATGCGGGCAGAGGACAGCGCGGATGCCCCGCAGACGCCGGGCTTTGATTTTGCGGCGGGCGAGCGGATTGTGAGCGCGGCATCAGATGCCGGAACAGAAGGCCATCGCGACAGCGGGAGCGGGGCCAGCCTCGTGGGACGCTACCTTGCCCCCAGAAGCGTCTCCTATGCCTCCGTCCAGCGAGGCACGGTGGCGGCAGACTCCCGCAGCGCCTTCTTTGGCAAAAGCGCGGCGCACAATGACACCCCGGCCTCATCATACGCGGAGGCCGTCATGAAAGATTTCTCGCAGGGAATGCAGGCTGTGCTAGGGGGAACAGCGGCTCAAGACCCGGCAACGGCACAAAAGCAGAAGGAATACACTGCATCCGCCGCCACGCAGCACAGGAACGATTCGTTCCGCTTTGTAGGCTGCGCGCTGGGCACATTCCTCATCGCGGAAAAAGACGACACGCTCTACATCATAGACCAGCACGCCGCCCATGAGCGCTACCTGTACAACCAGATTATGGCAGGAGCCGGGCAAAAGCAGGCTCTGCTCGTCCCCTACACCGTACAGACGGAAAGCAGCGCCGACGACAAGTACATAGAGGCGCTCAAGGAAAAACTGGAGGAAGCCGGGTTCACCGGCAGGAACTGCGGCGGCGGCAGATGGGAATTCACCACCGTCCCCATCCGCTGGAAGGGCACGGAGGCAGACCTCGCGCACGACCTGCTGGACAGGCGCATCAACCCGCACGACATGATGAATGCGGCGGCGGCCTCGGCGGCATGCCGCGCGGCGGTTATGGACGGCACCGTCCTGGACAGCGGAACCGCCACATGGATAGCGGAAGAAGCGCTCAAACTGCCCGACCCGCACTGCCCGCACGGGCGCCCCGTCTACACCACAATCACGCGCAGGCAGCTCTTCGCGCTCGTAAAGCGCACCTGAGCCGTTTTCAGAAGGCAAAGCCTTCTGAAAACGGCTCAATCAGAATGTTTCAAATCCTTATGAAATAAGGATTTGAAACATTCTGACGGTATTCCAGATGCCTCAACAGCATTTTCTGGAAGACTTTTGAGACAGACCCATCTGAATAAGCCGCACCGTCACCCGATAAGCGGCTTCTGCTTCTTGCTGACCGGCTCGCAGGTAACGTCAACCCCCAGCTTCTTGAAAATCTTGCGGTCAACCTCGGAAAGGATGACGCTGGTATGGAGCTGGCATCCCCGGAGCTGGGGCAGCTGCTCCAGCGCACGGCGGCAGTTCTGATCCTCCTGGGAGAGCATGGCGAGCGCCACGAGCACCTCGTCCGAATGCAGGCGGGGATTGTTGCCGCTCAGGTATGTCACCTTCATCCTCTGGATAGGCTCTATCATCTCCTTGGGAATAAGCTTGAGCTTGTGGTCAAGACCAGCAAGATGCTTCGTCGCGTTCAGGATGAGGGCGGCGCTGGTGCCCAGCAGATCGGATGCCTCAGACGTGATGATGGTGCCGTCGGCAAGCTCTATGGCGGCGGCGGGCAGCTTGGCGCGGGCAGCGCGCTCCTTTGCGGCCACTGTCACGCGGCGGTCGTCCGTGGAAATCTGCGCCTGCTTCATCAGCAGCTCGATCTTATCCACCTCGGACTCCGCGGCGGAGCCCTCAACCAAGCGGTTCAGCGTAACATAGTAGCGGCGGATAATCTCCTGCCGGCTCGCCTCACAGCAGGCGTCGTCGTCATAGATGCAGTAGCCCGCCATGTTCACGCCCATATCCGTGGGCGACTTATAGGGGTTGCTTCCGTAGATTCCTTTGAAAATAGCGTCCAGCACCGGGAAAATCTCTATGTCGCGGTTGTAGTTCACCGTAGTCTTGCCGTATGCCTCCAGGTGCCACGGGTCAATCATGTTCACGTCGTTCAGGTCGGCGGT